>JAWOCD010000117.1:0-3348 GCA_046483985.1 Promethearchaeia archaeon
GAAGCGAATATCAACGGTTTGGTTTACATCTCGTTCAATGGAAGGACTATCTGTTTTGTCTACATAGTTTTCTTCATCTAAATCAAAAACTTTGAGCGTAAAATTTGAGCCTCGCGCCTCAATTGAAATGAAAATTCTTTCTATAGAAGTCTCATAATTCGTTTTATTTGCGGTGATGTAAATGGGAAAGATCCCCTCATCCCCAAATATCGTGCTGTTAAATTCTAAGGTGTAGTTCCCGTTATCAAATGTACATGTGTAATCTTCGGAAAGGCTCCAATATTCAGAGCCAGATTCATTGCTTAACCGAATAGTTGCCTCATCTATCGGAAAATTATCACGGTCCTCGAATCTAACATCGAAAGTAACATTGCTTTCGTATGATTCAGTATCCGGCTCTTTATAGATTAAATTAGTCTTCCGTTCATTCACGTTGACGGTAATTCTGAGTGAATTGATGGTATAATTCTCCTTCGTGCCGCTGATGGTGAGCCTGGTTGTGCCCACAGGCAGTTCTCCCGCTGCGACGGTTCCCGTATAGTTTCCATCATCATTATCATCATCTAATGTCACCGAGATGTCCCCGTTGGAAAGTTCAAGGTCAATACCGGTGATAGATTCATTTGTGAGTGAATCATTAACAAGTACGCTAACCGATAACGACTCATTCCAATATAGATTAATAGATTCCTCTTCCGTTCTATCCTTTTCATCTAAGAACAATTGATCGTAATAGGTCTCCCGAGTATCCACGTTGACGGTAATTCTGAGATCATCGATGGTATAATTCTCCTTCGTGCCGCTGATGGTAAGAGCATGAGTTCCCACCGATAAATCTCCCGCTGCGATGGTTCCCGTATAGTTTCCATCCTCTTGTGTTAAGTTCACCGAGATGTCCCCGTTGGAAAGTTCAAGGTCAATACCGGAGATAGATTCATTTGTATTTTTATCCCTGATGACCACGCCAACTGATAATGATTTATTCCACGATAAGCTAATGGATCTCTCTTCTGTTCTATTATCTCCGTTTAACGATAACTCCGTGAACTCTGTTTCCCTCTCATCAACGATAACATTAATAGTTTCGGAGGTTCGGGAATGATTCTCATCACTAGCGGAGATTGTGAGAAAATTGGATCCCAATTTCAATGAACTTGTATCGAGAGTAAAATTATATATCCCGTTTCCGGAATAAGTGAAACTTTTTGTCCAAGAAGAGGAGGTTAACTTTACGTTTGCATTTTCTATGGAATTGTTTGTCAGGGTATCATTATAGGAAGTGGTAATGTTGAATTCTTCATTCCATGGAGCCTCAATGGTTGTAACTTCCGTTTCATTTAGGATAGTATTGTCCAAGAATGAGTTTCTTTTAATCACATCTATTGTAAAATCGATTTCTTGCGTTTCGTATGTATATTTTGAAGCCGAAATGGAGAAATAACTCTCTCCCAGTCCAAGATCTGCAGTATCAATCGTAATATTGTAGTGTTCTAAATCTGTATCGTTCTTCAGCGTTTTATCGTCCCCATAACCAGTCAATGTAACACTAGCGTTGGGAATAAATTCACCCGAATCATTATTATTATAATAGATTGAAACATTTACTTTCTCATTAATCGGAGTTTGTATTGACTTTGATTGGGTTTTATCTTCACCGTCCATGAATAACGAGAGATCGGTTGCAGTTTCATCCTTTGTTTCCGTGTAAGAGATATTCAAGGAAATATCGTCTATTGAGATAGCAATTTTCTCGTCCAATAGAAAATCATCGGCTAAAAACAATTGCATTTCAAGCGATATGTTGACGTCACGTTTAATCAGATTGGTTACATCAAAACCTCCTGAAGAGGCATACTCAAATGTGGAGGGTGCATCACTAAGTTCGAGTGTTTGCGCATATTGGGAACCATTGATGAGAGTTCTCAATTCCGAATTTGGCGATGCAGTAGGCCATGCTTTATCCGTTTTATATTTAAAATTCAGCGTAGCGTTGTTAATTGAATAACTCGAATCTAATTTATTTCCCGTCTGTTGCCAAGACAATGTAGTTTGTTGATCTATTTTTCTTTCGTAGGAAAAACTTAGATTTACTGAGTTTATTACCAATTGTTTCCACCAATCATAATCGACACCATAATTATCTTCACACCATATTCTCATACCTACTGAAAGAGTAAAATTTCTATAATCTTGGCTTAAAACAGATTCTAAATAAAACTTTAAGCTCTCTTCTGTAACGGGGATCATATGTGTGTCACCTATAGTGGCTATTTCTGGATTATCTTGACCTAATTTAGTTGTCTGATTATAGGCAATTTCATAAACGTTATCTTTCTCAATATCGGAGATTAAAACATAGAATCGAACGTAATCTCCAGTGGCATATTGATCTGTTTCATCTCCTAAATCATTTCCTGCCTCCACGCCATCATAATAATGACCGGAATCAGTAGCTACTGAACCATTTACGACGGCGTCTATATTTGCAGAGGTGATTGTATAATCTGACATATTTACCGTGGAGGTGAGATTCTGTTCCCAGTTGACTGAAATTGATTGATTTGCTGATTCATCCCAAAAATGTGAAACACAAGCACCTGTAGAATTCATTTCATGAGTATCTGGATAAGAAGGAACTTCGGGATTCTTTTTAGTGAACCATTGAGATGATTTATTTGAAAGATCAGAATTGAATTCATATGTGCCATTATTTCCCAATACTTCATAATTACCGGAATCTCCCGTCAAACTAGCATTAACATCTGAACTATCTCCCGATTCTCCGGAATGGTTATTCCATTCAGCTGCGGGAGCCTCAAAAGAGCGATCCTTGAGCCACTCATCTTCATGGATTACAGGATAGGTTCCTAAACTATCTTTAGGAGTACTTTTATTGAATTTATTATCCTTCTGGTCAATTATTTCATTATTTACTGGATTTTGTAGTCTCAAATCAAATAATACAAAGAGATTCAACATAGTCAGAACAAGAGAAAAGGTTATAAGGAATTTTGTTTTTTTTTTCATAATTTTTTTTTTTTCATAATTAAAGATAGCACCAATTAGAAGTTATGATAAATATGAATTAATCACATTACAATTATTATTGTTTCATATATATAATTTATTTTAAAGTTGTCTATTAATTATAATAAGCAGAAAATTTTTAGATGTTCTCTTGGAATGTCAACTTCCAACAAGAGTTGTCTATTAATTATAATAAGCAGAAAATTGGGAATTTTCACAATATTTGTCAGCAAAAAAAAAAAAAGAACATGTTTTATGATACAGATAAAATATTTATATTGATTAATTGATATTTTATAGCTTAAGTTTCAAAAAATATTA
>JAWOCD010000118.1:0-4524 GCA_046483985.1 Promethearchaeia archaeon
GGATTATTGATCCCGCTCAAAAGAATGTGACTCTCTATTGGCAAGATGGAAAATCAAGACACTATAAAGAAAACGAGTGGGCGAAATCAAGGGGTATTAAGGGATTCCGTCTGAAGGTGAGTTGGTTATGGCAAACAAAATCAATTTCTGTGCTTGAAAAGTTCAAAGAATTGAAAATTTAAATAATATTCGCGTTGGAACGACAGTTGGATGACTATCGGGACCGAGTGGAGATATGATTGACGGAGATTACGGAGGGCTATCAGTCGAATTATGAATTACCCCCTCTTATTTGTCTTTTAATTTTCTTGCAAGAACAACTGACGCCTAATCTACCATTCCAACTAGGGATAATTTCATTTAAAGCCCCTTAAATCAATTGAATTGTTTAATAAACGGATAATAATAAACCTTTTTTTAGGAAAAACGTTCATTCCCGAGACACTTTTATTTTAATATTTTAGCAAACTCGAAGGCAAATTGGACGGGATTTTCCGAGATTAAATCAACGATTTAGGGCTCTTTAGAGCATTTATCATCGAAAATGAGCTGAAAAAAGGAGGAAAGGCTTACGAGGATCTTTACCTTTACTTATAAATTTCTCAGTAATATATTCTTGGAAATCAATATCCTCCCTTGGCGAACATTCTCAAGGTCTTATTTATGGAGCAAAATAGTTACAAAATTATTTCTCTCAGTTTTTCGAGATTGGATTTCTTTGACCGCATATAGACGAAAATGAATAAAACAAAAAGGGCTGTTGACCATAAAATCCATGAAAGCACTTGGAATTTATCTAAATTGGACAAGTATCCTCCAAAATCTTCTATATAATCCATATCCAGATCACCGAATATTTCAGGAAAATTACTGTGATATGAAATATGCGAGAGAACCACGATTCCTTCTATTGCCACAACTTCATGGGTGTTCTTCCGTAACGAGTCAAACACATCATCAAGATCATAATCATCGGTGTTATTCAACTTTACATTAACGAACGCATTTAATCCCTCGTTCGAGTGGACATCTGTGCTCCCAACACAAATTAGATCATTCGCTATACAATATTCTCTAATTCGTGGACCTCGGAAATACGTATTAACAGTTTCAAATCCATCAACACCCAATTCTTTCAATTGATCAAACGTGTAAGGAGAGCCGAGTTCTCCTATATGTTCTGCCTCCGTGTCATTATAGGCGTTATAATGTGCTACTATAGTATAAGCTCCTTCTGTTTGATTTACATATGTAATTGTTTCTGACGCATTCATTATTTTGGGTGTCTCATCAAATTCATTCGTAAACTGAGGTATCCCATCTTGTCTTTCTGGGAGAATCACTTCCTCCAACCCATAAATTAACAAGTGAAGATCGGTACCGGACCATTCTTGTGCTAAAAACACCTTAAAATCGAGATCATTGCCTTCCACATATTCTTTGGCTCTTATCGCCCCTCTTAAATTATCGTGGTCCGAAATGGCAGCACCATCTATGCCGTGAGCGATATACCAATCAATTCTCTCTTCGGGAGTAAGCCACCCATCGGATAAACACGTATGTGAGTGGAAGTCGAGAAGAACTTCACCGTCTTCTAAATCTGCCTCTATTCTATGTATCGGAAAGCGGATCATTTGCAAAAGCATGGTTGATCCCACAAGTATGAAAGATATTCCCACCACATAGACAAATTCCCTTCTAAAAGCGCGAAATATCTTCGTTTTGGTGGAACTCGTTTCCGGCAAATTATAGCGCTTTTTCCCGCCGTAGTTTAGCGCCAAACGCGGATGAATATATCGGATGACAAGAATAAGCATTTTTATAACCATTAAGGAGGCGGAAATACTGATGCACACCTGGATGACCATCATAAAATAGAGATTGACCCAATAAAAACCGATTGTTAAAAACATTGTCAAAACCAATAATAGAGCAGAAATTATTACAATTGAAATAACGATAAAAGAAAATCGAATCCAATCTTTTATGGGATACCACAGAAGTTTTGCTTTTTCCGATTGGAGATATCCCCGTTTTTTGAGGATGAGACCTCCTATTCTGAGAATAATCATCGAATAGATAACCCCCATTATAATATCATAACCCATACTATCAAAAACCAACGTGATCCCTATAATTGGTTCAATGAGATACCGTAGGAGAGGGATCACCGAACTATATTTATCAGAAAGATTCGAAGGTTGACCGTCTTGAAACCCTACTCCGTAATCTAAGAAAGGTGCTTCCCGGCATGTGGTTGAGGCTACAATAATTAGTATGCTTATCCATACAAGAAATCCGATTAAAACAACGGATATTGTTTTATTTTTTTTAAAAAAGTCGAGCTTTGCTCCCTCGTTTTTATAACTCATTTTAATATTTAGAATATATTTTTATTTCTATTTTATTTGAGTGTTTTTGTAAATCTATAAATTTCTCTTAATTTTAAAGATTGTGAATCTGATTACGACAAAAATTGGTATGTGATATCCACTAGATAAGAATTAAAATTAATAGATCAATATCACTTTTATAATTAAAATTACCCTTAGCCCCCGAACCGAAGAGGATGACAAATTCAGCAGAATAGTTTTTATAGAAACTTTGCAAGAATTTAATCAATTTTTCCGTTTTTGGATGTCCTTCCAATAGACTGTTGAGGGCATTAGGTTATAACAGTCAGAAAAAATCTGGACATATCGGGACAGCTCGACAAATCCTCAAGGGATAAATTTAAATGATGTCCAAGTTTGTCTAGAAATATCTTAGCTATTGCCAACACTGACACACACACATTTCAATCTTCTTATCTAAATCAGAACTCAATAATTTCACTTAGATCCATCTAAATTTATCAGTTATAGAGATTTTTGAAAATTTCTGGCTTATTATTAAAAAAAGAGTTTACAGAAAATATATAATTCTTAAAAGAGAAGTATTTTTTAACCTTCTAAGAGCCCTTGAAGGTTTTCTAAAAGTCTTTTATTTTCTTTTAATAAAGCCTTGTTTTCTTCAATAATATTTCTATTTTCTAAAATTTCGTTCCTATTCTTTTTTATTTCTTCATAGTTCAATTCAACTAAACTTCTTATACCAGAAGTTTTTTCAATTACAGTTCTCTGAGTAGCTTCTAAATTTTCAATCTTTTGGTCAAATTTTCTCTCTAAATTATCAAAACTTTGACCTATTTTTCTTATAGTATCATCTAAAAACTTCTGACCCATAATAATCACTTTTTTTGGTTTAGTTTAGTATTAGAATATTATGCATTTATACTGTTTCTACTTTATAAATATTAATAAACTAATATAATATTTTAGGTTATAAAAATAAATTTTTTATGATCATGTGAACCGATTATGACTTCCAGGATAATGGCTGGAATGGAAAAATATGTAAAAATCCAGAAAAAAATTCGTATTGTGCTGGACCCTATTCGTATCCAGGTCAGATAATAGCAGAACAGAGAAATTTAGATTGGGAAAAAAGTCAAAGTCTGCAGAATTGGAGAGAATACAAAACCCAATTAAACAGATCATTTAAATCATCTTCAGCTCTTGAAGACCATTCTATTTTTGCCATTGTTCTAGTTTTTGTTTAATTTTCTCCATAACGTCTTCATGAGGTGTTGTTTTTCCTTGCTCAAGATCAGTTAATCCATCATTTATCTTCTTTTTTACATAGAGATGATACATTATCTCATCAATTGTAGTATCTTCTGGTAATTTTCTTATAAACTCTATAATTTCTTCTTTAAGCTTAGAAGTCATATCTTCTCATTACCTATATAATTTTTCTACCTTTTATAATTTCTTATGGAGGTTTCCCGATAAAATAAAATCTATGTGCGATTCATCACCGCCCTAAAGGACGGTGCTTTCTCGCACTCTAGTGGTAAAAAATTCAATTTTTACCTGGAACGGTTTTTTTTCAATCGCATCTTTTAGCTCTCTTTCTTGTTGATAAAAGATCGCTTTTGAGTTTAGCTTTTCGGCCAACGCAATTGTTAAGCAATCTGCAATTGCTATTGACCTCTCGCATTTAAGTTTAGACGCATTTTCTAATAAATCTTTAATCGGAACAATCTGAATAACATTACTCTCAACTAATGCAGATATTTTTTTGCTCGCAATTTCAAAAGATTTTTTTCGACATAGGATATATTGTGTTTCTAAAATCGCCATTTCTGAACAATATGCATCCCAGCTCTCATATAATTTTTGCTTAATTTTGTTTGCTAACTCTTCGTCTGCTTGTAACGCAATCAAGCAACTTGAATCAATGGCCACGATGTTTCTTTTCATCCTCTTCTCTCCCTTTGTAAAGTTCTTCAAGCAGCTCATCCTTAGTTAAATCCTTTATCGGTTCGCAAAACTCATCAAATTTTTTCCAGTCTTTTTGTTCTTCGAGATATTTATTGATAAGAAATGATATTGCTGTATCATAATCAACCCGTTCACCGGTTTTTTTTTGTAAATCAGCGGCTATCTTGGTCAATTTGGTTTTAGTGTCATCTTTAAGCAT
>JAWOCD010000055.1:0-4509 GCA_046483985.1 Promethearchaeia archaeon
ACAAGATATAAATAAACAACTGGAAGAGGCACGCAAAGAGAGACAGGATTTTAACAGACGTTTTGAAGAGGCACGCAAAGAGAGAAAAGACATAAAAGAAAGTATGATAATTTTGAGGGAAACGCTCTGTGAATATATGAAAAAGACAATTAACTTAAAACAAGATATAAAAGAAGGAAATAACGAGATTATGGATTATCTTAAAAACCAATTGGAGTAAAATTTATTCCTTGTAAGACTTCTTTATTTATGAAAATTCAGTACACTGTATTTTTCAATGAGATGGGGAGTAGCTCAGCTTGTGATATGTTCTCCAGTTTTTGAGATTTGAGGAGCAGACATCCTTTTTTCTTTTGATCGTCTTCAGAGCTATGCTTTTGCTTGGAGAAGGACTTATCTAGCAGTCCAACCGCCGTCTACTTTTAGGTCTGCCCCGTTTATAAAATTAGAGCCAGCAGAAGCTAAAAAGACAGCCGCAAAAGCTATATCTTCCGGCTCTCCTAATCGCTTGTAAGGTGTGTTCTGTTCTAGAAAAGTTTTCATCTCGGGATTACTCCTAAATTGTTCCGTCATCTGGGTTTTTATTACTCCTGGCGAAATTGCATTGACATTAATACCTTCCGCGGCATAATCCAGCGCTAGCTCCTTTGTCAAAGTGGTTATAGCACCTTTAGAGGCACAATACCCGGGAGATTCGGCATAACCCACAGTTCCCGCTATTGATGAGATATTAATGATCTTTCCTTCTATTCCATTCTTTAGCATATAATTTATAACTTTTTTGGTGCACAGATAAACACCGTTAAGATTCACACTCAGTAAGTTCTTCCAGTTTTCAAAGCTAGATTTATGCAGTTTCTCTTGATTGAATATTCCCGCATTATTTACGAGGATATCTATCCTCTCGAACTTATCTAAAGTTACCTCCACCATTTTGTCTACATCCTCTTCTGAAGACACGTCTGTTTTAATAAAGATAGCCTCTCCCCCTCCATTGTTGATTATTTCATGGGTGGATGTTCCTCCTTCCCGGGGATCTTCTTTAATATCTGTAACTATTACTTTTGCTCCTTCTTCCCCGTACATCTTAGCTATGGCTCTTCCAATGCCAGACGCCGCACCTGTAATTATCGCGACTTTACCTTCTAATTTCATATTTTTTATTTCTAACCTCCTACTTTTTACAATCAATTCATTTTTTAAAGGGTTCCAATAATAAATGCCCCATTTTTGTATAATTAAAGATATTGTTTTTCTTTAGTAGAACAACATGGAGACTATTTAAGGATCTCCCTTTAATTCTATAATTTCCGAAAGGAGTCTTTTTCTAGGCTTTCGGGTTGGGAACTATGGAAATCTTACTCGGAAACATAGGATCAACTCAAAACTATTAAAAAACCAAAAAACTAACAACAATTTTTAAATTACCCGCTTAATAATTCAGAATTATCACACTCCATATAAGGAATCTAATGCTTACGACGAAAAATTTAAAAAAAAAATACAATGGGGAAGGGGAAGGGGATTGAATGAATCCAAAACTTGATACTATTAGAAATGGAGATATACTTCTTATCCCCTTTCCTTTCCCGTTTCAGATCTCTCAAATGCAAAATTTTTTTTATTGAAGTAGAAAAATATAAAAGGTGGAATTTTCTATTTTTTAATATGGCATCAGTTAAAATGAATAAAAAAAGCCTTTTAGAGAAGTTACAAGCAGAAATTACGTTAAAACTTGGAAAGAAGATGTCCCAACAAGATATTTTAGATAAAAGCGTTGAATTTACCTATAATCACTTTGAGAAATTTATAAAAGAGACGATTAAGCATCCACAACTAACGGATGATTTAGTACAGCGATTGAAAAATAATGCTGTGGATACTCCATTAGCGCATCCAGATAAATCTGATGATGAATTACTCTATGGCATGAAACGGGAATAACTATAAGGAGTAAAAGCAAGAATGACTTACGTTTTGGATTCTAATTTTCTCTTTGCCCTCACTTTTGAAAAAGATAAACATTTTAATAGAGCATATGAAATGCTTACCCAATTAAAAGAAAAAAATATTTCCTCCCTTATAACTAACAATTTAGTTCTGCAAGAAACCATGACTCTCGTTATTGCGAGATTTAATGGAAGTACTTTTCATTTGGATAAAATTTCCAAATTATTTTGGGGAGAAAATAACTTTTTTCAAATTGCATATCTAATGGAAAAGGAATACAAAAAGATATGCGAGATTCTCACACAATATAGTTCGGAAAAACGGTTATTGAGCAGTGTGGACGCCTCATTGATTTATTTATTCAAAAAGTTCAATGCCAAAAAGATAATTTCATTTGATTCCCATTTTGATAATATAATCCCCCGAATATTTTAGATAACTCAAAGAGGATTGAGGATTTCTAAAAATCCTCTAATTAACTTCGATGGTTCCTCCTTTATCCGGGATCTTTTCTATGATCTCCGAAACCGTTTTGTTGTCCGTGATAAGGATTTATATCAGTCGCCACTCCCATTATTATATTGAAAAATTATTGATTATAAAAATAAAACATTAAATAAATTAGTCTAATTGATCTATTTATGATTAAAGAGATTACGCTGAAAATAAATAATTGTGATTCTTATAGCTGAACCTGGAGAGAAATGGTATAAACAAGCAAAAGCTGATTTAAAAGCAGCAAAAAGTAGTCTAAGCACGGAAAATTTCGAATGGAGTTGTTTTCAAGCTCAACAAGCTGCTGAGAAAGGATTAAAGGCGTTTTTATATAAACATGGATATACTTCAATTCTTACCCATTCATTGAAAGAATTGATTGGAGAGGCAAAGAAACTTAAAGAAGAGTTTTCTACAAAAGAATCCGAAGCAAAAACTCTTGATTTATATTATATTTCCACAAGATATCCAAATGGACTTGCAGGAAATTTGGCCCCGTTTGAATTTTATGAGAAGGAGGATGCCCAAAAATGCCTAAATTGTGCAGAATCGATATTGAAAATCGTCAAGAAATCTATGGAAAAATAAAGGACTTTATCCAAAGACTTAAAATAGAGTTATCTGTGGATTTTGTTTACCTCTTTGGCTCATTTGCGAAAAACGAGGTTCATGAGGGCAGTGATATTGATTTATTGATTGTAGGTGAATTTAATGAACCGTTTCTCAAGAGAATTGAGAAAGTTTTAGACCTAACAGAGTTGCCAATTCAACCCTTAGTGTACACCAATCGAGAATTTGAAGAAATGGTGGATGCCAGAAATCCCTTAATAAGGGAAATTTTGAAGACCGGAGAAAAGTATTAGATCTTAATGCTCTCAGAGAAAAATTTAAATAATTCTCTTATAAATATTCTCATAACTTTTAGGAATACAAAAATTGGTTGAAACGCATTAAAACGCATTAAAAAAATGGGGTTTTTTTACCCCATTAAAAAAATTAGAAAAGATGTTGTAGATCTCTATAATTTCGGAATAAATTCCTATTTAGAAAGGCAAAAAAAACGAAATCCGAAAAAATCAACAAAAGAACTTATAATCGAGATGTATAAACTCAGAGATCAATTAAAATTTTATTTGGTTGGAGGCTTGCTTGCGAACATTCATACAGTCTTTAGAACAACCCAAGATATCGATTTTATTATAGATCTTCAATCAAAGGATATTGAATTTGAAAATTATATTGTTCTATTAAAGAAGCATAATTTTCCATTATCTTGGGTGGTATAATTCCATCGCTTCTCCCAGCCAAATTCATACGTCATTGTGCCCGCGCTGGATTTTATTTCCGGAATGTTCTTGTCTTGAAGTGAAAAGTTGTACAATAAAGATCAAGATTTATATAAGAACGAGTATGGAGAAGGAATTTATTGCTCATGAGTGTTTTCTTTTGCCGTCTATGATAAATTTTGAATGAGGACTATCACATCTCTTACGGTCATCGAGGTTTCTGTGCTGAACACGATTATTTATCTCCGTTTAATTTAAATAATCAGATGGTTATATTATACTAGAATCAAACGGATTTGAAGATATGATTGATAAAAATGAATTACTTAAATTACTTCCCAAATTAATTCGGGAGGATGATGAGATTAAAGGAGCCATCATCTCGGCTCTATCTGGCGTTGTTTCTACAAAAGAGGATATTGCTCGCATAATCGAGAATTTTAATCGAAGATTCAAAGAGATAAATAAGCGTTTCGAAGAGATAAATAAACGTTTCGAAGAGGCACGTGAAGAGAGAGAGGACATAAATAAACGTTTTGAAGAGGCACGTAAAGAGAGAGAATCAATCAATAAACAACTTGAAGAGGCACGTAAAGAGAGGGAATCAATCAATAAACAACTTGAAGAGGCACGTAAAGAGAGAGAAGATTTTAATAGACGTTTTGAAGAGATAAATAAGCGTTTCGAAGAGGCCCATCAAGAGAGGGAAGACATAAATAAACAACTTGAAGAGGCACGTAAAGAGAGAGAAGATTTTAATACACGTTTTGAAGAGGTA
>JAWOCD010000116.1:0-5990 GCA_046483985.1 Promethearchaeia archaeon
GAATTTCTATTATTTTGTATTTTAGGATTTATATTTGCATTTGTAAGTCCGCTAATTTTTACAAAAATAAATAAAACCTCTAAAGAGATTCATAGAGCATGAAGTAAAAAATAACTCTCCATTAGATTTAAGAGAATTTAAAAAAAGTAAAATATGTCTCCTAAAAAAGCAAACAAAATAAAACTCTAAATTAGTTCGTTAAAAAATTCAAAAGTCAACGCCGTGATCTTTCAAAAAGTCAGTAGGCGAAATTAACGTTAAGTTGGAAATCTCATCAAAATCGGAGTCCGTTCCAATTATCACCCCGTCTACGTGGAGAGCACTAGCACAATGTAAAGAGTCGAAGTAGGTTAAATTGTATTGATTTCTTAAACTAAATGCATGAATTAGCACAGAAGACGTTAAAGGGATTTCTTTAATATCATTTAGTTCTCGAAAATTGACGAGATCTTTAACAATTTCATTTGTTTCAATTTTTTTACTTTTTAAGAGTAGTTCATATTCCAAAAAGACACTGGAAGGGATAGAGATATTTTTTATTTGTTTTGAATTAATTAGTGTAAATATTTCCTTGGCAATTTCATGGAGTGTATCTTCTTCGGAGATGAGACCTACTATTAGGTCTAATTCTATTAAGGGGATTCTTTTTCCACCTTTTTGCTCAGTAATTCATCGGCTTTTCCTTCCAAGTCTTTATATGTGAAACCTTTCTCGGTATACTTTCCCGTGAGGGAATCCAACGGGTCATGGACGACTATTAGTTCCGATTTTGTCTTAGAACTCATGATCCAGTAGATTTTATCCCCTTTTTGAATTTTTAACTGCTCTCGAATCTTTTTGGGAATCGTTACCAAACCTTTGGAACTTACCGTCGAATCCAGATTCATTTTATATTACCTCTTTTTTTTTTTTTTCTCTGTCCTTAAAAAAGATCTTAGAAAATTTAAAAGTTTCTAAGAATTTTTATAAATTAAATCATGGATGAAAATGGGAGATTCTTATCTCTTGCACTAGTGAAGTTGCTAATCCTCTTTAACAAGGAGCTCATCATCGAGTTAAAAAACTCCGAAAAATTGTTTGCGGAGATGGAAAAGGAAGATCAGTAGTCAGTATTGTGCACCTTTTATGAGAAGTACACCGTCGGAAAATCTTCTGCCATCTTTTAATTTAGAAAATGAAACGTCAGGGTAACCTATCAATTTGGATAGGTTTGCGTGGCGGTGGGATATATAATTCTTAAAAGAGAAGCAATAAATATTCATGGAGATATCAAATTCATTAGAAATGTAAACCTCGGTTCAAAAAGAAATCTATATTTAAAGTTTAATATTGAACGTGAAAAATCGCTCAGACCCCTTGTTGTATCTGATGTTATCAATGAAAATGATAACAAGAGAAACTTCTTTGTATTATTTTTACTCGTCATAAAGATAACTATCTTCTTTTTCCTATCTTAATTTAGCGCAACAAGAGAAGAAAGTTTTGAAGTAATTTTTGTCGGATGAATCAAGTACTGATTTATAATATAAAATAATTGAAAAGATTTATAATATAAAATAATTGAAAAGATAAATTATTTCTTTCTTTCCAATTTTTTTCAGCATTCATTATTGGCCGAATTGGGGCAAATATTCAAAAGCAGCTAAAGACAGAATGGAAAACGAGAATTATGAATGGTCATGCTTTCAAAGATTTAAAAGAAGCGAGAATTCATGAATATATAGTAATTCATCTTTCCATTTGAACTCCCATAGATCTTGTCGTAGTTATTTTCATAGAATGTAAAATCCAAAGCCGAAGAAAAAAGCATTAAAATCTTTCCACTAAATGTCTATCTTCCTCAAGTCCTAAGACGGGAGAAAAATTTGGCGTTTGACGAGGAGCTGCTGCGGTATATGATCAAGCAGACCAAGTTCTCGGGGCTTCGGGACGCGGATGTGGAAAAGCGACTGGGTGAGCTCCAGAACATTCTCAACACATTCGTGATGCGGATGTAATCGCACTATGCTTGGCGTTCCTTGGCGAACGCGCGCGGGCAGGAGGGGAAGATCCAGTGAGCGGCGGCGAGATCGATTTCGAGGCGGGACGGCGGGAGGCGTTTGCGGAGATGATCAAGCAGCTGGTCCTTCCCAAAGAGTAGTTGGACCGCATCAAAGGGCTCCTTTCCAAGACCGTGGACTCGGCGGACGCCCGACGCGCGATTAAGGAACTTTATAATACGATATTTTTAATTCTTACATGCATAAATTTAGAACCGACAATATTTCTGACTATACCAATTCTTTTAATGTCGGAAGAGATAGATTTATGTTTTTTGAAGGAAAACCGTCTTTTTTGTCCATTTTCGATGAGAAAATTGCAAGTTTTGGTCATTCGTGAACTCTCTTTTTTTCCCGACAAATCTTTAGGTGATATAGATAAGAATTTTGTCGTCCTTAGTTGATAGATTTTTAATTTTCGATTCATTATTTAAATTCTAAAATACTCTCAAGATAATTGCAGGAACTTTTTTGAATTTTGAATTTACTGTTGGAATCGACGACGATCTCCTCGCGAATCTCAATCCTAGTTACCTTATCAGGTACCGTTAGATAAATCAAAAAGGATTTCACAGGAATCAACGAACGGATGACTTTTGATTTTCTTCCAAAAGCCTCCTAATATAACCGAAAAATCAATTATTTCAGAACCCGTGGTCCAAATATTTTTATAGAAGTTTAGAATTTAAGATGTCATTAGAATCATTTATAGATATATCCGGTTGTATAAGTTTTGCGGATAAATTTACCGAGACTTTAAGAAGATATCACCATAAGAAATAATGGAAAAACCGCAATTATAATTCATTTCCGCATTTTTTACAAAAGATTGAACCTTGAGCGTTTGCTGTTCCGCATTTTGAGCAATATACGTTTCCCTCTTGGATACCCTTCTCCTCCTGGCGTTTTTCACTTTTTATGAGGGATAACCCCTTACGTTTCTTCGCTTTTTTCTTTTTTTTCCTTCGCTTTTTGATCTCACTGTACTTATAGATTCCACGTAACCCCATATACAAAAACAGAGGCACAAATAGCGCGAAAGAACCAACACTCTTTAAAACTGAAACCCCCGTGCCCTCGAATGCATTTAAAAATTCATAAGTGGCTTTGGAAAAGATTAACCAGATGAGAATTGCATCCGAATTAAGGTATTTTGTTTTTTTTGAAACAATATCCGCTTGGTCTCCTATAAGTTTCCCTAACGTAAATAAAACCAAAAAAAGATCGAAGATATATAAGGCAATCTGGATGGGGAGTCCATATGTGCTTTCCCCGCCAGCAGAGGTGACACTATAAACGGTTTTAAACAATAAATAAAAGGCAAATAGAGAAATCCAAACGAAGAAAACTCCAATCCATGCATTATACTTTCCTTTGAGGAGAAATATGAAAGTAATTGTAGCGAGTAGAAGAAATACTCCGATCATCAACCATGGAATAACACTGAAAAAATTTGGCATCTCTTTTACAGCTAGGGGCATTATAGTCCCCGCTCCCGCAAAGAACAGCATAAGGACAACAGAGATTAGCAATCCGCCTCCAAAAACAGCGCTTCTGGCGATAAAATTAATAGGCGTGGGCCAATTATAGAGTTTTTCATCAAATTTAATTGATTTTTGGTAAAGGCTATTCATTGAGAACACGGCAACTATAAAAATATAGGAAAGGATGGAGATTATTACCATAAAAATGAAAAGGTAAGCCATAAGCGAAGAAAATAGGATAATAAATGGAATTGAAATAAGTATATACTTAAGTATAGATTTCCCGCCCATATCCTTAACATTCTTCCGGAGAATAAATGCCACGGTAAATAATATTACACATAAAAATAATAACGGAGCGAAAAGTATGATACCCCAACCTTGGGAAAACTGAATAACCGTAAATCCCGTAATAAGCCATATAACTAAGACTAAAAAGATACGATTTTCCTCTTCCTTTAAAGTTTTAAGTCCGCTCATAAGTCCGCTCATAAAAATTTTCTCATGAAGTTTTATGTAAAATTGTCAAAGGAACCTAATAAATCTTACGAATAAGATGACGTAGCCAACCGAGGAGAGCGAAATTAAAAGTTGGTTACTCGAAGGAAATAGAGAGAATTCAGACTTACTTAAAATTATTATAACGGTCCCCTCTTTGGCCTCCGGGTGTGCCGATGTCTTCTCCTCGTCGCCGAATATGGCGCGTAGATCGGCGTAAAGCCGTCGCAGTTGGGTCTCTCCCACCTCGGTCAGCCGGAAATAATATTTAGGACCGCCCAATTTTAGGTCCTCCGGGGGTGTCTTTTTCAAGAGTCCGGCGTCCGTCCCCCGAGAGGTGAGCTTGACCACGCTCTGATGCGGGAGATGGAATTCCTCGGCCAACTGCTTGTTAGTCACCCGAGTTCTACCAGTCCAGCCTGAGCTCGAATCCAACCTATAGTATATACTTGGATAAAGAGGACTTAGCAAGAAAGAATTGGAAGAAATTAGCAATATTTTTGAAAATCAAGGATTTAAAGTTGTAATAACTCAATAATTTCTATTTGAAACCAATGGCCTTTTTAAATCTATTTAGAGAATAGATATTTTCAAATCTAAGATGAAATACAAACTTTTTATCATTTTCTATCCTTTTTTATTTAACAAGGAATGGATGATCTGGTCTTTATTTTATTGATTTTATCATTTGCTATGCTGGTCGGTTCAATCCTCGGATTTGGCGATATCTTAATCTTCGTTCCATTGACCAGTCTAATCTTAGATGTTCGAGTTGCTGTGGTAATATCGAGTTTTTGGTCATTCATTTTATCCATCTTTAATGCGATGAAATATAGGGATTTTTATGATCCTCCATTTCTTAAGAAAAATGTTCTTGCGGGGATATTAGGCGTGATTATCGGCTCTTTTTTAATTATAAGTGCCCCGCTGGACTGGATTGAACTCTTTTTAGGAATCTTTATCACCGTCTATGTAATTTCCAAATTCATAGAACACAAAAAAAATGACGCCCTTCCGGAAGAACCCATCCAAGAAGCAAGTTTAAAAGATGTATATGTATATTCTGGAGGCTTTATGTATGGATTTTTAGGGGGACTGATTGGAGCCTCGGGCCCTATTAACGTTATTACGCTGGAAAAAACAGGTCATCATAAAGAAAGATTTATTGCCAATTTTGCCTTAGTCAGCGTAATTCTTTCGCTTTTCAAGCTAAGCATTTTTATCTGGAATGGTTTATTTCCCTTAGAGTTATTTCTTTTATTTCTACTTGGTCTGGGGGTAATTGCTATAGTTACAAGAATAGGTCATTTTATCGCTCCAAAAATCCCTAAGCAAATATTTGAAAGCGCAGTTTTGAGTTTGTTACTCATCATAGGTATTAGATTTCTCATTTTAAATGTTATCTCTCTCTTTTTCTGAATTTAAATTTAAATTATTTCGAGAGAAAAATCTAAAAAGCGCTAAAAAAACATATTGAAACCCTACTTTTATAGTAGACGATGAAAGAAAAAATAAATATCGAACTACCCCAAGATTTACTTGAATTGACCGGTCTTAGTTTTAAACGACTTGAAGAGAAAAGCCTGTTAATTTGGGTTTTCGAGTTATATTCAAAGGGAAAAATAACCCTTTCTAAGGCTGTAATTGGATTTCAATCATGTAGACATTGTATTTGCTGACTTATGGGAGAGATAAAAACATGTTTAACTATAATAGATGGAGGTGAAAATCGATGGGAAAACCAAATGATGATCGGTCGGATAGCATGAATCCGAATAATCCGGCACATAAAGCCTCACGGGATAATCGCTCCAATCAGTTGAACCCGAACCACGAGGCTACACCAATTTTAGAATTTTCCATCCCCACTCTTCACAATTTGAATATGGGAGTTCCCTCTCGGACTTTTCAGTTTATACCCTTTTATATATAAAGCATGAGAGTATAATTGATAGTATAATGTAGAGGC
>JAWOCD010000119.1:0-20389 GCA_046483985.1 Promethearchaeia archaeon
TAATAGTTAATTTACAGAATTCATTAGAATTATCAAAATTAACCCTATAATGATTAAATTCATTATATTTAAGTATTAATGAATTAGATGTCCCGACATTAGATATCTTTAACCATACATTAAAGTGAGTTGAGTTATAATTATCTGTAAAAATATAAAGATTATCTTTCCACGTACCAGTTGTTGCTTCATAAGAAAATATACGTGTTTTATCATAATTTTCACTCATATTAAACCAAAACTCTGTTGTAATATTTCCAATATCATTATAATCCTCACTAAATTCACTTACATCTCCGCTTGGATTATCCAATCTTACAATTTGGTTATGCTTATCATCATAACTATTCTCAACAGAATAGTATTCTGGATTATTATAATCATCAAACCCATCCGGGTTAGAACCGATATTATCATCATCAAAATTATAAGTAGATGGGTATTCTTTATCTTGAATAAACTTAGATGATTTTATTGTAGTATAATTCCCATCTACTTCATTTAAATTGCCTTCACTTGAAACCGTGCCGTTCTGTGTCGTCCAATTGTTTTCTAAATTGTATTTCTGTATATATTCTTCTTCTGAAGGCTCTCCTTGTTCAAATTTAAAGTCCACATACTCCACAAAAGACCAGTCCGTGGAGTCCTGTGCCCATAAGTCCATAGAAATAACCAAATCACTGCCGTAATTAAGGTATTCGGATATATTTACTGTATAAGTATTTTCCCAAGCATCGCTCTCAATTTTGGAAAAGAGCGTGCCTAAAAATGTGTCATACGAGTCAAATGTAGCGTATTCATCCCACGCCGTAAATTTAAGTTGAATGTCGAGATCATCATCATCGTTCTCACTGATCCCACCTCGGAAAGTAAATTCGCCGTGTTCATACAGAGAAATATTGTTAAAACAGTTAGTCTCTACCAATATCGTATGTATTTTTTGGTCGTATGTATTCTGTGGGTGTAACTGCCCGTTCTCTATTTCATTATCACTTATATCTTCCCATCGACCGTATCCATCTGAGAAATCATCCCCGAATGTATAATCTTCTGGAATTTTTCCCTCACTTGCTATATTATCATCTTTTACCGTGCCGTTGTTTACATTATAGTTATCGGTACCGTAGATAGCTTCAGTCTCTTTATTCTGTTCCTTGTTATCCCAATAGCTTGTAAACGCCCGATCATCATCAAGAGTATCAAAGTAAAACTGATTTACGGCATACCCGGAGTATGTTGGCGGTTTATTTACTCCAAAATAGTTATCTCCCATAACGCGTACATTGGACTCCATCTTATTTCTAAATTGATTAGTGTCACTTGCATTTTCGTACAGTAAATTGTTGGGATCGGATTCAATATCAAGCTGACGCGACTGCATATAATACGAATAATCTGCACCGCCAATGTATGAGATACTACTTACTAAAAGCAATGCAAATAAGCCAAATACTAAACCAAATAATTTATTTTTTCTTTCCATTTTAATCCTCTAAAAGCTTTTAATTATGATTGATCCGCCCCATATAATTAGGAGCGTACCTAAATTGTTAAACATAAATTCAATTCCAACCCTGGAATTTGATTCAAAAACATAATATTGCAGAATCCCAGGGATAACTACATCAGTATTAAAAACAATACGAAATCCAACTGTACCGAAATTTGTTCCGAGCGTAATATAAAGAACAAAAACAATCAAAACCCATTTGACAAGGAGAGAATCGTTCTCGAATAACTTCCCAAAGGTTACATTAATCCAGACCAGAAAGAGAAGCGAGACAATTCCAGCGAACAAGATCCCGCTATTCTTATTTCCCTCAACAATCTGTATCTTTAAAACTCTCAAGAGAAATATGAGTAAAATAGCGCAGATAATAAAAGCAAAAATAATAAACATATAATACGCTCTCAGTAGTTCAAGGCGCTTTTCCCTATTTTTATATATATTTATTAGTAAATAGAGCGTAAATCCGAGCAATAAAATAAATATAATAAAGAGAAACCAAGCATCGCGCACGGTACAGAAATAAATAGTCTCTTCCGCGTCATTTGGCTCCATAAGCGCGGGAATTGTCCATTCATTTTCGCTCAGCCTCATACTTTCGCCTCCTGTCTGCGGATACTTTAAAATAATAACCTACCTGCTTTTTCTCGATACCTTTAAGTTTTGCTTGTCTTATTAGGCTCCTTTTGGCAATATATATAGAGATCATAAATAATAAAGTAATAGGAAAGAAAAGCGCTGTAAAAATATATGTGTATTTAACTATTTTTGGATATGCATACATTAAATGTGGCTCCATAATCAGATAGAGTAAAGTATGCGCAAAATGTACAACTGCATAAATCCAAAAACCCTTAATCATCTTTTTGCCTCATTCTCTCTTCATATACAATATTTACATAAATTTCAAAGACTACAAAAGCAATAAAGCCAATAAATGTAATTACAATTGTATAATAAATATGGATATCTCTAATCATTCCAAGCGCGAGAATATAGACAATAAGCGCCAGCGCTACGCGATGCTTAATGCACCAATCATTAATTTTTTCTGAAACCTTCATAATCTAACAAGTTGTTAATTATATTATAATTAACAATTTTGATTTATTAATCTTTTCAATAATAGTTATCAAAAATATCGATAATTAACCTTTCTATTAAATAAAGGATTAGGGCTTTTCTGTAAAAATCTGTCTGACTTTAACCTAATCTCTTTAATTTTAATAAAGATCTCCAAGAAATTAGGATCTTTTCAATTTTACAAAAAATTGATTTTAGCCAATAAAATAAAAGAAAAAAGTTCATAATTTACCTTTTACTTTAAAAATTAGCAAGGTATTATATTCAAATCAGAATAATATAAGATTTATTATTGTAAAAAGAATATAATACTTTTTATACTTATTTTTCTAATTTTTTATATATGCCTGTGGATGAAAATGATCTATTAAAAAATGCTGATTTTAAAGAATTTTGGGATCTTAAGGCGCGAAATTTAGCAAAAGGTACTCAAACCGGAAAAATGATCGCCCTTAGGCAATTCTTTAACATAGTTGGGCTAAAAAATGCAAACCAATTGCATAAAAAAGATATAATTTCCTATATTGGAAGTGAATACTTTAGGGATCTGGGAAATAGTACAAAGAATCTAAAAATTACACACATCAAAACGTATCTAAGATATCATAAACGTACAGATTTAATTGATAGCTTTCCAAAATATAGAGAAAAAGACAATGAATTAAATAAAAATGAATTAATTTCGCGTGAGGATCTTGAAAAACTACTGAAAGCAGCAGATTCAATCGAGCTAAAAACTATGATAATTTTGTTCTATGAGTCTGGCTGTAGAAGAGGGGAATTACTCTCTATTAGAAAAAAGGATATTAAGTTTGCGAATGGTTATGCGAATCTATATTTACCAAAATCAAAAACGAAAGAGCGAAATATTCCCTTAACAGAGTCTGTTCCCTTTCTTAGGGAATTCTTTAATGACTCTAATTTTAGTGCAGAGGATCGATTATTCCCTTATACAATTAATCATATTAATGTTCTTGTAAATCGAGTTGAAACCGCAGCAAAAGAAAAGTTTAATGATTTTGAAAAGGATCTTAATCCTCATCTTTTTAGGCATTCTCGTTTAACAGAATTAGCGACCAACCGTAGACTAAATGAGTCTCAACTAAGAAGGTTCGCTGGCTGGGCAAAAGACTCTGATCAAGTAAAAGTATATGTACATTTAGATGACTCTGACTTAAGGAATGAATTACTTAATCAAAATAATAAAACAATAAAAAGAAAAGAAATAAAAGGATTTGAAGGATATCGGTGCCCTCAATGCGCTGAGATCAATAACAAGTTTAACGAGTTCTGTTGGAAGTGTGGCAAGGTTCTAAATACTGATCTAATTGTAGAGAAGTTTAATCTGCAAGAGAAAATAACTGAGATAAGTTCCGCAATAGATATACTAATGAAAGATGTAAAAAAGAATACAAAAGAAATAGAAAAATTAAAGTAATTTTTTTCGCATTTCCTCCCCAAACTCTTTTAGATTTTTTCCTTTATATCTTTCTTTAAGTTTTTGTATAATCTTATCTCCAAAAAAAGGATTTTCTTCATATAAAATCTCTTTTCTATTTAAAATCTCTTTTCTATTTTCTCTTTTTATTAATGCATGAAAAACATCATGATCAGGGGAAGGTTCAAACCAGATAAATTTCAGATTATACCCTTCAGACCATTTATTTAGTATTCTTATGAAATTCTCTGGTTTTTGGCGCAATAATTTATAATCCAACTTTCTCACCTCCTTTTTTTAAAATTGACTTGAGATCCAGGTAATTCAGATTTTTTCTTTAAGATGTGTAATCTTTTTATCCTTAATTTTAACTATTTTTTCTTTTTCTAAAGTTTTTAAAATCCCTTTAATCTCCTCTTCTGCAATATCTTCTAACTCAGTATCTAATGACCATATAAATTCATTATTGTATTCTAAAGAGTCATCTGATGCATAAATAAGATAATCTTTTAATTGCGAAAAAATCGCTCTAACTTTAGAGTTATCAATATCCCATACTTTCTGTATTACTGTTCCTTTTTTTTTAACAGAAATCAATTGAAATCCTTTTTCTTCCATCCATTGTGTGTTATTCTCGTAAATTACTCTCAGCGGATAATTATCTCTAAGAGCTGTTCTATTAGGGATTAATTCGTCAATCTCCTCCTCAAAGGTTTCCTGAGTTTCATCAGCATAATAGTTACGCTTAATATATCCTCTAATTAATTTTAGAATCTCATTTGTATTTATCTCTTGTTTTTTCTGTGTAATTATGAATTCTTTGAAAACTTT
This sequence comes from Promethearchaeia archaeon, assembly GCA_046483985.1. GTDB lineage: Archaea > Asgardarchaeota > Lokiarchaeia > Sigyniarchaeales > SOKP01 > JAWOCD01. The sequence continues at coordinate 4,860 of JAWOCD010000119.1, forward strand.
CTTAAAGATCTCATTTATATCAATGCTGTACTTTTGTACAAACTGATTATCTCTAAGAGAAAGGATATACCGCGTACCATTTTTCTTAAAATAGGAAAAATCTTTGTCTTTTATTTTTTTACGTAAGTGTAATGAAGAAATTGCGCGTAACACTTTTTCACTTGTGTTCAGAGGTCTGAGACTTACTCTGCTCCCAAAACTGTTTTCTATAATCTTATTGTAAAATTTCTTAAGAATTAGTTCGTATTTTCTTGGTATTTTTGACTTTTTGTAAATCTCTTTTGCTGCTCTCAGCCAATTTGAATGAATATAGTCTATCTTTTGCTTAGTTCTTTGTCTCTCATCTTTTATGTTTTCAATAAACTTTGGAAAAGAGAAATCTTTTATTTCCAAATCCTTTGAAATTGTTTTAAGAAGTTTATTCGCTTTGATTTTGTATCTATTGTCCACGATCCTGGAGTCAACGAACTTGTCGGGTTTTTCAATTATATAGTACAAGTCCCAGCGCCCTAAGAGTGCTCCTATCGTTTCAGACTTCCACCCGATGTTTTCAACAAAAGAAAACTCCGGATTATACGAACCGTCCTTTCTTTTAACACAGTTTAAGATATTTATGAGGCTTCCTTTTGTTGGAGGCTCTACATTAATCCCATCAAGTATTATTGATGTATATCCGCGTTCTAAGCAGCGTAATGACTCAAGTATTTTTAATTTCATCTTTTGACTCTCGTCAAGTGCGAGAGTTCCGTTGGTATATTCTACCAAAAGCCCATAACGTACCGTTGGGACTAATCGATCTTCTACGCGTTGTACAGTTCCAACGAAACCGGCAGTACTCATCTTTTCGTTTATTTCTGTGAATTGCATGTGTTCGCGCCCTGCCTTTCTCTTTATGCTTTTTACAATTGAACTTTTGTAAGTAGCACCCTCTCCAGCAATTATTATATTAAGAGTATCGCGAATATTATCTCTTTCATTCCAACTCCCCCCTGTAATTAAAGCATAACTACTAATTAATTTAATTGGATAGAAAAGATCGATTAAATATGTTAGAGGGTGCAAAGAATCAACAAGTTTCTCAATGTATGATTGTTTTTTATCTAATTTCTCTCTTAATGTTTCTATGACTCTTTCGTCAATCTTTTTTTGCTTGATTGGGCGTATATCAATTACATTGATATATTCTGTAAACCTATTTTTATTTTTATTCTCTAATCTCAGTGCCAAAAAACCAATTACTTCTATCTCTTCTTTTATATTTATTTTATCTAATTTTTGCGAATAATAATTATATTTTGTATCTGTTTCGCATTTTAACTCATAAAAACTTTGATTCATATCTTGATTACTCATTAGAAAATAGCCATGAGCATTTCTCTTTGTTTTTTTCTGTATGATCTTAAAATCTTTCTTTGCATCTGCTTTACAACTTTTATTTATGCAAAATCTCGGATATAAAAAATCCTCTCCAACTTGCGGGATTTCAAATGTTGTCGCGCATAAAAGACATTCAAAATAAGTTACTTTCGCTCTCGTTTCTTTCCGAAGATTAAGTGAATTGTAACGCCCTCTAAATCTGCATAATTCATATGAATACGGTTCAAGATCTTTTGAAATATCTGAAATTAAGGGTATTAAATCCTTTACATTTTCATAATCGAAGAGTATGTGTACATCTCTAAAACGTTCTTTCATGATTCGATCTAAATCTTGCTCAATCTTAGCTTGAACTTTTAATTCTTTACGAATTACATCTTGAAAGGAATGTATTGCTGCCTCAGGATCTTTTCTAATATAATCAAAAAGATCTTGACTATAAGACATAACTTGCTCTAAATTAATGGAGATAGAGGGATAAAAGTCCCCTTTTTCAACTATTTTTTTATTTATTTCTTGAGGAATTTTTTGGAAGTACAAAAATTCGCTAATTATCTCTTCTTTTGGACGGCTTGGCTTGTCAGACTCTTTATTTATCTTAAAACCAGACTCTTTATTTATCTTATTTTCTACCATTTTTACACCTTTTTTGTTTTTCATTTTTCCAATTTAATCTAACAGGGGCGCAAAAAATCTCCCCCTGTGTGAACATTCTATTTTTTATTTTTCTGGATTCTAAAACTTTATAGAGGCTTTTTCCCATTGAATCAACCCCGGGAAGAAGTTTCTCAACTTCGAGAATCCCTTTATAATAGCGCCTTTTGATTACTTTTTCTCCGAATAAATTTATCTGTATCTTCATTTTTATCTAAAAACTTCTTTTTGTAGTTATCCTTTTTGCTTTTTTATGAGTTAAATTAATAGTCCTCTCTCGTCTCTATATATTCTACACTTGCGCTTTTGCAACATGGACAAATCTCAGTAACCATCCCCTGTAATTCTGTGTGGATAATATCGCTATCCCGTATCTCTGCTTGACACCCCATACATTTCCAAAATCCCATTATTTGCTCACCTCCTTATTTTTTATCTAAAAGTCCATTATTGATTTGAATAATGGTAAATCTCTCTTGTCTGAATTCTTTTTTCTGTTAATTTGGCGGAATTTTACGATAAAACAGTATTCTCTTATATTTTCAAAATCATAAAATTTCATGGTTGTTACTATGCATTCCCTTCGCGATTTAAAGCCATCTTGTTGCGCTTCTTGTTGCGTTATCTCTTTTAGTCTTTTATGATATATCTCTATGACTTTTGCCTCAAATAGGCGCCTCTTTTTATGTTTTATCCAGATAATTTCATCTTCTCTAAAATCCGGTTTAAATTTAAGTATTTTTTGCTGTTTCTCACCGGATATTAACTTATTCAGAAACATACTAAAATTCAACGCTTTCATAATTGTTTTATCTCCTTTATTTTATATTCGGTAAATCCGTTATCTTCTTGATTAATGAATGTTTTTGCCTTATTCTTGTCATAACAATAGCGAAATGCAAAATATTGCTGCAGCGAAAAGTCAAATTTTAATATTAAAAAAATTGTTTTGCTCATTTTTGCTGCTGCATCTCCTTTATTTTCTCTCGATTTTCTTTCACTGCTTTTGAGATCTTCTGAATTTTTTCTATAATTCTTTCGATATCAATTTCAATTCTTTTCGATTTTGATTCTACCATGCCTTATATCATCCCGAGATTGTTTCAGCCTTATCATATATAGGATGCTGTGCAAATTCACGTGCATCCTCAACCATTTTTATATATTTTTCCATTCTTTTCACATCTTTTTTTGATTTATTTTAAATTATTTGATATATTTTTGCGCTCCAGAAGGGATTTGAACCCCTTTCCGTACCTCACCGCGCGCATTGGTTTTTATTAGATTTTAGACAATTATGCGCCGGATCCTAACCGCCTGGAGCATATTAAAATTATCAAATATCATCAGGAAGATCCTTCCTAAATTTTTCCATAATTTTTTCATATTCTTTTGCCGGAATCCCCATTCGGGATTTTTCCTTTTCTTTCTTGGTAAATTGCTGTTCCCAGTCAAAAAAACTCTTTTTTTCTTTTTCTTGCATTTGATTGCTTAAACCTCTCATTTTGATTAAAATAAAAAAAAATTGTTTAAAGTGAATTTAATTCTACTTTTTTGATTTCTTTAAGCGCCGCCTCGATTGAATATATCGCTTTATTAATATATTTCTGTGGCTCTGGTACTCTCTCTAAGTCCTCGTTATATTTGAAATCTCCATAGAAGTTATCCTTGACCTTGAATAATTGCTCTTTTATGTCTATGAGCCTTTTCGATCCTCTTTTAAACTCTTGCCTTTTTTGTTTATATCTCGGATCCTCTTTTAAACTCATATAAAACTCAGCTCCTTTTTTTCCTCTAAATTTCCAAGTACAACCTTTTCATCTAAAGCAAGTTTTGGAATCTCCTTCAATGCTTTAATGTATTTCATTTTGCATTCTTTGCTGCAAAAGGTCTTATGGATTGCGCCTCTCTTGAAATAGGGATTATCGAATGTATGCATAGTTCTTGAATTAATGATTAACTTTCCGCAATAGTCACAGATCAAGCCTCTCACCCCCAGATTTATAAAAATCGAGCAATTCTAAAGTTTCAAGTTCGCATTGGAGAAATTCGGAAATTGCAGTTCGAACGCCCTCGCTGCGATTAGGAATTATATTGAGATCGATCAATTTTTGCAGATTTGCAATGTAAATCTCCGGCAAACTAATCGAAATATTTTTCACTTTTTTTTCTCCTCACTTTTTCAATGGAAAACCAGCCAGATTCGCAATGCGGACATGTAATTGCTGCAACCCATTGATTTACTTGAAATGCTCTTAGTTTTCTTAAACTAAATGTATTACCGCATTCTTGGCATTTCACTCGATACCAGTGCGTTTGCACGTTTTCCAAGGCATTCCTAATCATTTTGAGATTCGTTTGCACCAAGATCGGATCGTCTTTTGTCATCTCAAGGTTTTCCAATGCATCGTTTATTGTTTTCTTCAAATTTTCTGAATTAATTTCTTTCATTTTTTTCACTTTTTTAATTTTTGATAATATTTTTGATTAGAAAGGCATATTTGCCTATAGCCTCGAAATGAGGCTAATTTTGACCGAGAAAGGGAAATAACAGGGTGAGAGATACCCAAATGGTACAGGGTGAGGAGGGCAAAATCAATCGCGCAAAGCGCAATAACCAAAAGACAAAAATCCAGTGGGTTATCTCTCTTTTTAAGAAAGAGTTTACCTTTCTCGTATATCATTTTCTAATCTAATACCTCTGTGAGTTTTTTTAATCTATTTATAACTACATTAATGCTTTTGCTTTCTGGATTTTCCTTAACTCGTTTAAGACCAGAAAGCATAAAGTCTAATTCTATGCCTAAATCCAAATCAAGATTTTGATTTATCGCTTCAAGCGCCTCAGAAATCGAGATTTTAGACTCAGAAAAATTCAAGTCAAGATTTGAATTTATTCCATTTAAAAGTGAGTTTTTTAATTCTTTAATTTGCCGATTAATGCAAAGTTTTGCTTTTAGTTCCTTGACTTGTTTCTTTTTCGCTTTAAGTTCCTTGTCATAAGTCTCAAAAGGATTGTCTCCTAACCATTTTTGAATCTCTTTTTCGCAATGATTAATAGCAATATCTGGTTTTGGTAAAATTGCATTAGCTTCACATTTGCGCCTCCCATACTTTTCGATGTAATCGCTAACATAGTCAAGAGAATCATCAGCGCGGCGTCCGGAGCCAGTAGTGAGATTATCTATCCACATAAGATTATTTTGATTTATAAAATCAAACGTGAGACCAAATCTATCGACAACTAAATTTTTGGGATCCCACCCTGTGGCCTTCCGGAGATCGCGCAAATTTTTTTTCAATTTATCGGCAATTAAGAGCCCGGCGGGATCAAAATCTGCATAGTACATTAGGATCGGTTTTAATCCCAATTCCTCTGCCTTCTTAAAGCGCTCAGCTAATTGCGCGCGTGAGAGTATGCTTGACCACCCGCGCGCGTTCGCGATGGGAATATGATATTTACTACATATTGATTTGAATAAATTGCGGACATCTACTTTCTCTACGAGCATCTGTATATAGACATCTTGAGTTTCCCAGAATCCAGTTCGTACGTCGTTTTCGCATTCTAAGACCCAATCGAGATTACGCCTAATGATCACCTTGGGATCTGATTTTCCCTCTGCTAAAGGCTCTACATTAATGTAATCCCGCGCCTCATCCAGTTCCACGAAATCAACCGGTAAATAACCGCGCTTTCGACAGCGATTGATAATCTTTTGCGCATAGTCAAATTGATCTTTACTGATTAACCCCATACCCTCTAAAAGATAACACCAACCTCTGCTACTTACTTTATCGCTCATTTGCGAATCAAGTTCCATGAGTGCATCAGCGAAGTTTTGTAATTGCTGCTCATATTTTTTCTTGAATTCCTTGCTTTTCCGACCTCTGCGATTCTCTGGGAGTACAATATCAACCATTTTTAGAATCATCTCCAATTTTTAGAAACCAGATTAATACTTCTCTGACAGCATCAGAATTGTATTCAATATTTCTAAATTTGAATTTCTTTTGAGCTGCCTTCTTTACCCTTTCAGCAAGAGTTTTCTCGAGTTTAATATTTGTTTTTTCAAACATTTTTTTTATCACTTTATTTTGTTTTTTATTTTGTTTTGAATTTGATTTTCCTTTACTTTAAAGATTTTTTGGCGGCCTTCCTTGATGTTCTTTTCCGCGATTTCCTTTTTTGACATCATTTTATCTTTTCCCTCTTTTTTCGCTCTGAAAAAAAATGAGAAATAAAATTATGTAATAATTTCTGAAAATTTGGGAAGGTCAGGTTTAACCTTCCCTTGGTTTTCCATGTTTTTTTTATGCAGTTTGACCATACCTTCATTTCTGGGCTCTCGGAAAATCACAGAAGGATATTCGTAATACCTTTCTGGGCCATTTCCGAGAATATTTTTAAAAGTCTCATCTTCCCAATCATGTTCGTCGCTGGGAGTAAACTCCCAAAAACCACAGTACGGGCAGAAATGAGCAAGTTTATTATCCTCGTCTGAGATGAAAAGTCCTAAATCCTTGGGAGAATATTCCCCCATGCAGTTATTGCAGACAAACCACAATTCTTCTTGATCTGACATTTATTCGGACACCTCAATTGATTCTGACTGCATAGATTCCTCTAATAGATTTGCTAAAGGCATTTTTGCAGCTTGTTTTAGAATAAATCTAAGAGTCTCTGAATTGTTCTTTAAACCCAGAGCTTTTTTAATCTTTTTAAAATTCTGATATGCTATTCCAGATTTATTGAGGGCGACTCTTAGATCTATTGTTTTTAGATTTGACATTATTTTATAGTCTCTTATAATTTTTTTTAGTTTAATTTATCCAATTTTAGACATTATTATTATGGAAAAGTTCCTTTATAAAGTTATGGATAAAAATGGACAGAAAAAACCAAAAGGAACTAAACAAGCCAAAAACTTATGTAAGAGAAGAAGAATAGTTCCTTTATAAAGTTATGGATAAAAATGGACAGAAAAAGATGAAAAAATGGTTGTCCGTCTAATACTAAAAAAGAATCGGGATCAACCAATTTATGAGTTTTTTGAAAAGATTAAAACTCATTTAGGGTTGAAAGTAAATACAGAAGTTGCCCGATATTGTATTAAACGCACTTATGAGATGCTAAGAGAAAAAGGAAAGATTAAATAAGCGCATCTTGAAAACTGCAATTTTTTAGTGTTTCCCCTTCTTCTTTTAGAAAGTCCTCAATTTCTTTATCTATTTTCTTCCCTTTTAGAATTGCTCTTGCCTTAAAAAAATAATAACATTGTTCAGGTAGGGAAATTTCAATTCTCTTTTTATTATTAGTTTGAGACATTTTTTTGTTTTTTAACCTCCTCATTTGTTATTCAGATAGATATTTTATTTTTTGATTTTTGAATCATATTTATCTAATAAGAAAAATGCTTTATAATATTTGACTAATATACTAATCCGGCACACACTTATCTTTAAGTAACAGAGGGAGGGAGGGGTCATTAAAAGTAAAAGTGAATTGTGTCGGAAAAAATAAAGATAAAAAAGAAAATGAAATTGGAAAATTAGTTATTCCAGCCCTTGGAGAAAATCTTTTAATTTTTGGGGATCGCGGTCGGCCAGCAAGGAATCAATCCTTTTTTTATGTGTTTCCCAGGTCATCTTATGAATTGGGGTCCCTAATGACTTCGAGCGTTTGCTCGAACGTTTTAGGTTAGGATCATAGTAGTTTTCGATTTCATAAAAATAGATTTTATTCCCTGAAGGAATCGCTTCTAACTTTTTTCGTTGTATCCGGGCGGCCAAGTCTCGAATCTCCCGCAGCGCCTCCTTGGGGTCTTTAATCTTAGAGATCCGGATAACCTCTTGTTTTAATTTCTTGAACTGCACTTTAATCACTATATTTAGAATTTGTTTTTATCGCTAAAATATTTGTCTTGGGAAAATCTTTCCTCTTCGCTACGTTTTATTCAGAAATTTGGCTGCTTCTTCCGACACTTCAATTTCGATTTTTACCATTTTTATTTTTTCATTATTTGTAGTATTTTTTTCCCTTTTACATGGCAAGGGTATATCCCTTGTCTTATGCTTATACTCGTGCAGAGCATAAGAAACATAAGAAAGAAAATAAAAAAATTAAAATTAAACAGATTTATGATGCTCCTTACAGACCGGGACTCCGCAGTTGCCGCGAAGGACAACTTGCACTGCCTTATTATTGCATCCAGAAATAGCGCATAATCCCTCATTGATTTTCATCCGCATCACTTCATCGTTCATGCTTTTTTTGATTTCGCACATTTTAGTTTTCACCTCCTCTAATTAGATTTTTATTTAGTTTTATTTATTTAAAAAAAATAAGAAAGTTAGGCTACCTTTTTGTAGTAGGTTTGTTCTGGAAATTTTGGAAGCCATGACTCCGCAGGTGCTCGGTAATACAGAAAATATTTTGTGTATCCGTTGTGGTATTCCTTGTCAAGTTCATAGAATTCAAAAGTCTCATTAAGGTCCGCAAACTCGGTGCGAAAGCGTTCAAAATCCTCGGAGTTGGAAACGAGAATCTCAATCTCAATCTCCTTCCATCTCTGGGCCTCCATCCATTCATAAGCTTTCTCCCGTGCCTCAATAATATGATCCCAGAACTCCCGTTCCGATTTGCGGAGGATTGTTTCAAAATCATCGCGACAATAAACATGATACTCGTTCTCAAAATGTGTCTGTGCCAATTCCTTTTTTAGATCGGTATTATGTTTGAATACTTCATCAGAATCCAGAAACTCCGTGAAATAACAACGCGGGCAATAATGTAAAATATGTCCGTCTGTATCCAGAGCCATGCCAAGGTTTCCAATTTCGTTGATTAGGCCGCAGTTCGTGCAAACTACGGATATTTGTTGGGTCTTATCATTTTCGCCAGTTTTAAGAGTTTGGTGCTCTTTTTCATTTGACAACATATAATATAATAATATCAAGGAGACTATATAAAGGTTTCGCATACGAAAATATAAACAGTACGAGTCTTTTTCACTTTTTTATATTTTCCCATTTTTAATCCTCCTCAAATTTTACATATATTTTAGTTCCATGGCGCTTTACTTTTGCCCCGCGTTTCCGTAATGCTCGTGCATGTCCGATTGCTGCGGGCTCGGTTTGGTGCTTCTTATGCAAAACAAAACCCTCCAAATCAGCTTTTGAATGGCGTTCGCTTTCACCCCACCATCCTCTCCCTTTTTTTGGTTTTTGCTCTTCTTTTTTACCTTTATTTAGATTTAGAGTAATCCCTTCTTCCTCCATATATTTCTTAACCTCTTCCCTTTGAATAGAGGATAAATCTGGGTCAAACTCAATATTAGTTACTTGTATTTTTTCAGGATTTTCTATAATCGCTTCATGTTCAGTTGGATATCTCACTAATTGATCTATTGTATCTAATAGATCAATTTCCTTAATATCTATCTCAGCTTCAGCGAGATGTGTTACATATTTCATTCCCTCATCCTTAAAACCTTCAGAAGGGTCAAAGGACCATGAAGTATACTTATCTGGAGTTTCCTCGGTATAAATATTAAAAAGACGATAGATATAAATTGAATCATTTTCATCCTCAAGATAATACTTTAGCTGCTCTACGGCTTCCTTAATTTCGTTAATAGGATACTTCTCGAGCTTCTCAATTGCCTCTTTTTCTAACTCTTCCCATGCTATTTCTCGTGTGTCAGAAATGTCAGAAATATCTAATCTTCCAACATACTCAAAATCAGCAGCTTGCGCTTTCTTGCTCCGCTTCTCATGCTCCTTTTTTGCCTTTTCTAATGAGATAAATTCCCCGCCAAATCTCGGATTTAGAACTTTCTGTTTCCTCGAATACGAACTTACCTTTGTACCGTCTTTCCTGGTATATCCGCTTACATTAACCTTCTTTTTTACATATTTCTTTTTCTCTCTCATCTTTACCTCCTCTTAGTACTTACTTTAATTTGCTCCCATTTTGGGTTCAGTCCGGCTGTCGTCTCCCGATTCTTAGTCTCTCTAATTATCTTCTTTGCCTCTTCATTAAAGTTTCGCGCGGAATAATAGAAATCTCGCTTTGCACAAAGCCTTAAAATCTCAGCATTAATTCTTTTGATTATTTCATCTATATTACACATCTATGCAATTACACCTTGATTTTGCATTTCAATTTCATTTCTTGTATGGGAACTTTGCGCATTTCCCATAGATTTAATTTTAAATATATATCTTTTTTCAATATCAAACTTTTTCTTACATTTCTTACATTTGGTTCTAGGTCTTTTCAGAAGGGTATCTACAGAGTTGGGCGTATATATCTGGTTATTCCCACATTTTGGACATTTTATAGGTATTTCCCAATTCCCATTAATTATGCTCACATTATCATTTGGCTCCATTAGATATTCTTTTGGTTGAGTTTGCCTATTTCGTTCACCAGTTTGTTCTTGCTCATTCTGGGTCTCTAATGTATCGATCGCCCTATAAATAACTTCTGTGAAACACCCGTCCGTAATATACATTTTACGCTCTAATTGTTTTAAATCATCTAACAACTTATGTAATCGCCCTTTTTGGCGTGCTCTGCTCCACTCCACAAAGTTGTCTATTTTCAGAATCTTGTCGATGAGTTTCTGTTTTTGCTTTGCCGCCATATTGTCCGCCTTGGCATATACAAATTGGATATTCTTTAAACCGCGTGTATCGGCATAGAAAAAGGTAAACATTTCGTCTTTATCAACCGCAATAGCCGTCTTACGCCACTCGTAATTGTGTTTTCTGACCGCCTCATCGTCCATATGTTTCAGTAAATCTACTAAATTATCATCCCAAATCATTTCTTCGGCTGCTTTTGAATATCCTTTGAATATGTGAAATGCACACATTTCCCGCAGTCGTTTATCAACCGCTTTTTGGTCTTGTGCTAATACGGCAAAGAATACTAATCCACCGGCGTGGCCGCTACCTTCTTCGGTTGCTCGATCTTGTAATTCGTGTCGAATTTTGTAGATAACTTGCGACATCTTTGCATTCGCCATACTCTGCCGCGAATCTAACACATCGACCGCATCATCCAAAACCAAGAAATGAATCCACTTATTCGACCGACTTACCTGTTCAATTGCCGCCCATACATCGTAGACTTCGCAGAAATTAACATTTCCTTCGCCCCAAATGGTATCCATTACATTTGCAAAATACCGCTTTACAAGCGTTGATTTACCGATCCCGACCGTACCGTTAGCGGTAAACGGGACAAACTCGTAATGATCCTTCGGAAATTCTTGGTTATCGGGCCATCCAAATGTTTCCGCTTCGAATTGTTCGGTGTTGCGGATAAAATCGTCTATGGTGGGCTGGTATCCTTGCATTTGACCCATCGCTTGTGTGAATTGCGCCATGTTTTATTTTTCACCTTCTTTTTTTCCCTTTTTGTGTTTTTCTTCTATTTCTTTTCGTATCTCTCTTTTGTTTCCCCATTCTTCGTTTAATTTCTCTATTCGCTTTCGGTTTTTCTGCCCGATCTTGCGGTGTAGTCCACCGCCCTTTGCGGCATTTACGAATCCTTGTTCCAGATGGCTTCCTATTCCCGTCTCTGCTTGCAGCCCTTCTTCGTGTGCTTTGATTGCCAATTTATAGAGGCTTTCTAAATGCTCGAAATATTCGAATTCCCGCTCGACCGTGTATTCTTCATCTTTTGCTAAATGCTTAAGCGTGTCCATGAACGCGTCCATATGGTCGATGAATTCGCTTCGGTTGCTGCGATACGCGTCCTTCGTTTTCTCTCCGATTTCATCATCTTCGTAGCCCGCATATTTGTATTTATAGCGCACCAAATCCCGTTTTAAACTCTTCAGTTTATTACTAATTATGAATATGCGGCATCCCTGCGGGTAGTCGGTCAGTTCGATTTCCTTTCCATGATGTCGTAACGCGCGTATTCTCTTCATATCCTCCACGGGACACGCGAATCTAACCGGTTGCAGTAGGTCTTGTAGATAGTAATAAGCATCATCCCAATCTTCGTTCCAAATGTAGTGATCTAGAATGCGCTCGTGTGTCCCGAATCGGTTTGCGCTCAATCTACACGGTGCTCTCGGACATATATACACGCGTTTGCCGACTTTTTTGTAGCATCGCAACTTACCCCACGGGCATTTGTCGTACGCGTTTCTGCGTCTTTGCTCCGTTTTTCTCTGTTTTTCCGCTCCGTTGTTGTCGTCCGCATCTTGCTTTATTTCTTGTTTAGCCATTTGCTTTCTCACCTTGTTTTTTTGCTTGTTTTCGTTCAAAATCTACCAATTTCTTTAGGTTTAGGTCAATCGGTGTGCCGTTTTGCTGTTGTTGTTCGTATAATTGGACGAGCATCTGTTTAATCTGTCGTACATCCATATCTATGTCCTTTCCTTCCGCCTTTGCGCGTGCTTCCACCAGGCGTTTCATCTCCCCAGCGAAGTCTTCTTTTGCGATGTCACCGAACATATCGACAAAGTATTTCTTAATACCGCCCCATTTCTTATCCAGGGCACGGTCAATTTCTTTCATCGTTTCGGCATTTTCTTGGCGTATACTTTCTTTAGCAAGTTGTTTTTCCTTTTCGAGTTGTTGAATGCGTTTATTCTTTTCGTTAATCTGCGACCGCTGTTCGAGTATTAATTCGGTTAAATGTTTGTTGCGGGCTATATATGACTTCCGTAAATCTTCGATTTTGAGTTGATCGCGTTCTTTGTGGGTCTGTCCGATTTTCTCTATCGATTTTTTATCTATGCGAATCGTCTCGCTCTGCCGCATCTCTACGAGTTTCTCGTAGGCCTCTACGCGTTTGTTGTGAAACGGTTTCCAATTCTGCTCCTTTGTGCCGTCTTCGAGTTCGGTTTCGATGAGTTCTTCGCCATCCACTTCATATACATCAATGACTTCAAACTTAGTCTCCATCGGGTTGAGATGTTTTTCCTTCTTTACCGTCTTTGTTTTCTTCTTGAAATTGACTTTGCTGTCGATGGCATACAATATTGCTGCGATTATTAGCGACATAGGAACGGATACCGTAAGTGCGATGAGAAAATGCACACCAGAGAGTAATAGAATACCCAAGTAAATACACAGCTGGAGCGGGATGCCGTGAAAACTCCACTCGAACATTTTGATAACGAATCTCGCCAGTTTTACGGGAACCGAATAGCCGACTTGCTCCTCTTTGGCATCTACTCTCTTTTCATCCATGTATGCATTAAGGAGATACCGAATCCACAGGTAATTTTTGATGAGATGCTTGTTTTTGTAGTCCTCCATACTTACCATCGAATATAGGTTAAACCGCTTTACGCCCGACCGCATTTCGTAAATATATAACCCCCGATTCGGATCGAAGTCGGGTTTTTCGATGTTTTTCACTTCTCCTAATACTTCGAGTTCTTTGCTGCGCACTAATTCGCCTTTTTCGTTTTCCTTTACTTTATATGCTTCTATATAGACTTTTCTGCGAGCCTTCATAATCAACACTACGGTTGCCCAGGTAATGTTGCTGAAAAAGATCAGCGCCATTAGGAATACTTCGAACGACACGCTTCGGTCTTTTGCTTCATCTTCTTCCGATTCATCGGTCGTTTCTTCATCCGCATCTTCTTCTGCGGGTGCTTCTGGCACAAACGGGTCTAATTGCATAATAAATCGCATTTGGTTTATTTCCAAAAAGACTTTGTTTCCGAAGTGGTCTCGATCCGCTTGCATTTCCAAAGTGTCGTTGTTAATTTTCGAATATACGAACATATTGTTTGTATTGCTCGAGATGTTGTATTCGGTGTCTTCATTACCGAAAGATCCGCTTGTGATGTTTTCGTCCTTCGATTCTACAAAGAAATAATGATAATTCGCATCGTTCCCGTAGTCGATGGAAATGTTTTTCCAACTGAATTGCTCTGAGTAGTCGGATTCCCGATTTAAATCCACTTCAAAATCGGGATAGTCGGTGTCCGCTCCAATTGCGAGTAATACGGCTGTTTCGGTAATACACAGTGTAATTATGAATAGGAACAACACGCTTTTGAGTTTAAGCGACTTGTTCGTATTTCTGTTCTTAACGCGTATATGCGCGTTTATATATCCGTTCATTTTTTCGATTCACACTCCTTTTTTAGCCCATTCTTGATATTTTGTCAGCCCTTGCGGGATTACAAAGAACAGAACCGAGAATATTGTTTGAGTAGCGGTGTCGAATGACAGCGTAAAACTCTGAAATACGGGTGCAATTACCCAAGTCACCAATAAGAATAGACACCATAGAATAACGATGATGCCTTTTCGGATTTCCGTGCCGTATTGCTTCCAAAAGGAAACGATCACCGCTACGATAAAGATAATATAGACCGCAAACACGATTAATTTGGTGAGCGTGACCGTGAAATCGGCATTTTTTTCGACCATCGACACTACGCCTAGCCGCCATAACGAAATCAAAAACAACAATATCCCCAATAACGCATAAAATATCTTTAACGTCACCCGTTTTGTGCTGGTATCCATACGGTTGATAAGGAATGCTATAAACTCGATGGCGCTCATTAACACTATACCCATCAAGAACGGGATGGCATCTACGGGTATGGCATGAAATACATTTATAAACTGCTGTTCGATCCAAGCGAACATCGCATCCAAGATCGCCCAAAAGACGAGAAATACATCGAAAAATTCTTTTCCCGCATCCGCGACACTTCTAATATCTAATATCATTTTTTTAGTTTCAACTCTGAATTTAGTTTATATTTTTATATCTAATTTGATTTATATGATATATTTGTGATTTTTTGTGATTTTTTGATGAATATGAATACAAAGCGATGAAAAAAACTTTGAGATTTCGGAACTTTTCGGGTATTAGAAATCATTTTGATTTTCAATCCCGATTTTATTTTTTGTCTCATTATTTAAATCCTCCTTTTTTTGCTGGTTTCGCTTCTATTTTACCATCTTTGATTCTGAATTCCTGTATTTCTCCCCAATCTGCTTCATCTTGCCGTAATCTGTCGATGAACGGTTTCAACTTACTCGACAATATCTCTCCGATCTCTTCGACTATCTGTTCGTTCTTTTTCAAATAGTAATAGACTCCGATTAACGCGCCCGCCACACCGATAAGCGGGAGACCTTGTAATAGCATCTCCAGAGGCTCCACATAATTGATATGTATCTTGACGACCGACCTCCCTTCTGGCAGTTCATTTACATAAAAGAACAGATATCCTTCGTAATCGCCCGAGTCGGAAAGTCCGAAGACCGAGGTTGTATTGCTTATGAGTTCTAAATCATGTAATTGTGACGGGTTAAACTGATATTTAAAGTAACATTTTTGTACGTTTAAACTCGAGTTAATAGTAATCGTGATTAGATCAGTGTCTTTATTCCAATCCCAGTCAACTTTCCGAAACGGATTTACCTTGAAATGCGCATACGAATCTTCAATGCTCGGGTCAAATCCCTGTGTCCGCTCAATAGATACCAGT
>JAWOCD010000077.1:0-29402 GCA_046483985.1 Promethearchaeia archaeon
GAAATAAAATATAATGCTTGATTTTGAATCGTCGTTTACTGCGGACCAAGTCCGACAAATTTTTGTCGGAGAACAATTTCCGGATACGGATATTTCGAGCGAATTAATTGTATAATTCTCCTTCGTGCCGCTGATGGTGAGCCTGGTTGTCCCCACAGGCAGTTCTCCCGCTTCGATAATACCCGTATAATTTCCGTTTTCTTCTGTTAAGGTAACAGATATATTCTGACCAGTTAATTGAAGGTTGTTAATTTCTGAGATAAATTCATCCGATATACTGTCATTTATGACAACGGAAACGGGTAAATCTTCATTCCACGGTAAGGTAATACTCCTCTTTTCCGTTTTATCCATCCCATCCAAGAACAATTGGTGATAATAGGTATCCCGCTCCTGAACATATACTGTAATACCCCTTGATGATTTAGAGTAATTCGTCTGTTTTGCGGTAATAACAAGCGAATTTAGGCCCAAATCTAAGTTTTTTGTATTTATGGAAAGATGATATAAGTTTTCGGTATCTACTTTGGAAAACGAACCTAATATTTCAGATCCTTTTTCTAACCGAATTTCAGCAGAATCAATAAACGTATCCGATAGTTCGTCTGTAAAATTTGCCCGTATGTCAAGTACTTCATTGTGCGGAAAGGTTATTGAATCTTGGATGGTTTGATTCAGTTCGATATCGGTTAAAGACGTAGGTCTCTCTTCCACATCAACCCTAACTCGTAACTCTTGTGCTTCATACCCAAATTCATCCAGTTCAATATCCAAATTATGTATTTGGTTTACTTGATAAAGCGAGGTATTACATGTAAGATTATAAACTCCTGTGCTAATCTGGGTTGTATGCGTATTACCATCCCAATTGTGAGCTAGTTCAGCATCAATCCCATCTTCTGTGGTTAATTCTGTATAATTTAATTGAACTGTGAAATTTTCGTTCCATATAACATTTAAAGCCTCTTTATCTGAAGTGAGTGCAGTTTCTAAATTAACGCCAATGGTAATTTCTATCTCTTGGTTTATATATTGAGAAGAATTTGCGTAAATTGTGATGGTGTTATTACCAGCTTCGGCACCGCTAACATTGAATTCGAGCTGATATACCCCAGGAGCTGTACCAATCTCCCCGAAAACCTCCTTTTTATTGGGGTGAGTGAAGTTATTAGTATAGATATCCGCATCTCGAATCGGTTCATCATTTTCTAAGTCTTGAAATTCTACTCTGATATTGATGGTGGAATCTTCGGTTACGTCTTCATAATACACGGATTCGGGTGTCAATGTTGAATTATGAATAACGGTGAAGGTATTAGAGATTATTCCTGTCTCATTTAATCCGAAATCACCATAGGAATTATTCCACGTAACAATCGCTTCATATTCTCCAACTTCATAATTCGGAGGATTTGATGGAATCTGGAAGGTATCAAAATCGACTAATCCGTTCGAATTTGGTGAGATGTATTGCGTCTGTTCGTTCCATATTGTACCATTAGGAAAACGTATTGATAGTTTGGCGTGAGTCTGTTCAAGATAAGTGCTCACCAGTTCGGAATCCTCGATTCCTGCGGTAATATTTATAGACTCCCCGCTGATGAATTCGTTATCTTGAAGCCATTCTCCCGCTTTATTCTTATAGATACGGAGATCTTTACAGTAATTTGGTGATTCTGCTTTAAAATTCCAGAAGCCGTCAGGAGTGGTCGAAATAGCACTAACATCGACTAATAATTTCCCATCCGTTGAATTGTCGCAATTTCCCAACCTATTTTTGCTGGGATCTTGGGGTTCAGAAACCCACGTAATGTTTATATCGGAGGGAAATTCGAGTATCATCTCATCTTCTTCATAACCCGATGGAACGGAAAAATAGGCATAAAATTCCCATTCTGCTTTACTCTCATTTGAAATTTCAAAGTTTGTTCCCAGCGATTCCGTATCTGTAGCATAATTAGTATTTGGACTATGTTTTATTGCATAGAGGTTTAAATCCGTGTCTAAATCGATCTGAAATTCGCTTAATTCCCAAGTATCTTTACAACTAAAATTTGAGGTGACTTGTTCACCTTGCCAATCTCCCTCTAATTCTATTTCTCCTTCTCCCCAATCTAAATCATCTACTGCGGTCTCATTTTGTTGTAATTGGATTTGGGAAGGTTTAACCTCAGACTTTACCTCAAGATCTACATTATCAATGAATAGTTGTTGATACTCAATATGAGTAAAGCTACTCGCATAGGTAGCTGAATCTGCTGTATATTCTAGAGAGACTTCAAGATCTAAACTTGAATCATTTAATATAGAAGGATAAACATTAGTTGTATTCGTCCAAAGTCCTTGTGGAATTGAAAAACTGTGCCACGACCCTTCCCCATATTCCTTTAATGAATATGATCCTATGGAGTATATTTTTATTTCGTTTATTGAAAAAGCAAGTTCCCAAGAATTGAAATTTGCCAGATAGTTCGGATTCACCTCATAATTTAACTGACTATCAATCAACCTCCCTCTTGGGATTTCGATAGAACTATTCCAATAACAAATATCTCCAGTATCATAATGATAGTTGCCCCCATCGTCAGCTCCGTCCATTCTTAGTTCAATGGCATTATGACCGTCTCCCTCTGTATAAGTACTATTTATATAGTTTCCACTCATTTCATTTGTAGAACTTCCATAATCTTCTGAATCAAAAGTCCAATTTTGGAATGCATTATCTGAAGTTAAATGATCATCGTCATCTCCACTATTATAAGCATCCATCGAACCAAAATCAAATGTTCCGTTATTCCAATTTCGAGTATCATATAAATCATAAATATTCGATTCAAGTTTATATCCTTGCCAACCAGACCCTAAAGGAATCTGGGCTAAATCATATGTCCCATTTCCAAACTGGATATTAAGATTACTATCTGTTCGGTTAGCATAATGCGTCACGTTCCAAGGTTCACCAATTCCATTATATTGATTACTATCGCTAATATCTTGAGATTTAAGATTACTTGTGTTTTCATTTTCTAAATGGTTATTAACAAGATTCTGGGTATCATAATTGTTATTGTTATATTGAAAATTGCTTGCCCATAGAAACGAAGAAAAAAGAATAACCAACACTAAATGTTTTATTATTTTTTTACTCTGTAAATTCATATAAAAAACACCAATTAAGAGGATTAACTATGTTATAAACTAAGTATTATTGTTTCATATATATAATTTATTTTAAAGTTGTCTATTAATTATAATAAGCAGAAAATCGGGAATATTCACAATATTTGTCAGCAAAAAAAAAAGAACATGTTTTATGATACAGATAAAATATTTATATTGATTAATTGATATTTTATAGCTTAAGTTTCAAAAAATATTAATGACATAATTATAAATTTATAAATGTTTAGAGGGAGAAAAAAGTATGATTCAAGCAATCTTAACCTATCAATTTATTCTTAACCAAAATGAGGAAACTGGCGAAATTGAACCGGAATTTCGACCGTTGCAATTAATATTTAATAACGATGCTTTTTCCGAAAATGACTATTCAGATTTAATTGTGGAAAATGATATTTTTGCGATTTTTTATCAGCATACTACGGGAATATATGGCGTTTCTGGAGATTATAGCAATTTCTATTCTGGAAGATTAAAGGAAACCCCATATCAAGTGTTCTCCTATTTTAAGCAAACGGATGACGGGTCTCAATTCCTTGCAATTTCTCTTTTTGAACTTGATGATGACGTAGAGATTTTTGAAAAAATTTTGAAAGATATGGCCGATAAACTTGATACCACCTTTGAGACTTTATTACGTGCGAAGAATTCCAGGGAACTCTCCTTAATTACAAAAACAAATGAGAAATTAAAGGAACAATTAAAATTTACCGAATTTCAAGTAAAAAGATTGTCAAATCTTGATAAACTACAAAAGGCTGCGCTTATCTTCCATAGTGATGAGAGAAGGAAAATTCTAGAACTGTTACGTCAATATCCCAGATCGAAGAGACAAGTGAAATATGAACTGGAAAAAGTGAAACCAAATCCAAATATTGATATCTTACTTGAACCTTTTTTAGAGCTTAATCTAATTAGAAGAGATTGGATTAAAGGGAAAACAAAAAAAGGTCAAACGGACCAGGAGCATCAAGGAGAGTATCTTTTTTTAACAAAAGATATCATGCTAACGAGAGTCCCCCCAGAACAGATATTAGAACACTTAAAGGATCAAGAATCAAAGAGCAAATTGTACCCGGAATATAAAAAGAAGGTTTTGGATTATTTTTCTAAATACGAGCCTTTAGAACAGTCCCCTGAAGAGACAAAAAGAATAGCATCTATCTTATTAAATCCCGACATTTACGATTTTTTTGCGTTAATGAGAAGCAAATATTACCCTCTTGACAAGATCCCCAAAATCCTCTCGCAGTGGGCAGATACAGAAATGATTCTCGATGAGTTAAAGAACCTTCACGTGATTACCGAAATTAAGGATAAAGATGAGAGGTCTTGGATATTATTATTAACGGATATAAAACCATTAATTGTGTTTCCAGAATATCTACTTCCGAAGATTAAGGAAGCATTTGATGTTAATATAATTACTGAAGAAATCGCCGAAAAGGCTTTAGACTTATTAGAAGTTTCTTATCCCGAAAAGGTCCAATTTTAAGTTTAAAATAAATTTTAAAATTTAAAATTTTTTACCATTATAGAAAGGTGTTGTTTCAACGTGTATTTATTTAAAGATCAAGAGGAAGTCGAAGTTGAAGTTTCGTGTAAAATGTGTTTGAAGGATGTCAAATTTACATTTACAGCCGACGAGTATAAGAACACTAAGGAATTTCCTCTCATAAGGGAAGATATCCATGGAAAACCCGAGCATAAATTAATTGTATTTTTTAACAAACAACTTGAAGTGGAGAATTTTGAGCTTGAAGATGTGTTAGAAGAGAAGGAAATTTCGTTCTCAGAAGAATTAACCCGGCAAGTGTTAAGTGATATTGATCTTACTGATGAGGAAATCGAACTTTATTTTCGCACAACTGGTCGAGATGCCGTATCATTAGGCGAATTAGCTATTTTGTTGAATAAAACAAAAGACGAAGCGCAAAAAGTCGCGCAAAAATTCGTGGATAAGGGATTATTTAAAACTATTGTGGGAGCGACACCCCATTATTCCGCGTTGCCTCCGTACGCGGCGATAGTTAGTCAATTAAGAACATTCCATGAATTTATCGCCAATATCAAACAAAAAGCGCCCAAGGAATTGAACAAATCTTTTAAAGAACTTGAATCCAAGACAGAAGGAGTAAAACGGTTAAAGGATTACAGTGAATTTATGGTAGATTTGAAAGAAAACGCATTAGAAAGACTCTATTCCCAAAAAAAAGTCTTTGAATCCAATGTGGACAAGATTGATCAAATCCGTGAAATGTCGGATATAATCTCCAATATTGAGGAGGATTCAACGGAGATTATGAACACTCAAATCCAAAAAGTTGAAAACCAGTTTGAATCCATTAGTACGAAAATCGAAGAGAGTGTTGAGGGTCAAATAAATGATTTAAAGAAAAATTTTGATTCGCTCAATGATGAAATTTCGGAAAGCATGCAAGCCCAATTAGGAGAAATGACGGATCAATTCGAAGACGTCAACGAAAAAATCTACAGAACGATGAAAAGTCAAATCACGGATTTAACTTCTGATTTCGAGGGGATTAACGAAAGAATATCCAGCACACTCAATAAAGAGATAAAGGAATTAAGGGGCCAGTTCGAGGCGATTCAAGGAAATATTTCCCAAAATCTAAAAAAATTACGCTTAGGGGTTCTACAGCAGACAGTCAATAAAGTTATTGATAAAACCTTTAAAAAAGGAATGAAAAAGACCACCGAGAAACTAAATAGGCAATTAAATGAGATACAATCCGTATTTGAAGAAAGTCTCGAAAAATCTTCCAAAAGTTTGATTGGAATATTAAATGAATTTCAAGAGGTCTCCGATGATGGTTTAAAAAAGGCTAAAATCGGTTTTAATAAACAATTGAGCGAATTTCAAAAGATATCTTCCAACGCCGTGACAAAAACCACAATTGGGCTCAAAAAGCAATTAGATATGATTCAAAAGGTATCAAGTGAAGGATTGGAGAGAACCACGGAGGAGTTTAATACAGAAGTTACCACCAAGCTTCAGAGTTCCATTGGGGATAGTCTGGAGAATATCAATGAAATTGCAGAATCTAGTGCGAAATCTGGAAAAGAAATAAAAGAAATATTTGCAGAGATTAGTAAAAAGTTCAGCCAAGCCGTTTTAATGGCAGAAAAAAAGTTATCTGGTATTTCAAATCAGATCTTTGACTCGTTTGACTCTTTGAGGAATACTTTTTCAAATAAAATTATAAGCACATTGGACGATATTTTAGGTGAGATTTTGGAACGTCTAGGCCAAAGTGAGATAACGGTAAGCGAATTCTGGGAGAAAGCGAAGGAAAAATCGGGCGTAACCATGAAGGATATTTGGTTTATCCGTTCCATTGAAGGAGCAAAAGCCCACATCAAAGATCAGATCTCAAAAGCGAAAATGCGAATTTTAATTGTTGCTCCGGAATTAACTGATATTGATATTGAACCAATTAAAGAGCGCCCCCGTCATATAAATACCAGAATTGCCACTTTTATTGATCCCTCTCGAGAGGAGCATAGTAAAATTTTACATGAATTTGATGAGATGCCAAATGTCTCCTATCGACACAGAGAGCTCCAAAACTTATGGGGGATCAATCGGGATTATGAAGAAGTCGTATTATCGATTGTTTCGAAAACAGAAGTCGAAGGAGAAACCATCACAGAAATTGCGGGCATCGGGAGTATTATTCAAGAACACATAAAAATATTCGTGCCCATTTTGGAAGACGCTTGGGTAGGGGCTAAGAAAGATATGGTGCATACAGTACAAACCTCTACAGCACGTCAAGGACCAAAACCATCGGCCATTTCGCAACAACAAAAAACTCAAGGCGCTCCTAAAACCCAACCAGCCCCAGAAACAACGAATAAACCAGTTTCATCCTCATCACTCCCTGAACCTGGATCGGGACCAGCCCAAGCCCCCAAAAGCGAAGAGGAATTACCCGAACCGAAACCCGCATCCACATCTACATCTACAAAAGAAACAGCTCCAGAGCCATCCCCAGAGAGTTCCGAGCCACAAGCTGACGCCGTGATTGAAAAAACGGAATTTACCTCAGACATGGATATAAACACTTATTTGAGTAATGAATTTGAAAGAATTCTGAATAATCTGGGATCCATGACTGGTATTGAAATCTCAAAGAATCTAACCCAACTTCAGAATGAAATTACTGAACATAAGGGATATAGCAGCGTTCTTAAGCAAATTAAACTCAGCAGCAACACACAAAAGACGAATCCTAATAAACTAAGCGATGCTGAGCTCCAACAACTCCAGAATAAGATGAAATTCTGGAAGCAAAAACTTCATCTCTAATTTTATCTCTAATTTTTCCCCTATTGCTATAATTTAAAATGGGATAATTATTATTTTGTTCTTAATTTATTCAAGTGATATGGACTGTAACCCTATAATTACGAAATCGGGAAAGGTCAATAAATATTTATACCATGTTGATCTTAAAGAATTCGGAGTTCCGAGGGTTCTTTCTTCATTTATCGCCGAATTTGAAGAGGGAGTTGTATTTTTAGACTGTGGGACCAGTCTTGAGGTTAGCAAATTAATGAAATTTGCTCAAAACCACGAGATTGATCTGACAAATGTAAAATATTTGATTCCTACCCATCACCACTTTGACCATGCGGGCGGGATGTGGAAGTTATATGAGAGAATAAAGGAATACAGTCCCGATGTGAAGATTTTGACGAATAAGCAAACAATGGAGTTACTGAACGATTATGAATTTCATTTAAACCGAGCGAAACGGACATTCGGCAACTTTATCGGGGAAATGAAACGTATTGATAGAGATGCTTTTGAATTAATTCAGCCCATAGAAGATATTCAAGATCTTCACACAGTTGATTCCACAATAAAAATATTCCATGTCAATAATTCCGAGGTATCTCTTAAAATTCTAAACGCCCCTGGTCATACCCCAGATCATCAGTGTCCTCTTTTTATGAAAGACGGCAAGATTG
The DNA here is from genome assembly GCA_046483985.1 of Promethearchaeia archaeon. Taxonomy (GTDB): domain Archaea; phylum Asgardarchaeota; class Lokiarchaeia; order Sigyniarchaeales; family SOKP01; genus JAWOCD01. The sequence continues at coordinate 8,179 of JAWOCD010000077.1, forward strand.
ATTTTATTTTTTTCGGTGAGGCAGTAGGGACTATTTATCACTCAACTAAACTAGTTACGATGCCGACCTCCATGCCGGTTTTTTATAATCACGAAACTTATATGGATACGCTTCAGAAGCTCCAAGGGATTGATGCCGAGTTGGCTGGTTTTTGCCATTTTGGTGCGGTTAATGGACGTTCTAATGTGAGTTATATTTTAGAGGAGCATAGAGATTTTATTCGCTCTTTTAGGCAAAAGATAATTAAATTTTATCAAGAAAAACCCAAAACACGGTACGTGGTGAACAAAATTATGCCACATTTAAGAAAGCGCACTGATTTGGCAGGCGAGGAACACCCCGTTCTGAAAAATATCGTTTTGGGAGTCGTATACGGAATGATGATGGACTTGGGGTATCGGGGGGGTTAATTCTTTATAATTCGGGGGTCCTCTGAGAGGATATCTATTACCTTAAATGCGCTCTTCTCCTTATCCTTGATTTCTAACATCAAGTCAAAATCGAAATCTATAGTTTTTTTCGTAAACTCTTTAAAATTCTCAATATTCATATGTTCGGAATGGCTTGGTTTCCCTTTAGTCGGATGTTCATCACTATAATGGACAATGGGAATTCCATCTCTTTCTTTCCACGTTCCTGAGAATCTTTCAAAGGCTTTCTTTACAGATTCACCCGAACTATTACATTTGTGATGATATATATCGAAAATTACGGGTATTCCGGTTTGCTGATGGATGTCTAAACAATTCTTTAGGTTGTAGCTTTTGTCATCGTTTTCGATTACCAACCGGTTTTTAATGTGAGATTCGTAGGCAAAATATCGATCGATAAACCGTTGTTTGCTCTTGCTTTTGTTCCCATATACTCCACCTACATGGACTTGTACCTTTGCCGCAGAATCCAAGTCCATTAGGTCGAGCACTTGTACATGATATTCTATATCCTTTAAGCTTTTCAGAAAGACTTCCTTCCGGTTTGAGTTTAAAACCGTGTATTGACCCGGATGCATGGTAATGCGCATCTTATGTTCTTTGATGAAAGACCCGATTTGTTCAAATTCCGGTTTGAAGATATCTTGCCATGACACATCCATAACTTCATGAGACGCGAACGGGATTAAATCAGAAGTTATCCGGAAAAACATCATGTTGTGTTCCGCATTAAATCGAAGGATTTTTCGCAAGCATTCCAAATTACCTCTAATTGTAGAGATTACTCTTTCTCTTGAATAATTCTTCAAGCGAAAGGTACGACTGCTCCTGCACTCAAGCGATGGATTGATACACGGATATCCAATTTTCATTTTATAAGGTTATGCTTGTTTATATGATAGAATAGAATTACTGAAAAGAATCTTTAGGTTATGAAATATAGATAACATCCCGTAATTTTTTTTTAGAAATTTTTAAAAAATGAAAGATTCTATTCTATACATACGCAAGGTATTATGAAATGGAAGAAAATTTTGATATTTGTATCGTTGGAGCAAGTATTGCGGGAAACTATTTGAGTTATTTACTTTCCCGAAGTGATCTCAAGGTTGCGGTCATAGAAGAGCATACAAAAATCGGTCAACCGCTCCAATGTGCTGGTATTGTCTCTCAAAAACTAGATAAATTAATTGACTTATCCCCGGATACAATATTAAATAGAGTTCAGACCGCACGGGTAGTTTCACCTTCGGGGAGATATATAGATTTATCAGGAAAAGAAAGACCGTTTATAGTGGACCGCGTTGCCCTCGATAAATGTTTTTACGAGAAGGCGAAGAAATGCAAGAATATCTCCTTTTTCTTGGGTGAAAAATTCAAGGAATTTGCGTATGAACTACAAAACGGAGAAAAAAGCGTAGTACTCAAAACATCTAAGCGTCTATTGCGTGCATCCTTACTTGTTGGATGTGACGGCCCCTTTTCATCTGTGGCAAAACAAGTAGGCGTCAGGAACAAGAATATTTATGCAACTCAGATGCGAATAAAAGCGCCCTTTGATGAGGATCAAGCATTGATGTATTTTGACCCGCGATGGAAGGAATTGTTTGGGTGGGTAGTTCCGGAAGGAAACGGAATCTGTAGAGTTGGATTGGCATCCGCTGAAAACCCTGCACGAAATTATAGGCGTTTTTTAAATGCTTTAAATCTCCAATCCAAAGAAAAGCTTGATGCACAAGGCGGGGCAATACCTTATGGCATTATGAATAAATGTGCGTTTGACAATGTATTACTTTTGGGGGATTCCGCTGGTCAAGTAAAGGCAACTACAGGCGGTGGGCTGGTAATGCTATTAACTGCAGCAAAGATTGCCAGCGCTTGTATTATTAAATGCTTTCAAAAACAAAACTTTTCGAGAAGATTTCTGCGACGTCATTATGAGCAACCTTGTGAAGCAACGATCGGTAGAGAATTGAAAATCCATTTTCTCATCAGAATGATCTTCGAAAAATTTGACATAAGTGATTACGATACCTTTTTTCAAATTATTAAGAGTACAAACATTGAAGATATTATCTCTTTATACGGGGATATGGATTTTCCCCGGGAATTAATCTTTAAACTTTTAGGAAACAGCCATGTTATTAAATTTCTTTTACGATTTCTCCGAAAAAATCCTTCATTCTTTTTTAAATTGTTTAAGCTTATTTAGATTAAAGATTTTATTTCCGAAAGTGAAATGTCAAGAGAAGGACAATTAGCGATTCCAGAGGAATTTAAAAAAAACTCAATCATTCAGGCAAGAAATGAAACTTTTATCTATTAGCAAGAAGGAAAATGGTAATAAAACCTAAAGTGAGGAATTTAAAGATTCTTAAGGGGCTAAAGATTCTTAAGCGAGGAAATTGATTTAGAGAAAGATATAGATTTTTTAATTAAATTGTATTTGGGATTAGGACGTTATATTTTAAAATATGAATCGTAATTTTTAAAAATCAGATGTGAATTATATTAGATTAGAACCTTTAGAAAAATCATACAAGGTGATTGAATATAAATGAATGAAATTCAAGAAAAAAATTCAAACTCCTCAGAGACTAGCCTAGAAAAAGACGTAGAGGAACAAAAACGGTTACGGTGGATTGATCAAGGGAGAGGGCTTGTTATGTTCTTATTGGTATTTACCATAACTTTTCCCCCCGAAAAGTTTCGAAAGTTGAGCGAGAATATCGTTTTGCATTTTTTATTTGGACATGCGGGAACTCACGCTACATATATGACGCTGTTTGATGTGGGCGCTGCCGCTTTTATTTTTGTACTAGGTTTAAGCATGGCAATCTCATATTCAAAAAGAGTTAAAAGAACTGGGAAAATGGCTACACTAAAGCACCTACTGGTTCGTTATGTCATTTTAGCATTATTGGGGTTCCTCATAGTTTTTGTTGTTTATGGTGGAATTTATAACGCAGATGATGGAGTTATCTATTGGGACGTAATTCCGGCGATCGCAGTGGCAGGAATTGTTTCTATCCCCTTCCTTCTTATCAGGTCGCTAAAGTTGAGGTTGATAGTCGGATATGGGTGGCTCTTATTGTACCAAATTTTGATGCTTTTTGCAGGATTAAGGACTTATGCAATCAATTCAGTCCACGGGGGCATTTTTGGCTCCATTTTTGGCTATGCCGCATGTGGTATAATCGCTACTGCGTTAGGAGATTTAATGTGGACCGCCGATGTACAAAAGAATAAGAAATTCCAGAACATGCTTTTATTAGGAGCAGTCAATTTGATTTTGGGTGTACTGCTAAGCTTCATTCCTGGATGGGAACCCTCAAAACGGCAAGTATCGCTCACTCATATTATGATCTCTATCGGGTTAACCGTATTGGGGCTTAGTGTTTTTTGGTATCTAGACGAAAAATTAGATAAGGATATAACTTATTTAAGAGCGTATGGAATGAATCCATTCCTAATCTATGTTTTAGTCTTGATTCCAGATACGATTTTTATTGATGTTCTCGGATTATATGATGCGAATACGAGCTGGTTATGGTGTACCCTCTTTATGGTAATATATTTGGCTTATACCTCAGTTATTGCTTTATGGCTCTATAAAAGGAGAAAGAGAGTTACCACATTGAAGGCTGCTATTATCACCATTCTGGCCATCGTGGCATTAGCAGTTATCTTGATTTTTGGCTTGGGCCTTGATATTTAAGCTTATACTTTAAAGAAGATTAAATTTTTTTTTATTTTACCACTAAAGAGTTTATTTAGTTCGAAAAGAAATCAAATCTTAAATGCTGAAAACCGTTCTTGTCCTAATTACAATAATTCCATAAATACCGAAAATGAGATATAATATAACCTTTCTAATTTTTTGAATGTCTATGCGATGGTTGGTTTAGTAAGCGAGAAAAATGCTATCTCATTAAACATAAGATACCAAAAAACCATTAAACCAATAATGAAAATCACAGATATTAATCCAAAGCCCTTTACGCCTTTTGAGATTCCCATATCTTCATTCTTCCGCTGAACGATAGCTCTTACCATTGCGACAAAATAGATCAGCGAAATCAAGATTGTGACAATGTATACAAATAATGATAGTAGGGCGTACGTATATAAGGTTTCATTCAGCCACTCCCAATAAATGATAATCAGATAGGTTGGGATGGTGATATAGATAATACACGCAAAGAAAAAGACGACCGCCCATGCATATCCTTTTACTGCTGACATAAAGAATCAATTTTAATTTGTAATTAGTAATAAAGTAAATACTTCTTGTTTTAAATTTATTGATCTTATTGTATTTATTGGTCAGATTTTATCCAATCCAATAATTTATTTCACAAAATTTAGAAAAATATTTAATTTCTTCGAGAATTTAATTATGTAGATTGAATGTTATTAATAGGTTTTTCTAATGAATTTTGAGCTCACTGAGAAACAGAAACTAATTAGACGTAGTGTTAGAAAATTTTCCGAAAATGTATTGGAACCAGTCGCGCCACTCGTGGATAAAGAATTGCGTTTCAGTTGGGAAACTGCTAAGGAACTTTCCGAAATAGACGCGTGGGGAATCCAATTACCCGAAAAATATGGAGGTGCTGCTTTAAATTCAATAAGTTATGCCATCACAATTGAGGAGATTTCTCGTGTTTGCGCGTCCACAGGACTTAGTCTCACCGTCCATAATTCGGTTGGGGCATATCCTATTTATAAATGGGGAACCGACGAGCAGAAAGAAAAATATCTCCATGATTTAGCGTCTGGTGATAAAATTGCGGGATTTACATGGACTGAACCCAATGCGGGATCAGATGCTGCGGGGATAGAAACCGTGGCAGTGGAGGATGGAGATGATTTTATAATTAATGGCTCTAAAATTTTTGTAACGAATGGGGGAGTAGCCTCTGTTATGATTGTTGGAAGCCGTTATCAGAAGGAAAACGGCGAGAACGGGCTTGCCGCCTTCATTTTGGAAAAAGACATGGACGGTTATGAGATCGGAAAAAAGGAGGATAAAATGGGAATGCGCGGCTCAAGTACGACCAGTCTTTATTTTAATGATGTACGGGTCCCAAAAGAGAATATTCTGGGAGATTTAAGAAGCGGGTTTCGAATTGCAATGCAAACGCTGGATATAGGACGGATTGGCATAGCTGCCCAAGCGCTTGGAATCGCTCAAGCCGCATATGAACAGTCTGTGGAATATTCCAAAGGAAGAGTCCAATTCGACCGACCGATATCCAAATTTCAAGGCGTTTCATTTAAATTGTCCGAGATGGCCACTGAAATCGACGCTGCCCGCTTATTAGTTTATCGAGCCGCTTTTAGGAAGGATCAGACTGACAATTTTTCAAAGGAATCTGCAATGTGTAAATATTATGCTTCAAAAGTTGCTCGGGAGGCAACCCAAGAGGCAATTCAAGTCCATGGAGGTTATGGCTACATGAAAGATCTACCGTTGGAGAGATACTATCGTGATGCAAAAGTATGTGAAATTTATGAAGGGACAAGTGAAATTATGAAACTTATTATAGCTCAACAAATATTGAGGGGGAATTTATAATGTTAAATATATATGTACTAATTAAACAAGTTCCAAAAGCCCAGAACTTGCAAATTAATAAAAGAACAGGTGCCTTAATTCGTGAAGGAATTGAAAGTATTATAAACCCAGATGATATGTATGCTTTGGAGTTGGGGCTAAGTTTGAAAGAAGAATACGGAGGGAAAGTGACTGCAATGACCATGGGACCGCCGCAAGCAGAATCCGCTTTGCGAGAAGCGCTCGCAATGGGGGTAGATAACGCGATTATTGTCTGCGATTCCGTCTTCGCATATTCAGATACGTTACAAACGACCCTTGTCCTTCGGGATTCTCTCCAAGAACTGGGAGATTATGATATTATTATCACGGGAGCGAAAACTTCTGATTCGAGTACGGGACAAGTTCCATATCAATTATCAGAAGCGCTTGATATACCGCTCATTACCGATATCATTACAATGGAGATAAACGATAAGACACTACATTGTGGAAGAAATTTTGGACACGAGTACCAAGATATTGAGGTGGAATTGCCGGTGTTATTACGTATCGAAAAACATTTCAATGAGCCCCGGCATATTCCTTTATCGGGTATAAAAAATGCATATGAAGAAGACATTAAGACGCTCGACTTTGACTCCTTAAGTTGTCCCGATTATATTAATGGGAGCAATAAATCGCCTACCCAAGTAACTAGTACAGAGAGGTTTAAGATTAAACGGAAGAATGAAGTAATAGATGGGACACCGCAAGAAAAAATTGACAAAATAATTGAAATTATGCAAGAACATGGCATCGAACGTATTTGGACAGGTGATTCAAACGGAGGTGGGTCTGATGATTAAACCAAGTGAAGCAAATGGAGTTTGGGTCTTTACCGAGATTAAAGACCACGTAAAAGTACATCCCTGTGCCTTAGAGATTTTAACCAAAGCCAGGGAATTAGCAGACGAATTAGATCAAGAGCTTGTTGCCGTGACATTAGCATTGGAAACCGAGCAATATCTTGATAAAATTAAAGAATACGGGGTAGATAAGATAATTTATCTCACCCATCAAGACCTAAAACATTACCATGAACGAATATTTACAAAGCTGGTTTATGAACTCGTCAAAGAATATAAACCGTCAATCTTTCTCTTTCCGTCTACGGAAACGGGGAATGCGCTTGCAGCTCGAGTTGCCTTTAAATGTAGAACGGGATTAGTCAGTGATGTGTACGATTTGGCATTGACAGATGATGGGGGAAAAAATCTTCTATTAACTGATAAACCTGCATATGGCGGTAATATTCACGTAAAAATCGTATGTCCGACCACCAGACCCCAAATGTGCACAATTACCCCAGGCACTTTTAAAAAAAAGAAATTAAAAAAGGAGGATATTGAAATAATTAAAAAAGAATATCACTTCGATAAAAGTAAGATCAAGATTAAGGTACTTGGACAGCCTACTAGAAAAGATAAGCCCTCCGCCACTCTTTCTGATGCGGACTTTGTGTTAGGTGGGGGACATGGTCTTAAGTCTGAGGAAAATTTTGAGAAACTGTTCAAGCTGGCAAAATTTACAAATGCTCAAGTAGGAGGAACCCGCCGTCCCATAATTGATGGATGGATGCCCGAGCATCTTCAAATTGGGGTCAGCGGGGAAACTATCGTCCCAAATTTATATATCGCGTTCGGTATTTCTGGAGCTATTCAACATGTAGTCGGAATAACTGACTCTAAGACGATCATCGCCATTAACACGGACCCAAATGCTCCCATTTTTAAAGTTGCGGATTATTGTATATATACGGATGCGAATAAGGTTTTAGAGGGATTATTAGATCATTATAAAATTGACTAAAAATGAGAACTTCGATTTTTTCTCCCTTTTTTAAACCATTTCTTGCTTTAATTGTTTAATTAATTTTCTTTTCTCTTCTTGACTTAAACTAGATTCGTCTTTTCCAAGTCCAGTGAAAAGATCTGGGTCTTTGTTTTCTTCATTGAATAAGTTCAAAATAAAGATGAGCCCATTTTTGATTTTCTCTTGATTTTCACGCCGATTCCCGGCTTCCATTAATCGTAGAATTGATTTATTCTTACAGAACTCTAATTTTTCCGTATTGTTACCAGCTTTATTGTAACATTCTAGTATTTTGGTATAAAGCCCCAATTCATCATCAACAGGTGAATTATGATTATTATACATCATATTAAGAGGGAACTGAACAAGTTTAAATTGTTTATTAAAGAAAACATATTCTGGTTTAATAACTGAAGTAATATCGGCATGATATTTAAGGTGAGAAAAGGTCTTAAAAGAAAAAGATTTGCTTTCAGAATACATAAATAAAGTAGAATATCGGAGTGGAACCTTTCTAAGAAGGATCTAACAGTTTTTGGATTAAAAAAGGAAGATTTTCAATGTCCTGCTTCTCGTTGGAGCAAGTTTATTTATATTCCTCCTAAAATCTTTTATCTTCTTTTACTTTTTTTTAATTCTGCAATTGACTTTTCTGCCAATTGGATTGCTTTCTTATATTTCTTTTTCCACATCTGCGCTTGTGAATTCAGTTTCTTTACCGTGTTTTGTAGCCCCTGGATTTTCTGAACCTTTTTTTGCAATTCTTCTGCTTGTCCAGATCCTTGTAATTTTTTGGCTTTTTCTTTTAGGACCTTATATTTTTCCTTCCACACATCCGCTTCCACTTGAAACTTCTTTATCTTTTTCTTTATCGCCTCTGAAGCGGCAACATTATTTAGATCCACCCGCGGTTGAGTGGTGTTCTCCAACTGTTTCTTTAGTTGAGAATTTTTTTCTTCTAAGTCACTGTTCTTAGCTTGTAGGTGTTTTATTTTGGTCTTGAGGTCTGCAATTTCTTCTAAATATTCTGAGGGATCTTTGGGCTTTTTCAATTCCTCAAAGGTTGTTTTCCCTAACTCTAACTCCTCTTCCGTTTTGTTGCTTAGGATTCTCTGTTTTCGTTCTTTCAGTTCCTCCACGGTCTGGTCGGAAAGGAAATCTAACGCGTTGAATCCCATGCCACCATGTTTGGTTACTCTCCTCCGAACCTTTACAAAAATTGGAATGCCAGTTACAGCCTCACCGCAGATAATTGCCTCCCCCTTATCAAGACCGGAAACATCAGCTTCATTTTCTTTGGTCAAATCCTCAGCGCTTGCAATGGTAATTGAAATATCTCGGACATCTGATAGTTGATGGACAATCCAAGTTCCGGCTTGAGCCCGAATTGTGGTATCTAATAACTGAGGTCGTTGGGTAGAAAGCACTATATTGGCGCCAAATTTCCGCCCTTCTTGCGCAAAGAGTTTAACAATCTCTCGGGTATCGGATTTCTTTTTCCCGGCAAAGAGATGCGCCTCATCAAGGAACAAGTAAAATGGGGGGATATCTTTTAACGTAGCGGCTTTATAGAGTTTATTTAACAGCTTACTGGTAATAATCTGCTGGACCTCTAAATCTAATCCTCTGAGATTAATTATGGAACAGAGATTTGGTGCGACGATATCGGTCGGTTTTTGGGAAAAGAGGTATTCTAAATCAACATCCGCCCCTTTATTGATATTCAGTCTCGAGAACTCGATTATCTGATTGATATATTTACTCTCGCCGGAATCATTCTCGTTTTCTGATTTTCTTTTCTGGTTATCTGTACCATCCTCATGTTTTTCGCTTAATTGTTCCTCTAATCTTTTCAATTCACTGGTTGCCTCTTGCTCCTCTTTCTCACCATCGGGCAGTTCCTTTTCGCAATTTTTGCATACTTTATCTCCCGCCGACACCTCTGACCCGCACCATGGACAAAACGTAGAACAATCCTCCTCGGAAAGCTCATGGATTGTCGCATCTAACCCCTCTTTGGTCTCCTCTTCTGGAGTGTTTTCTTTCTTGGCTTGCTCTTGCATATTAGTTTCAAGTAAATCGGCAGCACTTCGATTGGGATCTTCTTCAATTTGTATCTCATCCTTTTTCTTTTTTTGTTGTTCTGCGGCCACCTTTAAGCTTCCGTATTCTCCGTGTCGGTCGATGATGACAATTGGAATCCCTTTTTCCAGAAACTCCTCCGCAAGCACGCCCATTGTATAGGATTTTCCAGATCCTGACTTACCCGTGATAAAGATCCTTCCAATATTTTTTACGAGTAAATTGACGTCGAAGTCATAACTGAGCAATTTTCCGATTGAAATAGACTTTTCGGGCGTATAAAATACTCCAAGTACCTTTTTAATTTGCTCTTCTGTGGCTAAATAAACCTCTGCACCCATCTCAAAAGGAATAAGGGGGCGTTCTCCCACCACTCTGAGTTTAGCTTTCAAGCCCTTGCTGGAATTCCAGATTTTGATTACATCGAGCAAATAATGTTTACGGCTTCCATCTTCATTTTGCTTGTTTTTATCATAGATCACAAAATAATTGTTTTTATTTACTTCTTGGTTAGTAATAAGGATGGTAACTTCATGTGTGGTAGTTTTTCCGGTTAAATGTCCAACAACAACTCTATTGTCTTGTTCCTTGGTTTGATTATCTGGTTGATCTGACATTTTCTTAATGTTACTTATTTTTCTTAATAAGTAATTGGAATTTTTTAAATATAAATTAATGGTAAATGTATGAGATAAAAGGTAATTCCAAAATTAAGTCAATTTCTCTATGGATGATTTTATAATTCTTAACCTATAAGGCAGAAAAAATAGGTAAAAGAGTAATAAGAATTGACGAGTCTTATACCACCCAGACTTGTGCAAAATGTGGAAGAAGAGCGAAACTTGATTTGTCCGAGCGTGATATTAGTTGTGAATGTGGTCATAAGATGGATAGAGACTTAAATTCCGCTGTTAATATTATGGTAAAGTTTCTCACATCTGCTGACCTATCGCATCAACCCTCTTTGAAGGAGGAATCCTTTCTAAAGCAATGGAACGGATTTTCCACGACACACAGCCCTAAGATATGCCCACCAGCTAACGCTTAGTGGACTCGTAGGAATCTCCGTCCTTTAGGGCGGGGAGACTTCAATAATATATTTTTTAATCATATGATGAGGGTGGTAAGATTTTTTTGACTTTCTCAGTCCAGGGATCCCTAAATCTTGTTCTCTATTGACAAATTTGATATTGTCACAGCATTTTTTGGCGAACAGATTATTTATCGCTTGGTATGACCCTTCATAATAGGTATGTGCCTTTTCAATATGTATAACCACGGTATCCTCGTTTAATCTCTCCCCGATCGTGTAGCCTGCCGGTTTTCCATCCACTAAAATTAACCCTCCGTTATATCCCAATTCTTCGTAATTGTCAAATGCTTCTTGAACTGCAATATGTTCTTGGTGAATATCTTCATTTTTTTGGCAATTCTTGATATCACACCATTTGTCTTGAAGTTTTCTACAATCGTCTAGCCATTCTTCAGAGATGAGATGAAATTCATAGTCATATTGCTCTTTAAATGTTTCTAAATAACGACGTTTATTTCTGTACTTGTTTCCCTCAAGATTTACCAAACTTTCTCGCTTATATACATAGTCCCAATTATCCCTATCCTCATGAATCTTTAATCCTAAATTATCCATATCATCTTGAAATTGGGCTTTAAGGCTATTGATTAAAGTCTTTGGCACTCTGTGAAACTCTAAATTCTTAAGTTCTCTGAAAAGCTTAATAATTAATTGTGAAGGATTCTCTCCGATTGGGGGAAAGAAAAAGTAAGGCGTATTTTGTTCTGCATCATTTTCCGAGTCGGATTTTAAATATGTCTTAGAAAAGACTAACAAGTGATTTTTCCACTCCGTAAATAAAAGTTCATAATTGAATCTCCAAATAAATAAATTCGTAAAGGTAAACTCAGAAATCTGGGGGGGATATGAGTCAAAATACTGCTCGAATAAGGCCATATCTGCAATTTCGAGTTGTTTTTCATTTGCAAAGTCCATAATTAAGGTAAATTCACTCGGTTTATAAGGATTTTTTTTATATGAAAAAAATTGCACTAATGGTTATATTTTGTATAATCAAACTGTAACTTCTTCATCAAAAAACTATTCGATCTCCCCCGAATACATTCTGATAGACTTGGTAAAAATATATAACTTCTACCATAGAAGAATAAAGGAAATAAAAAAAAGGAATGTTATTAAAATAATTGAATCTTTCCCATTAGAGATGATCTACAATCAAATCAACCATTCGATTACTAAAGCCCCATTCGTTGTCATACCATGAGAAAATGCCCACCATGTCTCCATAGATCTTAGTGAACATAGGACAGAAGATAGAACTATGCGGGTTCCCGATAATATCGGAACTCACAATTGGGTCTTCTTCGTAATCAAGAATTCCATCTAATTTTCCTTCTGAAGCTTCTTTCATTGCAGCATTGACTTCTTCGGCCGTTGGCACATTTTCTAAATTAAATTTCCCGTCCACTACACTTCCATCGGGGGTGGGGACTCTAACGGCCATTCCATCAAGCTTACCATCTAATTCAGGAAATACTGAACCGATTGCTTTGGCTGCACCCGTTGAGGTCGGAATAATGTTGGCGGCACATGCTCGTCCTCTGGTCATTTTAATTTCCGGGGCTTTTTTGGCTGCATCAACTGGAGATTGGGTTGAGGTATATGAGTGAATCGTGGTGATAATTCCACTACTAATACCGAAGTTCTCATTTAACACTTTAACGACTGGTCCTAAACAATTCGTAGTACAACTTGCATTTGAGATTATCTTATGTTCATCCGTTAATTGGTCATCATTACATCCTAGAACCACAGTAATGTCGGGATCAGTTGCGGGAGCACTGATTAAAACCTTATCAGCTCCTGCTTCTAAATGTTTCGATGCTCCTTCGCGATCTCTGAAAAACCCAGTAGACTCGATGGCGACATCTACTCCCTTTTTTTCGTGGTTTAAATTCGCGGGATCTCTTTCAGCGGTTACAGGAATTTCTTTTCCATTAATTACTAGAGCACCCTCTTTTGCCTCTACAGTTCCATCAAATTTACCAAATACGGTATCATATTTTAATACATAGGCCAAATATTTGGTTTCAAATAAATCATTGATGGAGACTATATCAATATCTGGATTACCCACTGCACTTCGGAAGAAATTGCGTCCAATCCTACCGAATCCGTTTATCGCTACTCTCAAATTTTTCTCTCTCTTTTTTTTGTTTTGTTGAATTTTATTCTGTTATTTTTGATATTATCGCATAATATAAATTTTTTTGTTTTATTTCTGAACAATTTTATGTTAAAAAGGTACTCGGGAAAGCGTTTCAGTATCTCACCCATTCGCGGTCACTTCACTTTATTTTTTTTATTTTTATTTTGACTCGATTTTACATCTTTCTTTAAATCCTTTGCGGAGATTGCGGATGACGAAGATTATGATGTGGTAGATTTTAAGAGTATTTTGGACAAATTTTCAACTTCAGCTTATCTGGAGTTAATGTTAAAATTCCATTATCGAAGTAGAGATGAAAGTTTAATCGCGTTTTCAACTTATCTTTTTTATGACAATAAATTGGTTACCTTTCCGGGTACGTCCCTTGAAAAAATACTATGAAAAAAGAAGTTAAATTTATATCCCAGAATCTTATTTTTCTAATAATTCTTTAATAGTTGATTTAAGTTCTGGGAGCCTTTGATGAATTGTTGTCCAGACCAAGTTTAAATCAACTTCAGAATAAGCATGAATCAATTTATCGCGCATTCCAGCAATTTTTTTCCATGGGATTTTAGGATTTTCTTTTCTAATCTCTTTAGGAATATGCTTAGTTGCTTCTCCAATAATCTCAAATTTTCGAATAACAGCACTTGTAGTCTTATCATCAAGTTTAAATTTCTCAAGATCTAATTTTTTAATAAAATTCTCTATACTATTGATTGCTTTTAAAATATCATTCAAATAGATATTTAGATTCTTACTCATATATAACCTCTTGAAGAATCTGGTGTTTTAACTCTTCTTTTATACTTGACTTTGAAACCACATCAACTTTTGTTTCAAAAATTTTTTCTAAATAATTTGAAAGACCAATTAGATGTATTAAATCGGCATCGGATTCAAATTCAACTAAAAAATCAATATCGCTATTCTCTTCTTGTTTATTATTAACATATGATCCAAATAGCCCAATAGTTTTTACGTGGTACTCTTTATTAAGTTTTTCTTTCAAATTATTTAATGTATTGAGAATTGTTTCTTTAGTATTTCGCTTTTCACTCATATATATTATCTATGGATAGAATATTTTGAAAATTATATATATTTTTAGGGAGGGTCTTTTCCTTAATAAAAAAAGAGAGCTTTGAGATTTAGATTTTTAGAAATTCAGTTCTTCTTGGTTCTCACTTTGTAAACGATAAGGAGTGTAGAGAAGATAATTATTATCATCATAAAGCGGGGATAACCTGAAATAGAATCGTCTGGACCATCTTTATCGTTGGGTTCTTCATCTTCAGTGATTGGCTGGAAATTTTTCAGAAAAATATCATTATCCCCATTCTCCTCAACCTCACCCACAATATACAGCTCATCGTTAGATGATCCTACTATTTCATGATAAGATTCCGTTCCCACTTTTTCTATCATTTCATATCCGCGTAAATTACCATTAAGTTCAAATTCTATGAGATAATTTTCTTGGCCGTCGGGATAATTATATCCTCCGCAGAAAAGGACATCGTCTAACACGTAGATTGGTCCCAAAAAGTCGTTTATCGAAAAGTCTCCCCAAGTTGTATTCCATTTGTAACTACCCGAGGTGTTATATTTTATAAGAACTCCTTCCCCTCCGGGAAAGTTACCGGAGGTATAGTTTGTAAATCCGGATAGATATAAGTTATTGGAATCTATACAGATATCTTCCGCCCTACTCATATAGGTCCCATTCCAATAGCGCTCCCATTGAAGGAACCCGCTTGTGTTATATTTTAAGGTAATAATCTTATAGTTTGATTCTGTTGTATATCCCGTCACATACACATTACGGTTTTCATCGAGGGCGAGCGCCTTTCCGCTATCGGTTAAATTTCCGAATCCATTCCAAGTCGCATTCCATGCTTGTGTTCCATCACTGTAATATTTCACGATCGAGATGTTTGCACTTCCGCTTATTGATCCATCTTTAATATAGCCCGTGAAATAGACATCTCCATTCATGTCCGCGGTTAAGTCATGACAAAAATTATCTATGTTTTTATACCCCCAAGTTTTCTCCCAGAGTAAATTATGGTTATGATCATATTTCACGAGGAAGACCATATTGTTAATAACACCTATTAGATTTTCGCCCCATCCGGCTATATACACGGCATCTGAAGTGACAGCAATACTATTACAGTACGGCTTATTTAGATCTGTATTCCATTGAACACTCCAGATCTCCTCCCCGTTAGGTTTGCATTTTATTAGCACGGGATTCGGAACTCCCGCATTTCCGGCAATATATATATTGTCATCTCCATCGCGTGCTATGGCTTGTCCCTCATCGTCCATAGTATAGTTCCACCGTTTATCCCAATCGAATTCATACGTCATTGTGCTTGCATTAAGTTCGATTTCTGGGTTTACCTCGTTTTGAGGTGAGAGATGATATTCTGTTATAATCAAATGAATCGGAAACAGAGATATAATACAGAGTGCCAAGAGTATACCTTTCTCTATTAGTCTTTGTTTATTTATATTCCACATTTCGCTCACTTTTTTTTTAGGTATTGAAAGTGCTGAATGTGGTTATATATGTTTATCGCGTATTTAAGATTTATTATCTGAGATGCTTTCGTTCGTCTGCTCTATCCATGTTACCCGAGGTTCGTACTCGAACTGAATCCCGTGTTGAAAAAGAAAATTACCGATATTTCTTTCAGAAAGCGATTGATTGGTCAAATAACCATATCTTCGGAAATGAGTTGAGATTTTTTTTCAAGCCGTTTGAACGGGTTTTTTATCGGTTTTTTCCCCGATTGATCGGATTCGCAAATTCCCTCTGTAAAAATTGTAAATTATGTGAGGAAAGTTGTCCTACCGGTGCAATTCAATTTAAAAATAGACCGATCATCTCGCCATCGGATTGTATTGCGTGTTTTAATTGTCTCCGCGTATGTCCGACCAATGCTCTTTACTTTAAGCTCCTTCCCCGCGCAGAGTATTTTAAAGGCCCGAAAACAATTTCGGGTTATATCGCTCGAAAAACTCCTGAAAAAAACACCGATCAAAATAAGTTAATAGGAAAAAAATGGGGGTTTCCCGATAAAATAAAGTAAAAAACCTTTATTTTTTTTGTGGGTAACTTCCAATTATGAATCGCTCTCAAATGATGATAACTATTGAGTCGGAAAAACATTGTTGATGTGGCAACTATTGAGTCGGAAAAACATGAGGAGGGCTTATACAAAGGGATTTTTACCTTTTTTCAGAGACTGGGCATAGGGATCCGAGTTTTAATCTTTTGGATTGTCCAATCAATCAGCTGATATGATCCGGCGGCTTCGAACACGGCAGCAGAACTGTTTGGACTGCGTGTCCAAGTATCTATTGTTCCTATGCTTATTATGGGGATTGGAATCGTGGTTTTTTGGCGATTATATCAAATTTCGCGTGTTGATTTGGAGAAAAATTTAGAAGAACTGGATAGGATGGGCCTTTAGTTTAAATTTGTACTTATGGAAAGTTTATCGACTATTATTAAATAAAGAAAAGAAGAAGCCAAGGATTGCGAATATCAAGGATATAATTAGCTTCCCTCTGCTAAAATCTACAGGAATAAATATAAGATATCCATAAAACGAAATAAATAATACGCCAGCAAGTAAGAACGGAAGTACGACCAAGATCACATCTCTTCCTAATTTTTTTAAACCTCGTGTAAGAGCAATACTTTTATCAACGTTCCCAGTTACATCCTTTCCTTTTTTCTTAATACCGGGTAAATTTAAAATCAGAAATATGCAGAGAATTCCGCTCATAACAAAAAAGAATAAATTTTTCCAGACATACACTGCAATAAAAAAGCTTAAGGATAAGCCAATGCAAATATATGATTCTACTCGGAAGATAACCTGCCTTTGAAAAATAGAATCTTGGTTAGAAGTGTTGTGGTGATAGATTGCATTGAGTATTAAGAGAGCGATTCCAAGAAGATAAATAATTACCATCTCTTTCCAGATGATCCAGAGAAGAATGCTGATTAAGCACGTGCACAACCCTAATGAAGAGAACAAATCTTTAACCTTGCTGATTTTCGCATTGATTATCCAGACAAAAAAGAATCCGACTAATGAGAGAAGGATATTGAAAAAAAGCATAGAGATATTTACTCCAAAGAAATGAATTGTCCGTTCCAACATTATAACAATAGGGAGTATGGATAATATTAACGCCAATTGATCCTTAACAAAATTGATGAGGTTTTCATTCATTATCTGTTTATCCCCCCTTTATCGTTCTTTTTCCATAGAAAATAACTTGCGAGGCCCAAAAAAGTAAAAATTGCTACATGTAATCCCAAACTGTAGAAATCCATTCGCATTTGAGAAAGACTGCAAGAATAGAGATAGACAAATTGGTCGGGTCTTACAAATTCAATATTCAGATTTTCTGTACTTGAATATTCGACAACTTCTTCTATGAATCGAAAGTCTTGACTCCAACAATGTATCCACACGGGTAAAAACAGTGGTTGTTCCAAGGAATTCCATTTAAGGATATCTCCCAAACATGATGTCAATTCTGAAGATTCAATTCCGCATTTAAACATGGTAAACAGGGGAACATTGTTATCTGTCAATCGAATCGTATCCCAGACCATTTCGGAATATCCTACGAAGAGTGCTTCAGAGTCTGTCCCTCGCACCGTATTCGAAATGATATCCGGTTTGCTTAACCCTAAAGCCCAAATTTCTGATAAATCTAATTCATCCATATAGGTATCCGTCAGTTTCAAAAACTCCTCGTAGGCATCGGTATTCATCACATCGGGATAAACATAGCCGGCACCGGAGGGACCCGCCACGAAATAATCAGAGTTCGTTGCATTGGAATAATAAAAATCTACTAAATGGGGGGCATACTTTAATGCCAAGGGAGAAATTGACCATCCGACCGGGATTTCGCTTGTTCTATTTTTCTGTTTCCAAATCTCTAACATCTGGTTTTCCATAAATTGTAAATTATCTCCGTCCGAAACAAGGAAGCTAATATAGAGTTTGTTTTCTAATTGGGGCGGATTATTTTCCCAAGTTCTGTCTTGTGAATATGTTTCTACTCCAAACTCTAAGTGGTTACAGAAGCCAAGATTGGAAGAGAAATCAGAGGCGACCAAATACAGCCCTGCCTCAGAAATAAGCCGCACCGTATTTCCTTCATTTGCGCCCGTTGCATATGGATAACCCAGAATTGGAGAATTTTGGGGATAGAAATTAAAAACTTTAGAAATAAAATCCAGTTCCGCCTTATCACTTTCTAAGGTGTTTATATCCCATAAAGTGAAGATATTCTCTGCTACTAAAAGGTCAATCAAGTCGGCTCTCTGAGGCCCTTGCAACGCCAACGTTTGCTCATTTAATTTATTCTGTTTGAGATAGTTGTCATACAACCACTTGTACATCTCTAAATATTCGGTATTCTCTTTCCATTTTTGAGCAAGATTTAGATCATCCAAAATGGGGATGGAAAAGTGGTTATGTAAGTATTCTGCTAACTGTGGATCGGCGAGAATGGCATTTTCTATACCACATAGTGGGATCCCGATATTTCGTGTATGTAAATTATCCGGATCATATACAATGAGTCCGGAGATATTACTTTTAAAGGTGGTTATCAATGAACTGAAATTATTATAGTAGTGGACCTCTTGCGGCTCTAACCGGTTCAGAAGGTATTCGCACCAAAATCGGTCTTTCTCATCATTAATGCCGAAAAGTTTGGGACCATCCTCATTAATGATCCCTTTAAGGGACAATCTGGCCATTTTACAGGAATAATTGGAAGTAAAATTGATTATATGAAGGGCAGTAAGATTGGTAGGCAAATTATTATTTGAGTTTTTTGGATAACTAGAGGAGATTGATTGATCTTTGCCAACGTGATATTCTCGATCCGTTGTTTGCATAGGAAAAAAGGGACATATTAAATTAATGAACAGCATCCAGCAAAATAGGTTTTTTCTTTTCATTCTTCCTCATCCGGTTATTGAATTCATCCAATCTCACTTATCGGTATATATATATGAATCTTTCTATGAAATACAAGAATAAAAGATTATAGTAGCCGTTGAAATAGATGTCCGAGGCATGCCCACCACACGGAATCCAAATAATAGCACAATCCTTTCGGCCCGCATTTTCATAATTTTCTTTTATAGATTCAGGGATATGAAACCAGTGTAAGATATCGTGCGTGCCTTGATATATCAAACACGGTGGGCTATTACTATCGATTAAGTTTTCTGGATTCGCCAGATTTTTATCTTTCACTTCAATTCCAAACCATCTCATCATCCTATTGGCAGGATAGAAGGGGATTAAACCTTTAATTGTCAGATTATTTCCAAAATGGTCAGTATATTTTTCGCTGGATATTCTCCAACCGAGTGCGCCGGTAAGATGCCCTCCTGCTGACCCTCCACTCACAAAAACTGAATTTAGATTCATATCTGGTTCTTGGGTTGTCACATCTCCGTCATATTCATTTGTATGATTTGCTATATATTTCGTAAAGTATCCAACAGAGGCAACTATCTCATCAATGGTATAATCCCCCAAGAGATATTCGGGAGTATTAGGGAGTCTAAAGCCGAGTTCCATATCATATTGGGCATATTGGACATCAAATACCACATATCCTTGCGCGGCAAAATATTTATTCATTTGTAACATACTTCCGGCGCCTTTATTATTCATTATCCACCCTCCTCCATGTAATCTAATTAGGATGCTGCCATTTCCTGGTAAATTCGTAGGCTCCTCTTTTGGGAAATATACATCATAATTCAGCGTCAAGTCTTCATTTTGGTAAAAGGTGATATTTTTTCCGATTTTGCAATCTGCGGGGGAAACACCTAATAAATATTGAGGGATTGTGAAAGGAGATTGCAGAAAATATTCCTCCTCCACATTCTCGGGAATCTTCTCTTGCCAATCGTTTCCAAACGCGTTGGAAAAGTTACGCGAGGCGCTGAATTGGGCTCCCGGCGTTGCAATTAACGGTATTAGTAGAAGTGAAGAGCTCATAACCCCAAGCAGACCGATAACCTTATATCGTTTCTGTTTCTTTCGAGCCCAGTGCATTCGTAACAAGAGAAAGGTATTAGCGAGAAGTATTACCGAAAAAAAGATTCCAAATTGCCCGGCAAGGGCGGTAGGAACAAATATAATATCGAAAAATGCTCCAAACGTTGCTGCAAATCCACAGTATACCCCTCCAAGAAAGGAAAGGAATAAAAACAAGGTGAAAATAATCCGACCTATCTTACCCAATCTTTTCTTTTCGGAAGGTTTTTGAGCTTCTTTTTGCCATAATTGAACACGATTTCTCGTTTGCAATCCCAAAAACCCCATACTTGCTCCAAAGGAGTATACTGCAAAATAAAAGCCATAGATGATCCCATAGAAAAGGAGGTTGTCGTTCGAATACCTAACCGAAATTAGGAGATTACTTAGCATTATACCCGATATACTAATAATAACAAACAAAAAATAAAATATGCCGAAAATATTGAGATACTTGCCCGATTTATCTTGGGTATTCACCAAATTCACGCTTAAAAAGGTAAAAAAGAGGTTCCAAACCAATGTAACGAGCATAATTATTCCAATAATATTCCAAAAAAAGGGATGTAAATCTATCAGGATGAATAAAATCCCGCCAAGAATGGATAAAACATTCAACAGCACCGTAATGAGGCTATTTTTCTTTGAAATTTTCATCCGGTTTAGCATATTTCCCATGTTTTCCATATAATTTTTTATTCTCATTACTTATCCTCTTTTTCCTTTGAAATTGAAAGAATATCATATTATTCCTTATAGATTTTTAATTTTTTTGTATAAATAAAATCTTCTATAATTATACAAATTCGATTTAACGATCTGCGAAAGAAGTCCCCATCCCTTTAGGGTGGGGATGAATTTCGTATATTATACAAACATTTTTATATTTGGTTTGGTATTATCTTAGTAACCAAGTGAATAGAATGGGATACGAACTTGATAAAGG
>JAWOCD010000076.1:0-14371 GCA_046483985.1 Promethearchaeia archaeon
TTTTTTATAACTTTTCTAACCGGAGTTTGGATATAACATCAGTTAAAGTTTTAAGCATTTCCTCCAATTCCTTGATTGTGATTTCCCCCATATGACCAATTCGAAACGTTTTCCCGCTGAGATCTCCGTAGCCGTTTACAATACGATAACCTTTTTCCAGCATTTGATTAACCATCTTCGACAAATCGAGATCTAACGTGTTTTTGATGGTGGAAACGGTATTGGATTCATACCCTTTTGCAGAAAACATATCCATATTGATATCCCGTGCAAAAATCCTGGTCCGTTTTCCGAGCCTTTCGTGCCGCTTAAATCGGTTTTCAAGCCCTTCTTCATTTAATATATAATCTAACTGGGCTACTAAAGCCCGAATTTGGGGTATCGGAGGGGTTGTAGGAGTTTGATGAATTTCCCCTTTTTTAAGAAAATAAAGAAAATCAAAATAATGTCCCTGGTTTTCAACTTGCTTTGCCTTATCAATTGCTTCCTCTGAGATAGAGCAGACTGCCAATCCCGGAGGGAGGGCAAAGCATTTTTGAACGGAGGCCAGACAGACATCAATCCCAAGTTTATCCACTTCTAGTTTCATCCCTGCCATAGATGAGGTGGCATCCACACAGACCAAGGCTCCAGAATCCTTGAGTATGGGAATAACTTCTTCCAAGGGATTATAGACTCCAGTAGACGTTTCATTGGATTGAATAAATACCACAGAATAATCATCTTTTTCTAATGCCGTCTTGGCAACGTCCGGTGTGATCGCGTTCCCCCATTCCACAGATTCTTTTACCGCAGTTTTTCCATTTTTTTTGGCAACTTTATGCCAGCGATCTCCAAAGGCGCCCATTGACAAGAATAATGCTTTATCTTCTTGGGCAACTAAATTACGTACACAAGCCTCCATTACACCTGTTGCCGACGAGGTAAAAATTAAGCATTGGTTATCCGTATATAATAATTTCTGTAATCCTTCAACAGCTTCCTTATGCATTTCAGAATAGGGTTGCGAACGATGGGTATCATTTGGTTTTTTCAGCTCGTTCAATATTCGTTCCGGAACAGAAACGGGTCCCGGCGTAAAAAGCTTTAATTGCGAGCCATCTTCCTTATTAAAATGAATATTAGACATGATTATCTCAAGAGAAAAAACGCAGACTAAAATAAATATCTTATCACAATGAAAAGCACAATCAAATAAAAATAATGGAAAAAAGAGAAGAATAAAAAAGGGTTACAGAGAGAAAAGAATTTTTCTTTTATTTAAATCTTATTGATATTCCTTCTATATTTTTCTAACTTTTCTACATATTTATAGTAAAAGCTGTCGAAATCCTCGAGATTGCCTACTTCTATCGTACTTACGAAACTTTCGGCTATATTCACGATTTTATTGGAAAGATCATTATACCTCTCTTTGCTCGCTTCATCATCAAAGTCCAGCGTTTTTAGTTTCCCCCGTATTTGGGCGACCAACTCATCCGCCTCTCGCAAGAATTTATAGGAAATGTCCTTTTGGCTCTCCTCTAATTTGGATTCTATCGTCTCAGTTCGCCACGTATTTATTTTCCCCCGGGCAAATGTATCAAAATTGAGCGAAATGGAATCAATGTTTTCTTGTACGAGAAAACGTAGAAATTCGGGATCGTCGGAGGGCGCTTGCCCACAGATGCCTACTTTTTTTCCGTTTTCATGGGCAATCCGGATAAGTTCTCTTACCGCCCTTCTGATTGCTCCACTGTTGGTGACGTAGTTGAATCGTTCAGCGATGGGTATAAGTTTTTCGTTATCCCGTCCAGACCCATAAACCAGCTGAGTTAAATCATTTGAACCGATAGAAAACCCGTCAAAATAATTACAAAATACATCCGCTAAAAAGATATTAGAGGGTATTTCTGCCATACAATACACTTTCAAGCCATTTCCACCCCTCACTAATCCGTTTCTCTTCATAATCTTTTCTATTTTATCCGCCTCTTCTGGCGTTCGACAGAAGGGGATCATCGGTATGATATTTTTAAGCCCCCACTCTCGTGCGAGTTTAATTGCTTCTAATTCCAAAACAAAGGCATCTTGGAAATCATTAGATACATATCGCGACGCACCGCGGAATCCAAGCATCGGGTTGTGTTCATCGCTTTCATAATACCAGCCCCCTATGAGATTCCGATATTCGTTCGTTTTGAAGTCGGACAACCGAACGATACAAGGAGCAATGGAGCCGTCTTTCAATTCTTTCCATACCCCTGCCGCAATAGTGGCAATCCCCTCTGCTAACTTTTGCACATAGAATTTCTTTTTATCTTCAAAACCCACAGTGATTTTTTCTATTTCATTAATGGTTTCCCGTAACTTATTAATTTCTTGATTGAAGGGATCCTTATAATAGAGTTGCGATTTCTTAATACTTTCGATCTTCATTCTCTGTTCTTTTAGCTGTTCAAGGCGGTCTTTCAATTTCTCAAAATGGATAAGGGCATTAGGGTGAATTTGGATCTCGTCATTAATAATGAACTCCAACCGAGCTAAACCGGTGCCATCGGGATGTTTGCCCGCAGAAAGTGCACCCTTCGGGATTCCCAGATTGACGAGGACTTGGGTTTCGGTCTCGGGCAATTGATCAAATTCAATGGTATCGTAATCATATTTTACCTTCTTCGTCCAAATGCGCGGCTCTCCCTCACTACAATCGATAGTCAAGTAATCTAAATTATCTTGTCGTTGTTTATGAGATATTGTTTCCACGATATTATCTGCGCCGACAATTGAAGCGATGTTAAGTTCTCTTGAGACGATTGCAGCGTGACACGTGGGACCGCCTCTTTCTGTAATCACCCCTCCTAAATTTTGCATATAAGAGGTCCAATCAGGATTGGTCTCTTCCGTTACCAATATATCTCCTTCTTCCAGTAAATGCGCTTGGTTAATGGATTCGATGATTTTGAATTTGCCGTGACCAATCCGTCGGCCGATTGCCGTTCCTGAGTTTTGGATATAATATCCTTCTTTAATTAATTGGTCGGGGTCTTCTAACAAATAGAAAATCTCTTCCTTATCTCCTTTTTGGCTGTGAACGGTCTCTGGACGGGCTTGCACAATATAAATATCTTCACTGTTGTCCATAGCCCATTCAATATCCATCCGTCTTCCGTAATGTTCTCTAATTTTTAAGGCGTATTCCGATAATTCCAATACTTGGTCATCGGTTAAACAGAATTCCATCTGCTTTTTCTCGGGAACATTTAGTATATCGACTCCCCCCTCATCTCTGTCAAAAACCATCATTTTTTCCTTTCTGATGCGACTTCTGTTGATTATCTGGAGACCTTTTGGGTTATGTTTAAACACAATAAATTCATCTCCTTTCTCCGCTCCTTGCACAATCAATTCACCTAACCCCCACGTACCTCGAATAACAATTACATTCGGATTTCCCGAATCGGGGTCCTCAGTAAACATCACACCGGAGCTTTTTACACCGTTCGCGCCGCCGGCCATTTCTTGGACACCAACGCTCAGTTTTACCTCGAAATGGTTGAATCCCGCACGTTCTCGGTATGCGGTGGCTCGAGTGGTAAACACGGAAGCCATATCCTTTAAGATATACTCCAGAACCTCTTCCTCACCGCTAATATTGAGATGGGTATCTTGTTGTCCCGCAAAAGAAGCGTCCGGCAAGTCTTCTGCCGTAGCAGAGCTCCGGATTGCAAACGTGGACTCTTTTCCGATCTTTTCGGTCAATTCTCTATACGCATCCAAAATTTCTTCCCGTAAGATATCGGGCATTCTCGCTTGCTCAATATGCGTTCTAATATTGGCACAGATCTTATCGACCACTTGTATAGATTTGATATCTTCTCTGTTTAGTTGGCGTGAAATACGCTCAATTTGGGTTTGGATATAATCCTTAAGGGAAATAACCTCTCCTTTATATAAAATGTCGTTTGTTTCCAATACATAATCAAAGGCATTGGCGAGTACGGCAAATCCAAGAGGGACAGGGATACCGAAGCTTAATAGCTCACCGAGGGAGGCGTTTTTACCGCCTACCGTGCTCACGTCCTTTGAACTTAACTCATTAAAAAATTTAATATATCTATAATCTTTCATAGCGATTATCTAATTCATATTAATTTCTCTTTCTAATTATAATCTTATTACTTTGAACTACTCACGCCCAAATGCGTGAGATTCATATTCTCTAATGTGTGTTTAATACATTAGACACTATAGGTTGGTTCTCCAACCGTAAATTACGGTTCTGCTTTTTTTTATATTTACGGACTATATTAATGCTAAGGTATTAGTCCGAAGCATTGTATAATTATAAGTTAGATATTGATCTATTTAAATATATGGTCTTAAGAAATTTAGGAATTGAAACGCAGAATTCATCTCCATCCTAAGGTGTGAAATTTTTTTTTTGCTTTCTGATAAGACTAAAACTATATACAACAAAGAGAAAAGAAAGAGAATGTAGAATAATTATCATCTAAAATAATGGAAATTTTAAGGAATTAAGAAATTTAATTGATGGTACGGATCCGTCCCTTTTCAAACTTGAAAGTCTCACGGGATTGTTGAATCCGGTTATCTTGGAGCTGATACAAAATAACTTCAATGGGATTTTCTTTATAAATGAGTACTTGAATAAATGCGGGGGTCTCAGTTGCCAAAAAAGACCACGCACCTGTAACACTTCCCGGATTTAATAATAATACGGCTTCTTTCGTTAAATAGATTTCTTCTTTGTGAGTATGCCCCGAGACTAAAATGTGAGAATCACGTTCCAGTGCCAACTGCTCTAACTGCGAGTGATTTCCGCGATCTTTAATCTGGGCTCCATGCGTGAGCCCTATTCTCAACTCCTCCCCTGTGGCAAATGGGATTTCCAAATACTCCATTTTGGGGGCATTCCTATTTCCGCCATAATAATCCATATTTCCGAGTACCCTTAAAACCTCTTCTTCCGTCTTAGAGTTTAAAAAATCAATAAAAGTTGGGGATTCTATAAGATCTCCGGTAAATAAAATATGATCAAAAAGGGAATCTTTGGTTAGATTATCTATTTCCTCCAGGATCGGATCGGGAACTTCTTTTGCCCTTTTCGGTATGTGGGAATCTCCTAATACCAATAATCTCATCATATTTTACAAAAAATCACGCATTTGATTTATATTTTTTATATTCTCTCTTCACATATTCGTAAAGTTCCTTGGCTTCTTCATCCTCTTCGAAATGAGTTCGAATGGGTTCAAGGAATTTATTTAAATATTTTGCCACGGCGGGTTTCAAGTCCGGAGCACCCAGTTCCCCTTCTATATAGGCATCTTCCAATTCGTTATACGAATTATATTCCACATCCCCTCCGTATTTCTCCGGTCTCTCTATAAAAAAAGTATCCGCAAGTTCAAAAATGATATACTTGCAGTATTCCAAGATCGGATTTTCTTTTGCATTATTCGGAGGGCAATAGGCTTTGTTAATTTTTCGCCTTACTTCTTCGGGAGAATCCAACATAAAAATAGCCGAGTCGGGGTC
The DNA here is from genome assembly GCA_046483985.1 of Promethearchaeia archaeon. Lineage (GTDB taxonomy): Archaea > Asgardarchaeota > Lokiarchaeia > Sigyniarchaeales > SOKP01 > JAWOCD01. The sequence goes on from JAWOCD010000076.1 coordinate 5,539, forward strand.
TGATTTCGACATCTTAATATGAATCATCCGGTCTACCCCCCCTTCGGTGGTTTCTGGTGGTGCAGTAAGCCCCATGAGCATATGATGATGAATAGCCATCGGTTTTGGTCTGTCTAATTTGGAAGCCACATCTCGAGCCAACATATTTACCTTCCTTTGGTCCAGCCCCAACTGACAGATATCTGCATCAAGATAAAAAATATCAGCGGCTTGCATTAAGGGATAAAGGATTTGGGAAGCGCTGAGCGTGTCGGTATCATCCCTTCCCATTATTTGCGTGCATCGTAAGACTCGGTTTAGGGTATTATTAATCGCGATTTTCAACACCAATTCCCAATAGTCCGGGTCCTTAATGAGCTCCGATGCGTAAATAAATTCAACATTGTCAAAATCCATATCGCATACCTTCCACACTTCGATAAAAAATTGACCTACCTTCCTAATTATATCTAAATCCCCGTGAAATTTCTGGTTTGCTGCGGCATGCCAATCTGCAATGAGAAATTTAAATTTAATACCAGCTTTGGTGATTTTATTCACATTAATTGCTCGTAAAAGTCCTTGGGCAATATGAATATTCCCGGAAGGTTCAAATCCATCATATGCGATGATCTCTTTATCGTGGTCCAGTTTCCACTCCAGCATCTCCCGTAATTCCTCTTCTACAATAATCTCCTCTCCAACTTGCCGTAGCAAATTCATTCTCTCTTCGATAGATAACGTCATAATATCAAGCTCTTCTATAATTATAAATTATCTAATAGTCAATTGGATTAAATCTTTATGAAATTGCTTGAGCACATTTAGATTTAAAAAATAGCGAAAAAGTTAAAAAATAAAATAAAGAAAATAATAAAGAAATTACTTTAATTTTCACGGTTTTCTAAGATGACTGCTTGGGCTGCTGCTAGTCTGGCAACGGGAATTCTAAAAGGCGAGCATGAAACATAATTTAAGCCTATATCATGGCAAAATATAACTGAGCTTGGCTCTCCACCATGCTCTCCACAAATACCGCATTCCAAGTCGGGCTTTACCTCGCGGGCTTCTTCAATCGCGAGTTTCATTAACCTCCCGATTCCGTTTTGATCTAATACATCGAACGGATTTTCCTTGATAATACCCTCTTCTAAGTAAATAGGGAGAAATTTGCCTTCCACATCATCCCGCGAATAGCCAAATGTCATCTGCGTGAGATCGTTAGTTCCAAATGAGAAGAACTCCGTTTCCTCTGCAATTTCAGCGGCGGTTAATGCTGCCCGTGGGACTTCAATCATGGTGCCGAAGTTATAATCCAAATCCACTCCGTAATCTTCGATGATATCACCGGCAAGCTTCTCAAATCCTTCTTTGACATAGATCAATTCATTGACCATTCCTACTAACGGGATCATTACTTCAACTTTAACATCCACACCCTCCCGCTTTAGTTGGCAAGCGGCTTCAAATATTGCTCTCACCTGCATCTCATTAATTTCGGGCCAAGTGATTCCTAAACGACAGCCTCTTAACCCCATCATGGGGTTTTCTTCCGACATCGATCGTATCTTGGCTATCAATTGTTTTTTTTTCTCTATCTGATCATCTAATGTGTTCGAGTTAAGGAGTGTTTTTGCGAGAGAATTGGTCATCGTTAATTCTTGATGCTCCAATCGCACCGTTTCTAAACTAGGCAAGAATTCATGGAGAGGTGGATCCAATAACCGAATAGTGACCGGTTTTCCCTCCATTGTTTTTAAAATTTCGTAGAAATCGTTCCTCTGCATCGGAAGCATCTCTGCTAAAATTTTATCCCGATTTTTCCTGTTTTCAGCCATTATGAGCTCATGAATCGCCCAAATTCTTCCCTTTTCCATAAACATATGCTCAGTCCTCACCAGACCGATTCCTTCCGCTCCGAATTCGAGCGCGTTTTGTGCATCTTCGGGCGTGTCAGCATTTGCTCTTACTTCTAGTTCTCGAATCTCATCGGCATAGCTAAGAAGTTTCGTAAAATCTCCTCGCAATTCCGGTTCTTCCAGAGGCATCTTACCCTCATATATCTTTCCCGTAGTTCCGTCAATCGTGATATAATCTCCCTCTTCAATAACGGTATTATCTACTTTGAATAACCGGTTATCTAAATCAATTTCAATCTCTTTTGCTCCGACCACTGCGGGAATTCCCATTCCTCTGGCGACTACTGCGGCGTGCGATGTTTTTCCTCCAAATTGTGTCAAAACTCCTTTGGACGAGTATAGCCCATGAATGTCATCAGGTCGAGTTTGCGGTCTCACCAAAATAATATTTTTCTGCGGACTTCCCCCCATCTCAACATCTTTTGACTCCATTTCCACGGCTCTATCTGCATCAAACACGGCTTTCCCAACCACGGCTCCCGGAGAGGCTTTAATTCCTTGAGCCAATAACTTCGTTGCGGTGAACGCATCCTCACTAATACTCTTAAAGAGCAAGTTGGAAATAATCTTTGGATCGATTGCCATGATTGCCTCTTCTTTCGAAATTAAGCCTTCTTTTACCCTATCTACAGCAATTTTAACCGCTGCTGAAGGGGTCCTTTTTCCCGTTCTGGTTTGTAATAAGAAGAGTTCCCCATTTTCAATTGTGAATTCAATATCCTGCATGTCTCGATAGTGTTTTTCAAGTTTCTCCATGTATTCCATCAGTTCATTGTACACATCCGGGAATTCATCTTGCATTTCGTTCAGAGTTTTGGGCGTCCTAATTCCGGCAACGACATCCTCTCCTTGGGCGTTCGGAAGATATTCGCCGAATCGCTTTTTCTCTCCGGTGGAGGGGTCCCTCGTAAAGGCGACTCCCGTTCCTGATTCCCAATTTTTATTGCCAAACACCATAGATTGCACATTGACCGCTGTTCCCGTGTTCGGCAGTTTATTCATCTTCCGATAGGTTTTTGCCCTTTTGTTATTCCATGAGTCAAAAACCGCCTCAATTGCCAAAAAGAGTTGTTTTTTCGGATCTTGCGGAAACTCTTCGCCCAACTCCTTTTTATAAAGGACTTTATAGTCGGCGATGATTTTCTTCAGATCCTCAACAGTGAGATCCGTATCTTGGGTGTCCGGGCCTTTTAATTTCTTATAATTATCTAAGATTTCTTCGAATTTCTCAATATCAATATGCATCACCACTTCCCCGAACATCTGAATGAACCGTCTGTACGCATCATAGGCAAAACGAGGATTATTAGTTTCTTCTGCTAATCCTTCCACCGCTTTATCGTTTAGCCCGAGATTAAGGACCGTGTCCATCATGCCGGGCATAGATACCGGCGCTCCGCTTCGCACACTCAGTAGCAATGAATTCTTTTCGGCGCCAAACTTTTTTCCTGTCTTTTTCTCTAATTCATCTATGTGTTTCAAAATATCAGGTCTGATGGTATCCATAAAATCTGAATCCTTAAAGTAATCGAGGCATGCTTCAGTAGTTATCGTAAACCCCGGCGGGATGTTAAGGCCCAAATCCGTCATTTCAGCGAGATTTGCCCCTTTTCCGCCGAGCAGTTTCTTCAGTTCTTTGTTTCCTTCTTCAAACGTATAAATATATTTTTTTTTGTCTGACATCTTCAATTTCCCTTTATCGATTTAAGGTCATTAATTTTTTTTAACAAAATAAGTTCTTAATATAATATCTATAATACACCCTCGAAAATAAAAATTCTGGTCTTACAAATTATAGATATGGACGAATTTGTCGTAGTTTTAACTTGCTCTTAAATATCAAATATAAATATAAATATGAATTTTTACTGATTAATATGGCGAGATGAATATGAAAGTTAAAATGCTAAAAATGAGCGGGAACGGAAAAATTAAAATTCCTGCAGAAATTCGAAAACGGTTGCAACTTGAAAAGGATGACCTATTAGCCATTGCCGCAGAAGATGATTATATCTTTATGAAAAAGGTTGATGTTCTTGATTGGGATGAAATTTTCTCACAGGGTGATTTGATCTCAAAAGCAAAAAACATCACTCCAGCCGATATCGTGGAGGCGTGTTCTGAAGTGAGACAGGAGAAATGACTAGAGTTTTTATTGAACTTGATGTTTGTATTTTTGCCTATTTCTGGAACGGTAATGAAAGAAATCTTGTGAAAATTAAGAAGAAAAAGTCACTTTTTAGTAACCAGGGATAAGGATTTACTAGTTGAAACTTTAGTATTAAGATCCTTCTCTGAAAAAGTGCAGATTAGAGATTCAGAAGTTGCCATAATAACAATGCAGCCTCACAGAAATCCCTGCCGAACTCGGTTAATTCATAAAAAGAATAGTTCTTGTCCGAAGTATCGGATTTCTTATAGAAGTTATCTATTAAACTGGATGCATCAGTTTTTATAGGTGAAAACTAAGCGTGCTTGATTGTAAGTTTGTTAAGTTCTTGAGTCCCGAAAAGGAAACTTTCTCATTTTTGAGAAGAATCAGAATGATATTTTTAAACGAAAGAGATCAGATGAGAATTTGGATATATTCAAACTATGCTTGTTGAGGACTTAGAGAATTTTGCCGATTTAACTATAAGAGAAAAGAGTACAACAAGCTTGGAATTTGCTCACATAAATATATACATTGTCACTTTCAATGGAATACAAGACGGTCTCTCTACAGAAATTGAACACATTATTCATAATGCATCACGTCTATCATTTAAAACAATTGTATTTTTTGAAGAAAAAGTTGAAGAAGGAGGGAGAATACGGTCTTTATCTCAACTTCAAATAGATGGACTAATCGAGGGAAACATTAGATTTTACTCATTTCGGAAAAGTGAGCGTGCAGATTTATTGAAAACCATAAAAACTAGAGTGTGGGCAGAATATTATCATTATACTGTGCCCGAAAATCGGTATTGATATGTTTAACCTAACCCGTGAATCATCGGAATGGTTGCTTATAGAATTGGCAAAAGATCCCATAATCCCTCTATTACAAAATCCGGTCGGTAGTCGCTTGCTTTGAGGGCGGTTTGATCGGTTTCCCCGGACAAGACGCAGCACGTGGTAATGCCAGCTTCGAGGCCCATCCGGATATCGGTGTACAGTCTATCCCCGAACATGACGGCTTTCTCACGCGGGAGATCCAGTTGGCGTAACTTAAAGAGCAGCATCTCCTTGTTTGGCTTCCCGAATATCTGCGGTTTGCGGTCGGTGGTTTTGTACAGCATTGAAATGAAGCCGCCGACGTCAGGTATGTAGCCCCTTTGGGTGGGGCAGCGATCATCGGGATGGGTGGCGATATAGGGGATTCCGTCTTGCAACAAATAGGAAGCTGTGACGAGTTTTTCGTAGGTCAGCTCTTGATCAAAGGCCAGCACGAGAATTTCGGGGTCCTCGTCGGTCAGGTGAAATCCCTTCCGCGTAAATTCGTGCTTCAAAGATGTAGTGCCCAACAGAAAGATCTTCTCATAGCCGTTTTCTTTCAAATATTGGATCGTGGGATGTTGGGAGAGGATTATGTTCCTTTCGGTCACGTCAAGGTTCAAGCGGGTCAGTTTCTTTAAATAATCCTTGGTCGATCTGCTGGAATTATTAGAGAAAAAAAAGAAGTCTTTCCGTTGCGTTTTTAGTTTTCCAATTACCTCTAATATTCCGTCAAAAAGATGGTCCTCTAAGTATACCGTTCCGTCCAAATCAAAAAAGAATGCTTGTTTCTCGCGAAGTATTCGTAATTCCTCATCGGGAGTGATCATCTTTTTTAGAAGAAAGAAAGAAACTATTAGAATATTCGGAAAAAGGGAATTTTCATTAAAAATAAAAAGGAGATTTCAAGGAGGAAACTACGAACCAGAAGGCAATTTAAATTTAAGTTTAAATTTATAATTTATATCTATATTTGAATTTATATTTATATCCCAATGCCGATAGAATTTCCGATTCCAGCAACAATAACCTTCTCATCCTTTTCGGTTCGAGTCCGAATGGCCATCTTGACTTTTTCTACAAAACCCGGAACCGATTGCGTAATTGGACGCTTCATAGTGGTGATAGCATCCTCCAAGGATTGCTTACAGATAAGCGCGTCAATGGGAATTCGCTTGTGAGTAGATGAGTCCTCAATAAAATATTTCTCGACACCCACCCCTCCGATCGCGGCACCGACTCCGATCGTCAGCTCGCCTGTCTTTTCACCCCTGAGTTTCAGCCCCGCATCGATCATGATAATGCGAGAAATGGAATTACCGTGTTGATCGATCAATTTTTTTATCGCTTTTCCCGGTTTCCCTACGGTTCCTCCGGGACCTTTTGCACGTACCACAAACACCGTCCTGTCTTCAAATTCCATCTCGTGCATAATGGTTTCTTTTGCGATGGTAATACCCTCATATTCCTCTTCGTCCGGCTTAAGGTCTCTGATAAATTGTCCGGCAACCATCGGTCCTAACGCATCGCCTATGGGACTTCCCTCAGAAAACGCCTTGGTTGCGTAGTGATACGCTTTAGCCAACCCCAAGATAATGGGCATTTGCATGGAAATTTGCATTAATAAAATCGCCGACTTGGATTTCTTCCCCAAGATAAGGTAATGCTTTATGAGTCTATACATGTAATCCACCGCCATCGCCGCCTCCACTAAGTTCTCCAGATCTTGCGTCATCACCTCGTTTGCATCGGGAGCCAGTTTTAAGACCTTTTCCCGAAATCGAGAATCCCGATTATCAATGATGTGGTCGAATTTTGCGACGATACCTGCGGGATCCAAAGACACGGGAGAGATGGTGACAAACCTCATAAATTCTTCCAATTTTAACATCAAGTCCTTGTCCAATTCCTTCTTATTCGCGTACTTTTTGAAATTAGTTAACAGGATTTGTTTTCCCTCCTCGTCCCAGTTTTTCAGCTTTTCCAAGCCGGATTCAATTTGCTTGGCCGCTCGCCATGCTTGAATCTTCCGTCCGTAAAACATACTGATGAAAATAAGGAGGAAGAACATCAAATTCAAAACAATAGAAAAAGGATCGGACCCACCTTGCGCACCCAGTTGAAAAAAATTATACATAATTGTTCATTTATTTAGTGTGAAATTCTAATTTAATCTTGCAATGTATATAAAATCTATAATAACAAAATTTAATTAATCTTTTAATCTTTTTTATTATAAAGTATTTGAACAAAAATTGGAGTGTACGTGATGATTGACGAAGAGGACGACGAGGATGTATTAGAAAAAGGCATTTCTTGGAAAAGCGTCCTAAAAAATCTCTTGGTTATCGTGTTAATTATGATCGGGGCATTTATAATCTATTTCGGTGGCGAAGAGAATCAGATGACCAATTGGATGATCGGGTTCACCTTTATTTGCATGGGCTCCACGCTTATGCAAGTGAAAAAAGAACCGGACAAACCGCTACGGCAAACTCTGACAATCTTAGTGTGCAATTTATGCGGGTTGACCAAGGTAAGGAACTATGAGCACGGCGACTATGTCTTTCAAGATGCGGACGACAACTGTGAGAAATGTAATGAACCGATGGAAATCAAACAAGTCTATTCGGTAAAACTGAAAAAACCCACGGAAAAGCCGGAAGAATCGAAGGAAGAGCAAAGCGTTGAAAAAGCCTAACTTTTTGGAAATTATTTTTAAACTGCATTTACTACTAAAGTTACTACTAAAGTGCGAGAAAGCACAACTCTTCCTAATCCAAAGAAATAAGAAATTTTAAAAATTTAATAATTTATCAGACTTTTAGTTACATAACTGAATTAGATTATGTTTGAACTAGTAGGACTTGGAGGCACATTCGACCATTTCCATGAGGGGCATGCGCTTCTCATCAAAACGGCGTTGAAAGTTTCAGAGAAGGTTATGATCGGTTTAAGCACCGAAAAATTACTGAAAGATAAGGAATACAAGGAAAACCTTGAATCCTATGATGTAAGAAAAAACCATTTAGTTCAGTTTTTGAAGCGCCATTCCGCCTTGGAGCAAGCGGAGGTCTGCGAATTAAATGATCCCTTTGGACCGCCTGCCCGCGAGCCTGACTACGAAGGGTTGGTGGTGAGCCAAGAAACCTACGAAGGGGGTCTAAAAATAAACGAACTCCGACAAGAGAAGGGGTTAGAGCCTTTGGTCCTTATTGTTATCCCCATTTTAACGGATCAGGCAGATAACAAGATAAGCTCCACGGATATTAGAAAATCAACCACAAATAAGGAATAAAAATTTAACGCATTTACAATTTGGAGTAAAGCCATGCCAAGCCAAGATAAAAGTGAAAAGAAAAAATTAGAAAGAGAACTGGACGAATTAAGAAGGAAAATAGACTCAATCGATGAAAAATTGCTCTCATTTCTCAATCAGCGCGCAGAAATCGTGAAAGGTATCGGACAAATCAAGCAGGAGTTGGGGTATAATGTGTTTCAGCCCAATAGAGAGGAGAAAATCATTAATATGTTGGAGGAGAAATCGGAAACTTTGAGCCACAAAAGTTTAAAAGCCATTTGGAAGGAGATCATGGCGGCGAGCAAGGAACTGCAAGGACATGTCATTGAAGTGGGATATTTGGGGCCGAAAGGAACCTTTACCCATCAAGCGGCATTAAACTACTTTCCCAAGGCAAACACCGAATTTGTTCCGTGTACCAATATTGCCGGCATATTCAGTAAAATCGAGAAAGACATTTTGGACTTCGGCGCTATCCCCATAGAAAATAATATGCAAGGCACCGTTCGGGAGACCATGGACCTTTTAATTGAGAAGGAGTTAAATATCTACGGCGAAATTGAACTGCGGATTGTTCAAAATCTCATCTCCAAACAAGAGACAAAGCTTTCAGACGTGAAAAAGATTTACTCTCATCCGCAGGCTTTTGCACAGACCA
>JAWOCD010000092.1:0-102454 GCA_046483985.1 Promethearchaeia archaeon
AAAAAATGATCGATAATTTGCATCCAGTTTCCGTAATGTCATTTGTAGAACCTTAGAATACACCCATTTGTATTCCGGATATTTATCCTTAATTTTTGGTAATCTGTTTTGTTGCTGTGTGTATGTTATGTATTTTCTTTCCTGCTTTGGTTTTTTCTTTTGTTTTTTCCAAGTGTTGATACGATCCGAAAGTGCAAAATTATATATCAAACGGCATTTTTCCGATAAATCCCAAAGTACTTGTAATTGTTCTTCCGTAGGATATATCCGAATTTTTTGACTTAATTGCACTTTCTATTCACCTTATAATGTGTATGTGATCAAGATCGGTTTCTTGATTAAGAATTTTAATCTCATTTTTTTCCGCTAACGATATATTAATTTCTTTTAATCTATTGATTATTTCATCGGTATCGAATATCTTTCTTCGAGATTTTACACAACAGATGTAATGGTAGTTTAATGAATACACCGAATGAGCACCTTTATCAAGTTCGTATCCCATTCTATTCACTTGGTTACTAAGATAATATCAAAAACCAAATATAAAAATGTTTGTATAATATACGAAATTCATCCCCTCCCTAAAGGGATGGGGACTTCTTTCGCAGATCGTTAAAAATTTGATGATGTTAGTGCCTAAAATGAAGAAACAGTATTGAAGTCTCCCCGCCCTAAAGGACGGGGATTCCTACGAGTCCACTAAGCGTTAGCCTCAAAACCAATCCATCGGGTCTAAAAAGGCAAATACATCGCCCAACCAGTAATAAAACTCAAACCAATATTGATATGTGAAACCTAAATATAAAATGGCAAATGCAAGTCCAAAGATAAAGCCAAAGATAACATCGCTCGGGAAATGCACCCCCAACGTAAGGCGTGTACCGGCAATAAGGATATCGAAGATAATAACTGCTATCAGCAGAATCCAACTATTAAACGCAAACGCAAAAAGAATACCGAAGAACAAGAAGAACGTCACATGCCCAGAAGGAAAGCCTCTAGTTTTATCAATCATTTCATCATGGCTTTTCACCCCATATTGTTCAAGAATTTCAAACGGACGCTGTCGTTTAATGACACCATATCGGATGATGATATAAATCGCAAAGGATTGATCAAATCCCCCAGTCATCAGGATAAATAAATAATAATCCTTGGTAATATATCCATAAATACCTAATGCGAACCAGAGTAGTCCCCAAAAATAGATATTCCCAAAGAAACTTATGATCTTCGCAAATTTCTTGTTTTTTCGGGAAAAATCACTTTCATAGAGGACTAAAAAAATTTTATGATCCCATTTTTTAATTCTTTGGACCGTAGACAATATAGATCCCATAAAATAAAAAACTTTAATCTTTTTTATAACTTTTTATTAAAAGAGTGTTTAAGTAAAAATAAAGTTATAACTGCCAAGAATCAATAAACATGATCACTGTAGATGAATGGCTCGGGACAAAAAAAGGAACGGATCGATTAAGAAAGCACCTTTTCCGAGTCTACGGGAAAGATTATAAGAATGTTAAGGATAAGCTTATCTTTATTCAATCATTGCTAAGATTACACAGGAAAACTTATGGAAATCTGCCCACGCTAATAATTCGGGTTCCAGGGCGAAGTAATCTAATGGGTCGACATATTGATCATCAATATGGTATGCTTAATCTAGTGGCAATAGACAAGGAAATAATATTCGTCGCCTCCCCTCAAAATCTCCCAGAAATCCACGTTCAGAATGAGAATGCCCAAAAGTTTCCGTCAATGCAATTCTCAACACAGATCGGGCAAAAGTTTTTACAACTTCCTTGGAAACATATAATAGAGAATCAAGATTTACTCAATACATTCAGAGAAACTCCAGGTTCTTGGGTAAATTATTTAAAAGGAGCATATTATAAGACGGGGCATCATTTTAAGAAGAAGAGCTTGAAGGGTGCAAATATCACAGTTGGGGGGACTATTCCCCTTGCAGCGGGATTAAGCAGTTCCTCGGCGATTACATTAGGAATGATAAAAGTCCTCCTAGAACTGAATAAATTTAACATTTCGCAAAAGAATCTAATCTCTTTAGCGAGAGATGCTGAATGGTTTGTAGGAACACGTGGCGGAAACGGAGATCATGCTGCACTACTTTATGCCGAAAAAGATAAAATCATTCAATACTCTCCGAGAGAAAAACAGATCCTCAATAGGGGTCACTTCCCCAATGATTACGTGTTAATTGTATGCGTAAGCCATATTCCCGCAGAAAAATCAGGAAAAAAGCGTGATATCTTTAATTCACGCGTGCTTGCATATCAGGTGGGGCTTCTTTTATTTAAGGAGCAATTTCCACGCCTTGAAGAGAAAATCAAACAAATCGATGACTTACGACCTGCAAATCTGGACATAGCCGATGGAGAATTATTAGAAATGTTGTTAAGCATTCCCCATTCAGTCGAATATTCCAAATTACCACAAATTTTAGAAAAGTACTGGGAAAGGTTAATGAAACGCTTTCATTTTGCGGACCCCCCTCAGCATTTGAAAATACGCGATGTGCTTATCTACGGTATTGCAGAATGCAAGAGAAGTATCCGTTTTTTGAAATTGATCTTGAAACACAAATTGAAATCCGCTGGAGAATTAATGAATATCTCTCATAACGGAGATAGGGTTATAAAGTTTAATAAGCATATGGAGCCTTGCAACTATAAAATATCTTATTCGCAGGCATATGTAAGGAAATTACTTACAACTGCAAAAATGGAAAAAGAACAGTTGCAATTCGAATATCTTCCCGGCAGATATCGGTGCAGTATCAAGGAGATTGATTATCTGGTGGATATCTGCACACAGAGCGAGGGTGTACTAGGGGCACAAATATCGGGCGGGGGATTGGGAGGAAGCTGTATGGCGCTGGTTCATAAGGATTATAGCACCACAGTGAGGAAAAGCATAGAAAGGCAATATAGGGAGCATTTCCATCAGAATTGTAGGACCTATGAATGTATTCCCGTGGATGGAGTCTCTCTTTTTTAAGAGTTCTTGCAATTTACCGGGTTTGCACTTTCATATTCAAAATTTATCAAAAAAGCAAAAGAAAACTCCATCCTTTAGGGAGGAGATGAATTTTGCGTTTAAATCACTAAATAGGTTAAGACCATATTTTTAAATAGGTCAATATCTAACTTATAATTATACAATGCTTCGGACTAATACCTTAGAATTGAATCCTACATATTTTTATATTTGATGGATAGGAAATTATGGGAAAAAAAGAGCAGACGAACAATTCTGAGATTGATCTGTCATTATATGATTTTAAATGTCAGAAATGCGGAAATTGTTGCAGAGCAGGACTAGACGTCTATATTCAAAGAGAAGATATTGAAAAATGGGAAAAAAGAGAAAGAACGGATTTGCTTAAATATCTACAAATCGATGCGGAATCGATATCTGAAGAAGGATTGGGTGGATATCATATTGAAGATAATAACGCCGTATTAGAACTGAAGGACAAGTATTCCGGTAAGAAGTTAGAAAAAACACTGAAAAAACTCATCTCTTTTATTGAAAATAATCATCATTATGCCGGCATTGGCAATTTACCCCTTCCTATTTATAGTATAGTGCCAGGTAAAGAAAAAAGACCCATTTTTATTCCCAAAAGTTTTCAAGTGATTAAAAAGGGAATAAAACGTGGGATAGAATATAAAATTTTCAAACCTCTCTCTGGTGAATGTCCATTTCTAAAAGATAATCTCTGCTCCATTCAGCAGATTAAGCCCATAGTATGCGAGTTATTCCCCTATGATGAGGAGGGAAATCTTGATGTGGGTGAATTTCGCCTATCGCTCTGTAAAGGATTAAGAAAAAAGCAGAAACTTGACAAGAATAAGAATTAATGCAATTTTGTTCAAAGTTTTGAATATGAGGATTTGTTGGATCTACATAGACTTTTAAATGAAAGTTGTTTATATGATAATAACAAATGGTAAATTATTTTAAAAATGAGGTGAAAAATAATATGAGTAATGAAAATCAACAAATATCGGAAAATGAAATGAGTAATGAAAATCAACAAATATCGGAAACAGAATTACGAAAAGTGGCAAAAAGAAGGGTTCAATTCAGAAAGTCCGTGAGCGTTCATTTTGCTCTGTTTTTAATTGTAAATTTGCTCTTGGTCGTAATAAACTATCTTTCAATTGAAGGGGATATCAATCTTCAAAACTTTTGGGTTTTATATCCAATATTTGGATGGCTTATCGGCGTAATGATACATTTAACGGCATATTTTCTGTATATTAATGAAGTAAAGCCGCTTGCAAAACGTATTCTTATCTTTCATATCGTTGCATATATATTTACTAATATACTCTTGATTATTGTCAACTTGATTACTAATCCGGCAATATTCTGGGTGCTTTTCCCACTAATCTTCTGGGGTGCGGGGCTTGTAGTCCACATAGTGATTTATTTTCTATATCTCCAAGAAGGAGCAGAAAAAGGAGTAGAAGGAAAATCCAGAAAGGAAAAGGCTATTGAAAGGGAAATGCAACGTATTAAATCGAAAGGTAAAGAATAAAGACCGAAAAACTAATCTTTTTTATTTTTTTTATAAAAAGCAAAAGAAAACACCATCCTTTAGGAAGGAGATGAATTTTGCGTTTGAATCACTAAATATTATAAGACCATATTTTTAAATAGGTCAATATCTAACTTATAATTATACAATGCTTCGGACTAATACCTTAGGATTAATATATTCGTAATTATAAAAAGAAGCAAAACCTTAATTTAAGGTTATAAAACCAACCTATATTGTCTAATGTACTGATCATGCATTAGAGATTATGAATCTCACGGTTTTAGACGTGAGAAGTTTAATAATATCTATATTGGAACGTATCTTTAAAAATATAATACACAACAAGGTAAAAAGAAAAATGAATGAAATAAACACACATTTTAGTGAGGAAGCTTTAAGAGAGATCGCAGCCAAAAAAGTCACATATCGGCGGTCGGTCCAAATTCACTGGGCTTTATTTGTTTTAGTAAATATTTTGCTTTTCACAGTTAATTTTTTCAGCATAAGTGAGATAAGTATTGTAACTGCTCAAATTGGGAAATTTAAGTTCCCAATAATGCAGCTATGGGCATTTTTTCCACTCTTTGGATGGTTCATTGGGATTGCCATGCATTCTGTGGCATATATTTGTTATGCAACTGGAGTTTATCCCATGGCGAAGCGGGGAGTCTTATTCCATGCTACCGCATATCTTTCCGTTACCCTTCTATTAGTAATGATTAATCTTATATTCCCCCCCCATGAGCTTTGGTGGGTCTTTTATCCGGGGTTTTTCTGGCTAATTGCCGTTATTATTCACTTCGTTATCTATATGATCTATTATCGGGGGGATATCTCCGAGACGGGAAAATATAGAAGCAGGAAAGAAAGAGCTATAGAAAAGGAGATGAAAAAAATACGCAGAAAAATGAAAAAGAGTAAAACGGAATAAGGAGGAAAATTACATGTGGCTGACAAAATTCTTGGATATGGAAGATGATATAAAGGAGCTTGCTAAAAAAGCTGCATCTGATGTTAAGGTAGAAATATTTGAAAAGATGAAATCAAAGCTAACGCCCTTGGAATTTACCATCCTGGAAAGCATTTATAATAGTGAAAAAGTATCTGGTTATGATTTAATTAAAAATCTGAATGAGCATTTCGCTGGAACCTGGAAAGCTAAATCGGGCACAGTCTACCCTATTTTATCCAAACTGAAAAAAGGAGGATTTTTAAAGACCGAAAAAGTAAAAAGTCCCGTCGGTCCCATAAAAAGCCTCTATAGTCTCACAAAAACGGGAAAGGAACTTGTACAGAAAAAGGTGAACCAGAATTTTACAGATCAACTGGGATTTTTAAAGAATTTTTTAATCGAATTGACCACAATCTATATTGAGTCAGAGGAGGACTCAGAAGAACAAAGGCGTGAGAAGATCCATGAAATATTCAAGACCCTTGACAATTTGATAGAGGAGATTAAAAAAAAAATTCCAGAAAATTTCGAATTCAAAAGGAGATGTACCGAATGCGGAGCGGAAATCACAAGATTTGACAGTCAATTTTGTCCCGTTTGCGGAGCGGAAATTGAGACTGAGACCAACCACAACGAATAGAGTCTCTTATATAAAATATAAATTAAATTCGCAAAAGCTTTTCTTTTTTCAATCTATATCTTAACAACAGAGCGATTCTTTTTTTTAGATTTTAATGTGCGAAATGAAGGGTGGGACGGTCTGGCTTTTCATTAAAAATATTACTAAAACAGTTACAACATGGGATGCCGATATCTAATTCAATTCCTTTATGCGTTTTTAAGTACATACTTTTGAGGAGGTTTTCTCTTAGGTCCTTTTTGCGTTCGTCATAATAAAAGGAGAGCAGATAATTTTTATGATTTGTAGTTCCACAGACCGGACAAGTGCTGTAATGAATCAGAAATCGTTGCACCTCTTCCAGATCAGAAAATTTACCTTCTATATTTTTACAGAATACAAAACAATCCTCGCAAGGAATGCCAAAAAACTTATCTGGTTCTTGGTTTAAATCTTCCAGACATGATGCTTCTTGCATCCGTTCTATTAAAATCGATTTAAACTTTCGATATCTTCGTCGGAAATAAAATTTCGCTACAATTGGAGTATCATCGTAGGGGTCCCCACAGATTGGGCAATGGTCATAAAACCGCTTAAAGTCATGGAATTTCCGTATATCTTCAGTTTCCAGTTTTTTGATACAAATTTGCAAGCACGCACTTTTCACCCGTTCAAATGTCTGATGAGTTAAGAAGTAGTGGGTTCTATCTGCAGAATCCTTATACTCATGCAGTTCATCTTCAATCTCGTTTTCCCTAAAGAATTTCAAAATTTGCCGTTTTGCCTTGTAATAGAACTGCCGGTGGAGCTTTTGATAAGATTCGGTGTTATATTGAAAAAATTCTTCAAAATGTTTTTTGTTATGGATACAATAATTCACTAACTCCGATAAATTATATTCATATTGATAATCCATCTTAATCTTACGCAATTCATTAAAAATCTTCACTTTTTCCATATTTGGGGTATATGAACCGTTCAAGAAGCTTTTAAGTTTTTTCATGCGTCTATTATAGAATACATCTAAGAACCCCATATTACCCGGAAGGGGTTCCACCCATAATTCATCACAAATCAAAATAAAATTTACTCTGGGTACTTCAGGACCAACGTAATTAAATAATTGATACGAAAATTCGTTTTGCTGCTCATTATATCCGTTCAGATAGTATCTTTTCCCTTGTTCTATGAGCGAGGTATCCAATTTCATGACTTGAATTAACGCCATTACAATTTCATAGCAGAAACTTTCAAAAACATACCTTTTTATTGCCCCATACAATAAGCTACGCCAGCGTGCGAACCCTGACTCAAACATTTTTGAAAGGAAAAAAAGCAATGTTTGATTGTGAAAATTGTATTCAAACATATCAGTACAGTAATACCCGAATTGACGGTAATGGCGATGGTTGCCACCAATATAAAACTTAATTCCGCTTATAACTTGATTGAGCCGCTTAATTGCCGGATCCTCAAACTTCTCTAAAATTGTTTTTATCATCTCTGGATTTATAAGATTATTTGTATCCACATAAAATTTACATCTGTTAAATTGAAATTTGGTATTTTGCGTTGTAGATTCAGGATGATTACTTTTTGTCGGACTCATTGATTACCAAACCCATAGATTTTTTACTTGATTTACAAGACAATATAGACTTAAAAAATTAACGATTATCGTTCCAATATGGATGCTTTTTAAAAAAATTACGCAGAGAGTTGCAGTTGATCGTTAAATCTCAAGAAATAATAAAGGGATTTAATAAAGAATAGTTTATCTAGCTATATCGCTGCTTGTAGCGTTCCAAGGACATCGGTTTTAAATAGGACGCATCAACCAGATTAATAATAGAATCAGTAATAGACTTATTGTCATACTTGAGGTTTTTTTTGGCCTTAGAAAATAGTTCCCCCAAAAAAATGGCTCCTTTTGTATCATGCGCCATATCCTCGGCAAGATTCCAGATCTTCTTTGTACCTCGTGTCATTTTTTTGCCAGTGGGGAACCCCAATTTATGTGGAAGACTCAGATTTAATTTAAACACCTCATTAATTAATCCATCGACACTTTCCCGCGTGGCGGACTCTTGCCGAAAAATTTGAATATTCCCCTTAAATTTTGAATAGAGGTATTTAATTTCTTTAGCATATCGATTTTCGAATTTAATTGAAAAAGAGTGAAGTGCCTCTCTAGTAAATCGGGTTGGCTTTTCGTTAATTATAAGAGTAACCCATACCATTTTTCCTGCTCGGGTAACAAGATATTTCCCTTCTAATGTTGCTTGTTCGATTTCTCCTTCCGCCGCTGGCATATCTAATTCTTCAAACTGAATCGCTCGTCGGAATAGTTCAATAAGTTTCGGATCCAATTCAACCCCTGGAGCTGTTTGATAATAGATAATTCCTTCGCTCTCTTGGTGGGTGATCAATATATATTCGATGGAGAGAGCAACCGAAAAATATTCACTCATTTTCTATTTTATTCTCAAATTAGTAGTTCCTATGATTATTGTAATATAATTGACTTTATTTATTTTTTTTGTTCTATCCTATGCGTTTGTTGGAATTTTGGGAAAAGAAGATGGTTAATTTGAAATAAAGGAGATTTATCAAATATCTTGAAGCGGCATTTCGGGGAGCCTCCAAAAAATTTGTCCTTAAATCAAATATATCTTCTCGAAGAAAAATGAGAATAGAAAGGAAAGAAGTGTGGAGGGGATGGGATTCGAACCCACGAAGGTTTTTACTTCTTCCAGAGACTGGAAAGAATCTATACCACTGGATCTTAAGTCCAGCACCTATAATCGGTCTTGACCCATATCAAGGAACGACCTTTGACCAGACTCGGTAACCCCTCCCCTTAATGAACATTAGTCGCTAAAAGTTCAAGGTTTAGCAAGAGAGGGTAAAATTATATTTTTAAATCAATTATAGATAATAGTCTAAATATAGATAAAAATTTAAGTTTTACCATTAAAGCGGTTTGAATTCCAATTTAAAGCATTCTTAGTAAACTATTCTTGAAAAAGGCTAAGTGAAAAAAATAGATTTTAAAAGATTAGAAGAGAACGCCTTGAGTATTCCAAAATTAATGGCTATTCTATATAAAGGTCATCTTTTTATGAAAAAAGATATTACATTTATTTAGCAATAAAATCATTTGAGATAATGGCTCTTTTCATTTTATTAGTTTCGTATAAGAAAAGGAGGATGTAGTATATGAACCAATCTGAAAACGATAGCGAATTACCTAAACATCGTGTGAAAGCGGTTATCATTGCCTCGGAAAATGGGATACCCTTAGTTTCGGTAAAAGTGGATGATCAAATCAATGAATCTCTAATAGCACCCTTTTTTAGCGCTTTGAGGAGATTCTCTGAAGAAAATTTAGATGCGCTTAATGAAACACTCATTAAAGGGGGAAAATTGGAAACGTTAGTTGTAAGAAAATATGGATTATTCCTCATTGCTCTCATGGACAAGCATATGAAAAAGATAAAAATTGGAAAAGAAGCAGAACAAGCTTTAGATTTATTCTATAAAATGTATAAGCAAGAAATCGACAACTTGGATGAAACTTGCCTTGATTTAGAAGGTTTTAAAAAATTCGAAGTCTTGCTCAAGCGGCAAATCAAGCAATATTATAAGAAAATCGATGGAGGAGAGGGTTTTTTTTCGCGTCTTATGAACTTTTTTAGAAAGAATAAAGATGAATTAAGGTAATTTTGTCTAAGAAACGGAAAATTGCATTATCTTTTAAGCTAAACTCGGGTCTCTAATCCGTCCCCTCACTAATTACATCTAGATTCATTAAATAATGAAATCTTCCATTATCATGAATCTTCAAAAGAAAAAGAGAAATAATTTTTTTTCTTTTATTTTTGCTATATCATGCAATTTCATAATTACAGAGACTTAGGAAAAAGAAATAAAAACTTAAATAATTAAAACATATTAAACTTATAAAATAATATAAAAAAATAATTTTTCGAGGTTAATTGTAATTCCCCAAGGAATATTAATTATTAAATGGGATAACGAGATCGGCCCAATCAACCAAGGATTTTATCCTGAAACTCTTAAAATAACGAATAATCTTTTAACGCAGATATATGGTTCCCATCGATATCAATCCCTCAAACCTGGATTTGCTTCCCTCTCTCTGAAAAATAGCAAAGTCGTGTCCTTTTTTTCTGGAGTAGGAGAAGATCATATCTCAGTTGAAAACTACGTCGTTGCGTTATTATTAAGGCGGGATGAAAAGCCGCACAAATACAGAGATATCTTAAAAGAAATCGCAGCAGAAATTTTAGAAAAGATTCCTTCTGACGATTATGAAGAGATTTTACCAGATTTATACGAAAAATTGGCGAAGGTCTGAAATAATCTTTCTTTTTTCTTATTTTTTCATTTCAGTCTGTTAGCACCCTCCCAATATCTCCTAGTCCAAAATAAAATTGATGTGTGGAATTGGAGTCTATTTTTCATATATAAAAAGAGATACTAAAGAAAATAAGTTAATTACTCGTGTTCTTGTTCCTTTTCTTCAGAGGTTTCGGCTCCCTTGAGTATGATTTTTTCAACGTCATTAAACTCTACAAGGTTATTATCTTCTAATTTATTTACATATTTTTTCACTAAAACCATGGGTGATCCTATCGCATTTCGTAAGTCATCGAGGGAAATTGCTTCTACTTCTTTAATTATCAAAAATGTCTTAAATAACGGTTCCTTTTCCATAAGGGTTGTAAGCTTATCAAAGTACGTGATTTTTTCAATATTGTCTTCCTTAAATTGCTCTAATTCCTCAATTCTTTGCTTTAATTCTTTTATGGTTTGTCGGGCTTCAATCTTTTCATCGTTTAAATCTTCTATCTTAGTAATAAGTTCTTCGTGTTTTTCTTTGATTTCTTGGAAGCGAGTTGCCAGATCCTTGGCCTTGGAGCGTGTTTCAGTCGATTCCAATTTACTGTCTAACAATACAGAATCAAGTTCATTAATTTGAGACTCTAATTCTGCACTTTCTTCAGCATGTTTTTTTTTTAAGTTTTCAATCTCTTTCTTATGTTCTTCTTTCAGTTTTTCGATCTTCTGCAGATTTCGATCTTGAATTTCCTCTAGTTCTTTTCTGTGTTCTTCTTTTAATTCTCCGATTTTATCAATTTTTTCCATTTTAATCTTTTCAATTTTCTGGACGTATTCATCAATCTTACTCTGGTATTCTGTGGCTTGTTTGTTTTCCAGTTCTTCAACAACCTCTACGCGCTCTCTTTGCAGTTTTTTGTTAAATTCTTCTAAATTTTGAATCTTCTTTTCCAATGTTTTGACTTTTTCTGTTTTTATCTTTAGATCTGACTTATTTTTAGCCAGATTTGATTTGAGCTCTCCAATGGTATCGTAAGCCTCTTCCAACTTTTTTTCCGTTGGTTTGAATCTATTTTTTGTTAACTCCAATTCCTTTTCAGCTTGGGCTAATTTCCCTTTCAGTTGTTTAATAGTTGACTCATTCTCGTCCCGGACAACTTGAAAGGTTCCGATCATTTCCCGTAATTCTTGTACATCGTCTGGGATCTCTTCATATTGTTCGAGTTCACTACCTTGTTCTTCTATAATTTGTTTTTGATCGGCGATGATCTTCTTGTACTTTTCGACAGCCTCCTTAAGTCGATCAATCTTGGACTCTAAGGCGGCCACCTTACTCTCATGCTGGTCCACATCGTCAATTAGACTCTTAATATCTTCTTTTCCCATTTTAATCTTAAACTCTGTTAATTCTAATCCATAATTGTATATAATTGATTAATTTATTTTTTAATAATTTAATTCAATAATAGTGCTTTATTATATAATTTTTATTTATTTTTGGAACTGACGTAAGAATTTATTTCATTTTATATTTTTAAAATTATGTGTGTCAAAAAAGAATTTATATTTTTCTATACCAACTATTTAGAAGCGTACATTACGATTTTCTTTACAAGGAAGGACAAGTTTCCAATCCCCGAACCTAATATAACCTTAAACCGTATCAAATTTTTCAAAAAAAAGAAAGCATTATTACAATATGGCAAAGATCATAATATCCGATATAAAAAGATTGAAGCATTTAAGAAAAATCATCCAGTTCAAATCCTTTATAATTTGCTACATTCTTATTTTTCAGGCGAGAGGATAAATTTGTCTAGCAAGATGGATGAATCAAATCTCGATTTAGCGATTAATGAGCAATATTCCACACCCTTCCAAAAAAGAGTCATTTACTATTTAAAAAATAATATAGGTTATGGAACATTAATTTCTTATTCTGATATTGGAGAGGAAATTAATTCAAAAGCCTATCAGGCAATTGGTTCCGTTATAAAGCGCAATCCCTATCCTTTAATTATCCCTTGCCATAGAGTAGTGCGAAAAAATGGAGAGATCGGGGGGTTTATAGGAAAAACAGGAGAAGGTTGGCAAGTGGAGATTAAAAAAAGATTAATATCCTTAGAAAAAAACTAATTAACCAAAAAAGATTATTTAATCACATATGAGATATGCCGATAGAATGGAACGACTGGGGACTGAAACCGCTTTTGAAGTCCTCGAGCGCATTCAAGAATTTCCCGAAGAACGAAGGAAAAATGTGATCTCCTTTGCAATTGGGGAGCCAGATTTTGATACGCCCGAGCATATTAAACAAGCGGGTATAGAGGCTATTAAAGAAGATTATACTCATTATAGTCCCTCGGCGGGAATTGCAAAATTGCGTGAATCCGTGGCAGATTTTGCCTCGGAAACTAAGGGGATCAATATCAAACCCAAAAATATAGTTATACTTCCCAGTGCGAAATTTATTGTGGATCTAGCTATTTTGAGCTGTACCAATCCAGGGGATGAGATAATCTATCCTAACCCAGGATATCCAATTTATGAAAGTTTAATTAATGTCCATGATTGTGTTCCAAAAGCCGCACGCTTACATGAGTCCGAGGAGTGGAACTACAATATAGATGAATTACGAAATATGATTACTGATAAAACGAAACTGATTATTATAAATAGCCCACAAAACCCCACTGGAGCTGTATTGAACCAACAAAATCTGGAAGCACTGGCAGAAATTGCGTTAAAAAATGATCTCTGGATATTATCCGATGAGATCTATTCCAACATTGTATACGACAATTATGAATTCACCTCAATAGCAGCTCATCCCGATATGCAAGATCGGACAATTATATTAGACGGGTTTAGTAAATATTTTGCGATGACTGGATGGCGATTGGGATATGCAATTGTAAATGAAGATTTGGCTGAATATTTTAGCCGGTGGGCTACAAATACCATTTCATGCACTGCAACATTTACCCAGATGGCAGGTGTAGCGGGAATGACCGAGGATAAAAATCCATCTGAATCAATGGTCAATGAGTTTGAAAGACGGCGAGATTTAATCATGGAACGTATCAATAAAATTGATGAATTATCTGCGATCAAGCCAGCAGGAGCCTTTTATATATTTGTAAATGTAACTGAGGCTTGCGAGAAATTAGGTTTAAACGATTCGATTGAATTTCAAGGTTATCTATTGGAAAAAGCCGATGTTGCGATTCTCTCTCGGAAATATTTTGGACATAAACCACCAGAGGAAAAGAACGATTTCGTCCGATTCTCCTACTGTATTGCTTATGATGAAATTGAGGAAGGATTATCCCGAATAGAAGAATTATTAATATAAAACCTACCTGTAAAGACTAGTTGAAATAACTCTGGACAAATTTGACCCTATTTGTGAAATGTCTTTCATTGGAAAGTAAATTTAGTTCCAACACTTACATCAAAAGCCTTAATATTCGGTAAATCTTCTTTTTTCAACTGATCCAGAAAAGTATGTCCCGTGCAATGAATGGGAAATAAATAAAGATTCCCGTTATATTCTTGAAAATCTTTTAAATAAGTGATCGTTTCGTTAATACGTTTTTCAGAGGCGCTGGTCATATGGAAACCTCCGATAATATGAGTAATGGGTTCATCTGAAATTGAATCGACGTAGTCCAAAGTGTTCATAAGCCCGGAATGACAGCACCCATTTAAAACCACAGTGTTATCTGGAAACTCGAAAATTAAACATCTATCGTCAGGAATTTCATCTTCCACGAGTTTATCACCCTTCAATAAATAATAAGATTGAAAATCCTCAACTTCATGGGTCCGTGGTATTTTTCCACTTGCGCTGATGGTAACAAAATTATTCTTTATAATGGGATACACCTCTTTGGTATGTATAAGTTTTCCTTCTAACTCCTCTAACTTTTCTTGATCGATTGGCTCTTGATTTACGATTTTCGAGGTGGATAAAAGGGGGAGAATTTCTTGACGTGTTTTTCCCGCCAGATCTTTTAGACTTACCTCATCTGACCTGATAAAAAAACGTTCATATTGATCATAAGAATGAGAAATCACCTTAGTTTCGGTATTTATCCTCTCCAAAATCTTATACAAGCCTCCAGTATGATCATAATGCCAGTGAGAAAGCACAATTGCCGCAACATTATAAAAATTATAAGCTCTCACATCAAGATTATGCAAGTAAGTAAGATTGGATCCTCCCGTATCAAAAACAATCTGAGTATCAAGATCCCAACTCCATTCATCGTTTGGATCTTCTACGTTATAGATATTGATTAAAAAACCCAGTCCATGTTCTGCCAATGACTGAGTAGCAAAAAGTTTGTTCAAATCTAAAAAACTGAGATCTTCTTTCTTTCGAAATTGCTGAAAAGGTTCCACTTTATTGTTTGATAATAAAATTATGTCAATTTTCTTTTGCATAATTATTCAAATGCTCTCTGGCTTAATAATACCTATGTTTTTTAACTACTATTAATTGAACCACTCACGCCTTAAAGCATAAGATTCGTACTTCCTAATGCGTAATACACACACTAGGCAATACGAGATGGTTCTCCACCCCGAAATAATCGTCTCCAAGGGACGGTGAACTTGATTATAATTTTTAAGGATTTTTATGGTTCCCATTATATTTCAATCATTTCGATATCTGCATTCCCTACATTTGAATATTTTATCGTTCAGTTTTACTTTAGATTGACACTTTGGATAAGTCGATGAAGTATGGGACCTTTCCAATGCGGTTAATGCGGTTCTCGAGCTAAAATTAGGGCAAAATCCATCCTCGCCCTAAAGGACGGATTGAAATAGGTTATTTGTTGGAATGATTTTCAGGACATGTGAAAATTACAGAAATAGGCTTATTGGATGTCTCCATATCATCCGGGTATCCGAAGAGATTAAGAATCCTTAATTTTTTTAATTTGTTGTTGGGATAGCGAGTTTTCTTTTAGATCGACATAATTTAGATCTCCAAACATATGAAAATTGCGTAATTCGTCGATCCTGTTATGGCTTAAATTCAGCCGTTTAAGACTTCTTAAATAAGAGATATCCCCAACATTATTAATTTTATTATGGCTCAAATCTAATTTTATTAAATTTTCCAAGTATCCAAGATTCTCTATCGTCCTAATTTTATTAAAGCTGAGATCGAGAATTTTTAGAGTTATAAGATTATCTAAACCTTCAATTTTGGTTATTGAATTATAAGATAAATTAAGGTGGACTATACTAAACAAATCTTCCAAATGTCTAATCTTTTTAATTTTATTAAATCCAAGTTCTAAGGCTTCAAGTTTCCTCATATTCTCTAATCCTTCAATTTTTTTGATTTTATTCTCGTTTAGATTTACTATTTTAAGCCATCTATGCGTGGGCAATGCGGAAATCGTTTTAATCTGATTATTCTGTAGATATAATTTTTCCAAAATAGGAAGGTCGGTTAATCCTCTAATTTTTTTTATACAATTATGGTCTAAATGTAGAAGTTCCAAATTATCTAAATTTTTAAGATTTTCAATCTTTCTAATCCTATTATAATTCAAATACAAACGTTTTAAATTGCTTAGATGTGAAAGATTTTTAATATGTTTAATTTTATTTGAGCTTAAATCCAATACGACAAGGTTATCAAGGTCCTCTAATCCTTTTATCTCAAGAATGTCCTTTATGCCTCGGTGAGAAAGGTCTAATGTTCCTTCTTTTACCGGGATTTTTTTTCCCTTTAATTTAACATAACTCATAGATTCTATAAAATTCCGTGAGTATTTAAAGTTTTATTATAATAGATTAAAGATGATGGAAAAGCAAAAAGATGTAGACTTTCAAAATGTAATTGTTGTTTGTCCTATTTGTAAATCAAAGAAAGAGATAAAAATTCCCCAATCAATTGTAAAAAAGAAGGCACATATGACTACAATTTCTATTGAGAAGGGATTAGTATGCAAACATCCTTTTCAAGCTTTTATCGATAAGAATTTTAAGGTTAGGGGATATCAAAGAGTTGACTTTGAATTAAAAATCCGTGAAAAATCGAAACAACATGTAATGAAAAATGATAAAACTCTTTTTAAGAATCTATGGTTGGATGGTAATTATCTTAGGTATGATTCAAAAGAGGGGTTTAATTGGATTTATCTGGAAAATAGAAATACAAGACCCCAAAATAAGATCAGAATGCCTAAACGTTTAACTCAAGGAACATCCCCAAAGACTAAAAATGGTTGGTCTTTAAAAAAGAGTAACGAGCATTCCTCTTCAAAAAAGGATTTGTTCCAAGATGGGGCATCATATTATCAAGAACTGGTAAAACGAAGAAAGCAGAGAAAGGGCAAGAAATTGCATAAGACAATAACTCTTCAGGAGAAGAAAAAAATGGAAAAAAAAGTCAGTGGGAAAAGAAAAAGTCAATTATTTGCGGACTTCATTAAGGATATTTATCGGAAGGAGCAACACGAATTAATACTTCAAAAATATGATAAAAAAGATAACCATGAATATGGTGAACATAGGCATGACCAGTTACTAGATAAGTTAAAAGATATAATTAATATAGACACCAAAAAATATAAAAGGTTTATAGATTTCAAAGAACACTGGAAAAAATCGAAAGAAAAGGAAGTAGAAAAGATTCTTTGATACATCGAGTATGATAACGTTTTCTTGAAATAAATTAAATCCTACTTGACTCAAAGGATGAGGCAAAAATAATTCTATTTTAAACCAAATTGCGTTACGCCTCTCGTGATTAGCCCCAATCCAATTATTTTAAAAACCATAAAAAAGAAAAACATAATGACATGAGCTTGTGGGCCAAAAAGCCCCCTAAAAAAGCCCACCACACCTTCATTGATGAGGAGAGCAGCAACCCCATAAAAAATAAACCCAAATGTAATATATAAGGCGGTTTTTCTCAGTCCTGGTGTTCTAATCGCAATATAGATGAACATAAGTGGTATCAGTACCGTCCCAATCTGGGCGAAGATAAGTAAAACAGAGGCGATATCAAAATCTGCTTTTGAATTGATTGGAAAGAATAAAATAATGAGGGCGCCAGCAGCAACAATGAAAGTAAAAATACCCTTAAATTTGAAATTAAATACTGTACGATCAATGATATATAATACATAAGCTATGCCTATAGAGGAAAAGAGGGCACCTAATTTCCAGTAAATATAGTTGGGAAATATATAATATACGCTATCATCGAATTCCGTAAGAAAAAAATCGAAATACATAAAAAAGAATCTCGATATAAATAAAAAGATTATCAAGATAAAGATGGAAAAAAGAAAATCAAATTGAAACTTGCCGGTTTCTTTTTTCCGTTCATACACATTTTTACCAAGGTAAGTAATGAGTATAAATTTAGCAATGAGAATAACTATGGTTAACGCAAAAAAAATTTGGAATGTATTTAATTCTACCATAATAAATTTATTTAGGATAAGAAAATATAAAATATTTTGGAAAAGTTAAAAAAAGAATAAGTTAATCCAACTCGACTAGCTCATAGAGACTATCATCATTAGGTGTTTTTTTCTCTATTATTTTTCTGCGTTTTCCATTTACCACAAAGCGTAATCCTTCTTCTTGAGCCTTGACAATCGACTCCAACAATCGAATTGTAGTAGGAAGGCTAATTGAGTCATCGCATTTCTTCTTGAGTACTTCTCTGACGTTTGTTGCATTATAAATTATATTAAGGTTCAATTTGTGGTAAAGATCAACCATTCGTGTAATCCAATCTCGTTTCCTTGCCATCTATATAAATATATGAAGTTTTGTATTTAAATATTTTATTATCATTCCGATATTTCTAACTATGTTTAGAATTTCTTTTAGTTAGATGGTGAAATTTCTAATGGATCCAGCGACTTTTTTTAAAAGAGGCTAGATTTTTTTAATAATATTTATATATTTCGTTTAGTATAATTTAATTGAATATAAGAGAATTAATCAAAATCAATTAATAAAGGCTGATAATATTGGCGTTTGAAAATAATATTAAAAGTATTGTGCATCCAATGGCTTTTCCGGGTCCAAGATTAGGGAATAGCACCATGCTCGGAGAGGCTCCTGAAAAATACCTTCTTGATTCAATAAAATTTCTAAAGAGTTTGGATTATTTCACAGGAATTGAAGTAACGCATGTAAAAGATCCAGAGATTAAGAAGAAGTTTATAAATGCTATTAAATCGTTTAAATATATCACTTATACGGCAGAACCTATCCAATTAATCAACGAAGATAACCTAATAGCCTCCACAGATATTAGTTCCATAGATGAATTGGAACGAAAAAATGCAGTTAATCGATTAAAGCGGTATATTAATGAGGCATATGAATATGGGGCAAAACAATTTACTTTTTTGAGTGGAGAAGACCCTGGCACAGAAAATGGCTTAAAAGATCGAAAAACTGCCACTCATTCATTAATAAAATCAATTGATGAATTATGTAGATATAACAAGGAAATAGCAAAATCTAAAAGCAAAAAACCTCTGAAGATGAGTTTAGAAACCTTCGATAGATTGGATGAGCCAAATTGTAAAAATCAATTAATGGGTCCCTCTGATGAGGCTCGTTCATTAACTATTGAGATAAGAGACACCTATAATCACGAAGAATTCGGATTATTATACGATCTATCTCATATGTTCTTAATAGGAGATGGATACGATCATGAAATCGTTGATGTCATTCGGTCCATTGGACCGTTCTTAAACTGGGTACATATCGCGAATAGTGTAACCGATAAGGAAGACCCTAATTATGGTGATACACATGTTTCTGTCGATTATCCCAATGGAACGGTAAATCCAGAGGTACTAAATAAGTTCTTGGAAGTTTTAAATGATATTAATTATACTAAAGGAATAAGTTTCGAATATCAACCGCGTGGTCGACAATTAAGTGAATCTGTAGTAAAGATGGCTATGGCGAGATTCGAAGAGGCCCGGCAACAGATTAATGTCAATTATGCATTAGGTGCGTACAGATTTAAGACCAGAAGATTTCTACCTGAAAAAATTTTCTATATGATTACGAACCAAAAGAAAGCTAATATGAAATCCGTCTTAGACTTAGAATACAAAAATAGGCAAAAGCGAGAACAGCCTTGGGGAGATAATCTGGTTCTCATTGCGGCAGACCATCCCGCTCGGAGGATCACTAACGTGGGATCCGACGAATTGGCTATGGGAGATCGACAACAATACCTTGGAAGAATCGTCAGATGTCTAATGAGTGATGCTATCGATGGAGTGATGACTACTCCAGATGTGATGGATGATTTGTTTATCCTCAATTATCTTTTTAAAGAACAAGGAGGAAAAAGCTTTTTAGATAACAAAATATTGCTTGGTTGTACGAACAGGAGCGGACTCTACGGGTCCCAATATGAAATGGACGATATGATCACCGCATATACCATCGAAGATATCGATCGATATGGGTTAGACGGAGCAAAAATGATGTTTCGGCTGGATCTAGAAACAAAGCAAGCCCGTTACAGTCAGAGAACAATTAAGCGCTGTGCTAATATGGTTCGAAAATGCAATTATTATGATATCCCGGCATTTATTGAACCTCTCCCAGTAGAAAGACAGAGAGATGGATCTTATAATGTAATAATGGACTCAGGGGAATTAATTAAGACGATCGGCGTTGCAACCGCTTTAGGTGGTAATTCTTCCAACATTTGGTTAAAAATCCCTTATGTAGAGAATTACGAATACGTTGTTCGATCCACTTCCAACCCCATCTTAATGCTTGGAGGGGCAAGTACAGGTAATCCAACTGATATTTTGGTAAATTTTGAGAAAGGACTTGGAGCAGGAAAGAATGTGTTTGGATGTCTTTTGGGACGTAATCTCCTTTACCCAGGTCATGATGATCCTCTTGCGGTAAGTATGGCAATTTCCAAAATCATCCATGAAAATGTAAGCACAGAAGAAGCCGTAAAAACCCTTGCTCAAAATCGGGGAAGAGAAATGGATTACTTAACTTCTAAAATTATGGGAGTTTCACTAACGAGCAAAGATCTTGGTTGGCTCTAATGACAGTCAGAAAAAATCTGGAGATGTCGGGATAAGGCGACAAATCCCTTAAAGATCGCGGTAAATAGAAAGTTCATTAAAAGGGTCTGAGTTTACTTTTTATTTTAAATTCTTCTTTTTTCTATATACTATAAAGATTGAACTTTTACTATATCTGATATTATCATTTTGTAGAAAATCTTTATATTTAATTTAGGGTTTTTAACTGAATAAGCAAAGAAAGTAAGATGTATGATGAAAATGAATAAAAATGACGAATTATTTTCAGGCACTGGAATTGAATCAATTGGGTTTTATGCTCCACGGCATTTTATAGACCTCGAGGAACTCGCGGTAAAGAGAGGTGTAGACCCTGACAAGTTCAAAATAGGTCTGATGTTAAATGAGATGAGAATCCCTCAATTAGATGAAGATATCATCGCAATGGGAACAAAAGCCGGTCATTATGCCCTAATGCGAGGTAATATCAATCCGAATGATATCGATGCAGTATTTGTAGGGACGGAAACAATGACTTACGCGGTAAAATCGGTTTCGACCATTTTTTCGCAACTTTTAGGAATTTCTGACAACTCAATTACCCAAGATGTCACCAATGCTTGTGCGTCCGGGACATTAGCAATTCTTAATGCTATTGCGTTAGTTGATAGGGAAATCATCAATAAAGCTTTAGTTATATGTGCGGATATAAGTTCCTATGAATTAAAAAGTCCGAGTGAACCTACTCAAGGAGCTGGGGCAATTGCATTAGTTATTTCAAAGAGTCCTCGAATTGCAAGATTTAGTAAAAAATTTGGGAAAGTTTCCGGAAATGTTACAGATTTCTTCCGAGTACCCAGCGAAAAGAACGCCCAAGTATTTGGAAAATATTCTGTAAAGTCATATCTGAATTTTCAACTTAAAGCCTATGACGATCTTATGGAAAACCAAATAGGGGAAGAGTTTTATAGCAATTACTATACCTTCCACGCCCCTTTCTCTAAACTACCTGTCAAATGTATGCAACAAATCATCGAAAATAGATGGATAAAAGACATTAAGACCTTGTTTGATACAGAGTTAAAGGATTTAACTCTCAATTTTTTCCAAAAATTTCAAGGGTTCTTTCAAAATATCCTTCAGAAAACATTTACGCTGCCAGAATACATTTATCTTAAATTAAAGGAAAGTGGTCTTTCTTCCCAGAAAATGGAAGGCCTTTCCCGATGGATACAAAATCACTTTCAAAAGAAGTTACTCCCTCAATTACGGGTACCTTCTCATTTCGGAAACATGTATAGTGCTTCAGTATGGGCACAAATTCTGTATATTTTGGAACAATTTGCCAAACCTGAAGAAACCATCTATTTTGGGAGTTACGGTTCGGGAGCGACGTGCATATCTGGGTTATTGAAAGTCCAAAAGGGAGTTCACGAAGTTTTGAACAAAGGACCAAGAATGTCTGAGTTTATTGAGGATAGAAAGGTTAAATTAAGCATAGAAGAATATGAACAAATAAAGAAGGGGAGTTTAAGTCCTGAAATTGCCATCGGAAAAATAAAGGAACACGCTCAAAACGAGGATCGTGGATTCACCCTTCATTTTTGCGATAAAGGGTGCATCATTCCCCCCATTGAGGGGCTAAATCACTGTCCACGTGGTCATGAAGGATTTCATACCAAGTTCTTTCCTCTTTATGCCACACTTGAATCCAAACCAATTGTACGCGTTGTTGAGGATATGAGCTTCTTGAATGAAGATTATATTAGAGTCAATCCCCAAGCCCATAAAGGATCCACTTTGGAATATGAGGTCAGGCGAATCGGAGTCATGAATGAAGATAAAGAGCATAATATGCACGGCATCTTGAATTGGGTGCCGACATACAACCTAACAAATAAAATCTACTAAAGCGGATCTTAGAAGTTTAGACCTCCATTTAAATTCTATTTTTATTCTATTAAAACAAAATTATTAAAGAATGTGTCCTTAAAAGAGGATATGAGAAAAGAAGATTTGGTTAAACACATAGAATCTCGATTTTCAGACCGACTTAAAAACACGAAGTCCTCCAAGAATCCACATAAACAAATAACCGAGCAAGATCAAATAAAAACGGGAACAACGACTGTGGGGATAACGTGTAAGGACGCGGTTATCCTTGGTACTGACAAGCGGGCTTCCATGCAATACTTTGTGTCCTCGAAAAGGGCCAAAAAACTTCATAAAATTCAAGAGCACTTGTATATGACAATAGCTGGGTCGGTAGCTGACGCGCAGAATTTAGTAGATGTTCTCCGTGCCGAAACCAGCCTTTATCAATATGAAAAAGAAAAAAAAGTCCGCATCGAGGCTGCTGGGAAAATTTTGGCTAATATATTATTTCAGAATAAAATGACTCCCTATCAAGTAGGGCTCATTCTTGGTGGTGTAACAGAAAAAGAAGGAGCCAAACTTTTAAATATTGGAGCATACGGCTCAATTCTACCAGATAAATACTGTGCAGTAGGAAGTGGACAAAATTTCTCTTATGGTGTGCTTGAAGCCAAATATAAGGATGATTTATCTATTGAAGAAGGTAAAAATATTGTAATTAGAGCGGTGAAATCATCAATCGTCCGAGATATGGCATCCGGAAACGGAATCGATATCGCTGTCGTTAAGAAAGATAGTCCAGCGGAACGAGAATTTATTTCCATTAAAGAAAAATAACTATTCTTATTTTCTGTCAATTTCACTTTTCTTGTTATTTTCATTCTTTAATTCTTAAAGAAAAACTTTAAATGAAAAGAATGTCGTAATCTTTAATAGACTTATTTACTTCAGAGAATTAAGATTATACATTAGAATTATGTGATTATAACAGATGAGTTATCGATTAGTAGCAGATTTAAGCCATTCTCAGCGTATCGAAGACTTCCCCGATTTTGAACTAGGAGAATCTGATTATATTGTAGAGTACATTGAGAAGAGCGAAGGTCCTCTGACCTTTGAACAAATTGATGATTACGATATCTTATTTATGGGAAACATTGACCATAAAGAGGGAAGAAAAGCCGATAAATTTACCCCTGAAGAATTAAAGGCAATAAAACGTTTTGTCGGTGAAGGAGGGGGGTTATTCCTTACAATAGGTGATGGGGGGGATAAGGATATCCCGATGAAAGACGGTTCAGTCCGTGTACTCTATAATGTGACAGGGGTGCGTCGGTTCTGGAATGGGAAAATTGTGGAAACCTCTTCAAACTTTCACGTAAAAAAGCATAATCTTTCAATTACGGAATTCTATGCCCATCCGATCGTTGAGGGGATCACAGAACTTATTTTACCCAATACCACATTTTTTACCCTAACTGACGATGCTAATGACATCATCAGAACATCAGATAAGGCTAAATTTGAATATTATGACGATGATGAAGTGGTCGATATCGGGTCTGTGCCAATCTGTGCCGCATCGAAGTTTCATCGGGGCAGAACTGTCACTGTAGGGTCTGCAAACTTCCTCCTTGACAATGAATACGGAATTGACGCGGGCGATAATCTCCATTTTTTAGAAAATATAATTAAATGGTTGATGTTTGAGATATAACTTATAGATAGAAGGATCTCTCTGCCAATATCTATCTTTTTATTTTTGAGCTTCTTACCACTTTATAATGGTGTTTCGTATTTTTAGACCAGACTCAAAATCAGTTTGGAATAATGAAGAAATTAGAGAGCGTTTTTCTCGATACCGGAGCATTATTGATGATGAGAAAATAGCTCGTTATCTCATTGCAAAAACCGTTAAGTGCTCTTTGGAAGGGCAAGAACCTTTACCACAACTAGAAAAACAACTAAAAGAAAAATCAGCAGTAATTGAGGAACTAGTAGAAAAACCAGCAAGTAAGATTGAAAAGCGCGAAGTAGAGGAACAAAATTTTCTTGCCCTTGCTGCAAAGATTGCCTCTCGTTATCTTGAAAATTGCATTTTCTGCGAACGACAATGTAAAGTGAACCGAATAGATGGAGAAAAAGGATTTTGCTTGATTGGAGAGGATAGTTACGTTTCCTCCAGTTTTTTACATATGGGCGAGGAAGCTCCGCTTATTCCGAGTGGCACGATCTTTTTTCAAGGATGTAATCTTGGATGCGTATTCTGTCAAAATTTTGAAATCTCCCAAGCTTGGAAAGGAAAACGAAAGCTTGAGGATATAGCCCGGAAGGTGACGGAAAAGGAATTGGCTAAATTAGGAGATAATCTTGCACAAAAAAATGCATTGAATATCAATTATGTAGGAGGAGATCCCATTCCCAACATTCATACCATTGTGGGCAGCCTGAATTACCAAACGGCTAATATCTCTCAACTATGGAATTCGAATTTTTTTCTGACGGATAAATCCTTATCACTATTAATCAATCTTATGGACTTTTGGCTTCCAGATTTTAAATACGGAAATAATGATTGTGGCGTTAAATATTCAGGGGTGAAGCGCTATTTCGATATTATCAGCCACAATCTTAAAAGAATTCACGATGAGGGGAGCGGTGAAATTATTATTCGGCACTTAGTAATGCCTAATCATATTGAATGTTGTTCTCTACCAATCTTAGATTTCATCGCAAACGAGGTGCCCAATTGCGTGGTGAATATCATGGGACAATACCACCCGGCATATCATGCAAATAAATACTCAGAGATTAACCAGCGACCGACTTCAGAAGAAATGGTAAAAGTGAAAAATTACGCTGACAATCTTGGCATTCTCTACCGACCCGTTTCCTAAATATGTCGGAGAAATGTTGGTTGGAATAAGGACTCAAAAATTAAGATATCCCAAATGGAATTCAAAAGCTGATAATCATTATATTTATCAATGGAATTCTCAACCTAGATTCAAAAAATTATTATTTTTATTTACATTATATCTTATATCAATTTTATTGATAATATTGATAAATATCATCTAACATTAATTGATTTGGAAGAAAATGACTTTAAATTTAAAAGATATTAAAGGAATAGGAACAAAAACCATAAAAAATTTAGAAGAACACGGAATAGACTCAGTGGAGAAACTGGCGGATTTAGATCTAGAAGATCTAACGGATATTAAAGGGATAAAAAAGGAATCAGCCAAGAAATTCCAAGAAAACGCGAAGGAATTAATAAAAGAAAAGCAAGAACAAGAAAAAGAGGCTGAACAAGAAGGAGAAGAGGAAATTGACGAAGAGAAGCAAAAAAGACTTGAAGAAGAAAGAAGAAAGTTAGAAGAGAAAAAAGAGAGGTTAAAGGAAAAACCCGTTGAGGAAGGTGATTTTATCTTAGTAAAAATCACAGGAAAGACTAGGAAAGGACAAGTGTTTCGAGTATCAAGCGAGGAGGATGCTAAGAAGGCTGGAATCTATGAGGAGAAAAAAGCTCAGCAGGGTCAATATACCCCCGAGTTTGTGATAGTTGGAAAAGAAGGGTTTGTAAATGAAGGATTAATAGAAACTATAGAAAATATGAATTATTTTGAGAAAAAATCAGTCAGAATCCCTCCAGCAAAAGCATTCGGTAAACGAGACCCAAAAAAACTGGAACGTATGGGAATACGAAAGTACCGAAGGGTAAATGACGGAAAAAGTCCAGAAATCGGACAAGAATTTGTAAAAAAGACTCAACAAGGTGCTCAAAGAGGCACAGTACGTCGAATTACCCAAGGAAAAGTTTTGATTGATTACAATCACCCTCTTGCCGGTCAACCTATTGACTATAATATTCAAATAGTTGATAAACTCGAGGATTTTGAGGAGAAAATTAAACATGTTATCATGAATAAAAACATCCCAGAAAAAGCCATCGATGATTTTGAGATTGATTACAATGAAGAAGATAAAAGCCTCACTCTGAAGATCCCACGAATGCTCTTGTTTCAGAATCTGACCTATGTGAAATTTGGAATTGCAAGGGACCTACAAAAACATATGAGTGATAAGATTGAAATCGTACGATTTGTCGAGGTTTATGAGAAACCGCCAGAACAACCAAACACGCAGCAAGCAGTTATGGATAAAGTGAAGCAATTTGAATCTGAAGAAGAGGAAGAACCAAAAAAGACCGAAAATGAAGAAGAAAAATCAGAAGAATAAATTTCTCTTTTAACTTATCTTTTACCAAATTTTTTCTATTTCTTTACTTTAAGTCATCAAAATGGGAATAATGACCCTAAGTTTAAAAATTATGTTTCTTTACCGAACTCTCCCCAGAAATCTTTAAAAACCAGAACTTTCCGTTTTTCTAACCTTGTAAGGGCTTCTGGATATTTTTTAATTTCATTGCCACGCAATCCTAGTGCTTTTAATGATTTTAAATTTCCTATCGATTGAGGAAGAGTCGAAAGATAATTATCCGTTAGATCTAGTCTTTCGAGTGATTTTAGGTTCCCAATTGATTTTGGAATAGTTCTAAGTTCATTAGATCTTAGATTTAGACATTTGAGTGATTTCAATTTCAATATAGGTTTTGGAAAGGCCTTAATTTTATTGCCCATAAGCATAAAAGATTTAAGTGACCTTAAGTTGGTAAACGATTCGGGAAGTGTCCTAATGCTATTATTCATTAAATCCAGTAATTCAAGTGCTGTTAGTTTGCCAATAGAACTCGGGAGTGTGGTTAGATCATTTTCCTCCAAATGGAGTTTTTCCAGGGCTTGGAGGGTGCTGATCGACTCTGGAAGAATTTTCAAGTTGCACTTAAAAAGTCCTAGAGCAGAAACCCTCTGATTCGTTACTACGAATCCCATTTTTGTATTATGCTTTATTTTCTCTACTTTGGATAGTTCTTTACCTGTTAGCATTTCCAGTTCTTTGAGCACATTTACTTCTTGCTGAGCAAGTTCTGCTCCCCGAAATGATACAATATCGATTTGTTCATTCACTTTTATTTTCACTCTATATATGTTTGAACTACCACGCCCTAAAGGGCGATGGATTCGTAATTCATCGAGAATCGCCGACACAGATAACATCGGTCTTACATCCCCTCCAAACGCCAGCTCCACAGTCCCTGGGGTTATATGATGAACTTGGTTATCGTCCATCAATTACATTATAGTAGCGCTCCTTTATAAATATATATGCGAATCAACACCACCCTAAAGGAGGGATGCTTTCTCGCACTCTAGTGGTAAATTTAATTAGGGGGTTATTTAGACTTCGATTTCTTCTCGCAAATTTTCCGGAAGAGATTCCTCGGTTATGAGAAAGAAGGGGATGGACAATATAAAGAATATTGGAACGAATGCAAAAATCCAATTAATGCCAAATGTATCGGCTATTAGTCCTCCGAGTAATGCTCCTGGCACTTGGCTGACGGTGTTAATAATATTTAACAATCCAATAAATTGGCCTTTTTTCCCGGCAGGAAGTAAATCTTGCTGCCACGAATTTAATGGGATCAAGAGACATGTGGTAGCAAACATTACTAAGATCACGGAGATGATTAGGAATGAAGTACTAACAATATTATCCGGTGTTAGGAACGGAACCATAAAAAACCCAACACATGAGAGAAGAATGATTGGTGTGATAAATACCTTTCGGCCGTATTTATCCGAACCCTTCCCCATTAGTAAACTTCCCCCTAATACAGCCGGAGCAATAAATATAATAGCCAAGACCAATTCAATGGTCTCTAATCCCAAACTAAACACATAATTAAAAAGATATGGAGTGATAATTCGCGTGCCTGTATTAAATATGGTCATTGCGATAATGATCTTGAAAAACTCTTTATTCTTAACTAATTCTTCATACTGAAAACTCTCCTTAATGTCTGCAACAAAACCCTTCGGCGGAGGAAGCTCGGATGGTCTCTTTTCATCAAGAAAAATAAATCCAATAACTGTGACGATAATTATCGAGAGCCCTCCGTACATCAGTACAAAAATATGGCCTTGTTGGTTGATTATAGTCTCTCCCCCCGCCTTGCTACCAAATAACTCGTTAACGACCAGAGTAAGGGCCACTGTTGATAGGGTAGCAAAGAGAGAAAAAATTGAAACAATTGCATTTGCCCTTCCCCGACGATTGATTTTGATGAGATCGGGGATTAGTGGTCTTGTTGCTCCGTAAAACATATTGGAAAAAATACCAATAATAATGGCATCCAAGACAAAACACCACCAATAATTGGGAGAAAAGGGGTAAACACACATTGCCGTCCCGGCAATTACACCCCCAAAAATCATATACGGTCGTCTTCTTCCTAATTTACTTCGACAGTTATCAGAGAGGGTGCCAAAGACTAAAACAAATATCAATCCAAAAATGGCACTAACGGAAACCATAAACCCAATATAAATGTAAGGTAGTTCTAGAACGTGATCAATATAGGTATTAAAAAACGAACCTTCATAAAACCCAAAAACTGTAGCCCCTGCACCCAATAACCCAATCAGAATGATTTGAAACGAGATAAATCCCTTTTCGGATTCATCTCCTAAATTAGTGTCTCTTTCTTCTCCGTCAACTTCGTTCATAATTATTAAGATTATTAAGATTAAAAGAATTAAAAAATTTGAGATTGATAAAAAAAATGAATAAATTCAAAGTGCTTTTCTCCTTTGAAAAAAGAAAGGGAATAGTTGAAGAGATTTTTCCGCTCCTTCAATCGAGGCTAAAAGATGTTGAAATCGTCTACCATAACCCTAAAGATGATGTGCTCGCTTTAAACAAGATAGGGGAGAAATATGGAGACTTTAATCTCTTTGTTGTTAAAGTCGCCTCAGAAAGCTCTATCGATTTACTTCATTTCGCAGAATTATATAATATCCCTTGTTTGCATGATATAAAATCAGTGTTAATTTGTAAAAACAAGGTTGCTTTAGACCATCACATACGAAAGATAATTTCAAACCTCACTTTCGAGAATAATTTTCGGATCCCGCTTTCTTGGACGCGCTCCTTATTGGAAAAACAAAGTTTTAAAACTTGGGTTAAACAGAGATTTCCCGTGATACTTAAAAGCCATTATCAGAGTAATGTAAATATACGATTTAATTATTTAGTGCGAAATATGCAAGAAGTAGATGATTTCTATAAGACATATAAAGAATTTATCTACTATGATGTTTATATCCAAGAATTTATTGAATGCGATGGAATGGATAGAAAAATTTATGTGATGGGAGATGAGGTATTTGGGGTTAAAAGAAGAAATCCCATTTATATTTTTATGGAAGAAAATGTAGAATCCTTGAATGTGGAAGAAATTGAGAGAGAACAATTTATACCCTCACCTCAAATCCAAAAGCTAGCGCGAACTTTTGCAGAAAAATTGGACATTAAAATCTTTGGATTCGATCTTATTACCCCTCAAGACAAAGAAGAGTATTACCTCATAGATCTTAATGATTTTCCTGGTTTTTCGGGAATTGAAAAGAATTCCCAATATTTATTGGATTTTTTCACTAATTTCATCCGAATACAGATGGATACCGATAATTGATTCCTCCTTATAAACCACTTAATAATTTTTAAATTTTAAAAAATACATTTAAATTTACAAATTTTTACTATCTAAGTATGAGGTATATGGATTCTTTAGAAGAAGAACTACTCTGGTTTGAAGAAGAATTCCAAGCTTTATTTGAAAATAAGAATAATAACTTCTCAAGTAATGATAAGAAAACAGCCTCCCGTATTCTGAACAAATTAAATAGAAAATTTAAATGCGCTCCGGACAAGAAAACTAAAGTATGCTTAAGGGGTACTCTGACGAAGCTAAAAAAGAAGTATCCCAATCTGATCAGAGATTAATTTTTAGTCTATTTTTAGTTCTTGAACTACTCATATTCTCTAATGCGTGATCAGTACATTAGACAATATAGGTTGGTTCTCCAACCGTAAATTAAGGTTCTACTCCGTTCTATAATTATGAAGTATATCAAGACATTAGTCCGAAGTATTGTCTTATTTTAAAGGATGGAATTTGCTTTTGTTTTTTTGATAAATAGTACTTTTAGTCTTATGTGGTTCCCAGCATAAAAGGGACAATTACTGCAAAAGGAAACATCCCGTAAATAATACAAAAATAGGTAAATTTCATTTTTTTTGCGAGTTTTAATAGTAAATCAATAGATATGTAACCAAATATTGCGCTAATTAAAGTTAGAGATAATAATAAAAAAATATCTAAAGATCCAACTATTGATTGTTCGTTAAATAGGATCTCTATCCCAATTGAACCAAGGACCGCTGGAACGGACATCAAGAAACTTAATTTTAGGGCATTATCCTCTTTATAATCGTTTAAGAGAATGGAAGAAACCGTAATCCCCGAGCGAGAAATTCCAGAAAGAACTGAAAATCCTTGAAATAACCCTGCTAGGAAACTATCTTTTGTAATTTCGTTTTGTTCCATGGATCCAATTTGTTTTATTCCGTATTTCTTCTTAATATTTAATAAAATAATGCCCGTAATAATTAACAGCCCAGAAATAATAAGGGTGATAAGGTCGCCCGATAACGCAGTAAACTCCTCGATCACATGGACTTTAAACAGAAAATAAACTGGCACGGCAACCACGGCAGTTCCGATAGCGGCAAAAATCAACCAATTCCTATTTTTTATATCAATCTCTTCCACGTCAAATTTCTGCGGGATGAAGGATTTTATCATATTGAGAAATTCCTGATAGAATTTTAGAAGTATGGCAATAATAGTACCCAAGTGAAGAAAGATGGCTAAACTAAACGCATCTTGGGGCGGGATATCAAAGAACTCCATGGAAATAATCATCACTTGCCCAGAAGAGGAAATAGGAAGACTTTCGATAAGACCCTGCAGAATAGCTATAATAATATATTCAATCATTTTCAATACTTTTCATCTATGAATATGGCATATAAATTTATAAATTACCATCTAAAAAGAGAAAAAAAATAGAAGAGAAATTAAAAAGTAATATCTTTAATTTTTACGAATTTGACTCCGCTTTCTGTCATAGTCTTAAGGGCTCTGGATAAGTTTCCCGGGGGATCATCAATTGCCTTCGAGAGATACGGAAGAAAACAGACATTAAATTCAAACTCTCGGCCATCAATGGCCGAGGCAAAGCAGCAATAATCTAAGGCTAAGCCGCAAATGAAAATCCGATCGATATCTAAATCTTTTAAATATCCACGAAGACCAGTCTCTGTTTTTTTATCATTTTCTAAAAAGGCAGAATAGGAATCAACCCTTGGATGATATCCCTTTCGAATGATGGCATTGCCTAAAGTGTTATCAAGATCATCGTGAATTTGTGCGCCGCGAGTACCTTGGACACAATGATCTGGCCAGAGAACTGGTCCAATCCCTTCTGCGTCATAATCGTCTCCAGGCTCCTTATCCGGGTAACTGCTTGCAAAAGACATATGATCTTCAGGATGCCAATCTTGGGTTAAAACAATATGATAATCATTATTTTTAAATTTCTTACCCAATTTGTTAATATCATCAATGATCTCATCCCCTCCTTCAACTGCTAAAGCTCCTCCTGGAACAAAATCATATTGCATATCAACTATCAATAATGCATCTGCTTCTGTGATGTGCACATCCTTTTCAAATTTTAGATCTTCAATATTCATAAGGATTCATTATATAATTGATTTTAATTCAAATAAAAACGTTTCTCTCATATTTCATTAAATATAAGCCAATAGCATATAGAAAAATATCCCTTTTCTTATAAAAAAGTTTAATTTATATTAATATATCTCCAACTCTCAATTTTCTGAATAGTTTTTATTTGAATGACTTTTTTGTGAATAATATTCTAATAATACAATTTATCTTCCTATGGCTTCGAGTTTAACGCTCACAATTTTGGGTATATTCGTTGTTTATCTCTGCTACCTGCAAATCGAAGTAATAAAACATTCCAGAGATAAAAATGAAAGGAATTACTCCAAAATTTTACTCATCTTATTCATTCTTGCAAATTTCTGGTTCTATATTAATGTTAAAATATCTTATCCTTTAGATATCGCGCTCCTTCTGGGATATTCCTTAATGATCGCATTTTTTAAGGTATATAATCTTTTGAGCAAATATATCTTCAACAGTGAAACTGAAATGGGCAAAATCGATGAAGAGTTTCAGAAAAATAAGGGGAATTTACACGAATTTCTCCGTAAGTTCTTCCACTTTTTTGTTTTTGGAGGGAGCCTCCTCTATATAGTAATTTATAATACCGTCTCGGTTGATGTTATCAGTAATGACCAAAGCCAAAATCAACTAATTGGGAATTATGTCTTTTGGGACAATCTCCCAATTTTACGAGAACTAAACTTTAATTTTCGATTTGACCCATTATTCTATCAATTCTCCGCAATGCAGACTGCAATGATTACTCTCTTTATGATAGCTCTTCCCCTTGTGATCATAGTAGAGAGATATCGCTTAGATCCTCAAAAGGAGATTCCTTTTCATATCCTTTTTATAAAATCCTTACGTCCAGATGAGAAACATAACGCTGCCCATTATTATTTCTTTACCTTCGGCATCTTTTTGGCTGCAGCATTTCTACCAGTTGCATATGTATTTGGGATCCTCTGTATCCTTTGTTTTGGAGATACGTTTGCAGGGCTTGTGGGAAAACGATGTCAACGGATGAGACATAAAATACCATGGGAATCAGAAAAATGTTTTGAAGGAAGTATTGCCGGATTCTTAGCAACATTCTTCACATCGATATTTTTTGTGGGATGGGTGATGGGAGTTGTTTTAAGTTTAGTCTTTATTCTCATTGATATAATCACTCCTTATACCTTGAAAGTTTCGGATAATTTTGCATATCCTCTCATTTCAATCGGAATTATAGTAATTGTTTTATTAGTCGGGTTTCAAGCACCTACCATGTTTGGAGAAGTAGTTGAAGGATTAAATAAGTGGTATGCAAATAATCTGGGATAAATTCAAATTTTCTGGTAAATTCATTCATTCTTCTTTTAAAGGGAGTTATTTATTTTTTTTTAATTTAGGTAAAATTTAATTTGGAGTACGCCCTACTTCCTATTAGATGGGTAACAATACAGAAAATACGGAGCATAAAAAGTCTTATACCAAAAAGTTAATAGGTAAGACCGTGGTTCTTATTGCATATGCAATCCTTCTGCTATTTCTATACACCGTATTAATGCAGTTTAGCGAAAATCTTTTCATTGTCTTACTTATCTTAGCATTTATATTATTAACATTGTTAGGTCCCTTGTTGAAACCGAAAAAGGGGCAACAAAGGCTCTACAAGAAGATGTTTCCCAAAGAAAAGAGGAAAAAAAGAGATGCACGAAGAAAAAGACGAAAGATTCATGAGATTGAGGCGTATCATAAAGATAAACAACAAAAAGTTAAAGCCAACAGTTTAAACTACAAATATCGAAAACCTCTCATTAGAAGATGCTTCAAATGTAACATGATCCTTCCAAGTTATGTGAAAAAGTGTCCCAATTGTGGTACACCAGTGAAGAAATTTTAAAACGATGGTAAATTATTAAAAGATATGCACTCGTAGTATAGAGGTAGAATCTCAGGTTCCCATCCTGAGGACCCGGGTTCAAATCCCGGCGGGTGCACCATTCTCTTTTTTACCAAGATAAGCCTTTGATAAATTTTAAATCAGAGATAATTCGTTTCGCCTCTTGTGATGGAACTTCCCGAAAGGTATAAAATTCGTTTTGCCAGAATGCTTTTCCAGAGGTAAAAGAGCGTAGATCCTCCGCAAAATTGATGGAATTTCGCACTGGCAAGAAGATTTCAATAGTAGTTTGATATTCATTTTCTTGATCAATTTTATTAATTTTTGCTTGATGTTTGGAAAATACAGAAGTCGCCTTTTTTACATACTCCGATGGTAATTGAATGACTGTACGATAAATTGGCTCCAAAAGAATAAGTTCGGCATCCTTTAAGGCTCGTTTAATTGCATCATAGAAGAGAGTCGAAAGCTCGGTAAATAAGGTCTCTTCATCGATTGAATATAATGTTAAATCCAGTATGGTAATTTTTATGCTCGTTAGTCGCTCACCGCATAAAGGTCCATTCAAATGGATTTTTTCAATAATTTCCAAGATTTCCTTTCTATGTTCTTTGCTTACTTCTGAGTCCGAAAGGTTAATGAGAATATTTTGATCCGAGTCAATATTCCAAAGATGGGCAATTTCAACCTCCGATAAAGAAGTATTCCCCTTCAAATATGATTTACGCCGTTTTTTTGCCTTGGTCTTCTGTAAATCCTCATCTCGTAATGTTTTGATAACCTTATCGTTTAGGCGTTCCACTTTTAGTTTTAATACATTCTGCTCTTCCGAGGAATATGAGGAAATCACAGAAGAACTATGTCTGCAGGATTCCTTAAACACAGCGCGAGGTTCAGACATCGAAATTTCAACGCCCCGCTTTTCAATTTCATGAGCCGTGACTTCAAGATGGAGCGGACCCATTCCAGAAAGAAGATATTGTCCAGTATCTTCATTAATTTCAAATTTGAGATTGGGATCTTCAATTAATAAATTTTCGATGATTTCCTTCATCTCGTCAATTTGGCGTAGGTATTCTGGTTCGATTGACACAGTAACTACGGGGGTGGATACATATTTTACATTTTCGAAAGGAAGCATGCTATCGTCCATTCCCGTCTCAACGAGTGTTTCTCCGCTTTTCACTTTTTTTAACGCTTCAAGTGCTACAATATTCCCCACGGGAATTCTATCGACATGCTCTCTTCGTTGTCCCATAAAAATGGCAAGCTTTCGAATTCGCTCAATTTTATTTTCCCGCATTAGCAAAATCTCTTTTTTTTTGGTGCAAGTTCCAGAGAAAATCCTGCCAGTGGCAACTAAACCATGATTATCAACTTGAACTTTACTCAAACAAATAATTAGAGGACCATTAGGGTCACATTTTCTCATAGCTTTTCCTATGTTAGAATTAATTGGTCCATCCC
Organism: Promethearchaeia archaeon; assembly: GCA_046483985.1. Classification (GTDB taxonomy): domain Archaea; phylum Asgardarchaeota; class Lokiarchaeia; order Sigyniarchaeales; family SOKP01; genus JAWOCD01. The sequence goes on from JAWOCD010000092.1 coordinate 35,543, forward strand.
AAATTTTTTTGATTCGGTATTCTTGCGCCACATTGGGATTTGGAAGATGTTGAACTACCATTCCCAAAACAGCATCGGTGATAGATAAATATATTGGCAAATCGCCGTAAGGGTCTGCAGTGTTTTCGTCTTCATATCGTCTACGAATATCTTCGAATTTTAAATCGCTTTTTTGCATTGTTTTATAAGTAAAACCCCATCTATGAAGGGCAGAACCAAATGCCACGTTTCCTTCGGTAATTGCTACTTTCCAATCTTTATCGTAGGGGGGTTCAGCAAATCTTTCGATTAGGGTATTGAAATCCTTAATAATCCTGGAAAATTTTTCTTTTATTTCTTCATCATTTAATTTGAGTTCTCGTATTAGACGATCCACTTTATTTATATAGAGAATAGGTTTCACACCCTCTTGGAGAGCTTGCTTTATCACCGTTTCCGATTGCGAGATAATCTCTTCCACTGCATCCACTACAACTATAACCCCGTCAATTAGGCGAAGAGCTCGTGTGACCTTACCACTAAAGTCTAAATGCCCTGGCGTATCAACAAGATTTATTAAAAAAGGTTTCGTTTCTTTTAAACTCTTTTCATAGTAAAGCGATATATTTGCGGATTTCATTGTTATGCCACGTTTTTGCTCTTCCTCTAAAAAGTCTAGTGCTCTGGCCTCTCCAGCAAGATCGGGGGAAAGAAGACCCGCTTCGCTTAGTAATGAATCTGAGAGTGTTGTCTTCCCATGGTCTATATGACCTACAAAACCAATATTGCGGATTTGTTCCCGGTTCTCCATTATCTTTAATATTTCGGAGATTTCTTTATGACGTGGCATTTTCTTGAATTTGCTACCATTACTTATCTTTAAGTATACTTTCTTCATTCTTATGCCTTAAAATTTACTACGGGCAAATTTTAAGGGTGGGAAATGACCCCCTCATTACTCAAGATCCTCCTCATTGGATCAACTCACACTCGGTAAGCTTTCTCCTCAGTTGGGTCAGACTTTTCATCGGGAAAAATAATCATTTCCCAATAAATATTAAAGTAAAATTACAAATTAATTTTAACAATTTTAAATTTTAACTTATCTCAATCCTAATAATGACTTTTAAGTTTGAAAGACAATAATGTCAAAAAAGAGTTTCATATAAAGTCTTATCGAATGAAGTTAAAATGACTCTCTTCTGGAAATAGGGTCAAAGTTAATAATAATAATTTTTTTTTATAAATCAATCTTACCTTTAACTTTAACAATCCTGCCGTCTATTTCTAAACGATCATCGCAGAATAATTCAATCGATTTCGGAAAAATTTTGTGCTCCCATTTTAATATTCGAGAACCCAATGAATCTTCTGTATCATCAGCATAGACTCTTACGCATTTTTGAATAATAATAGGCCCGTGATCTTTATGTTCATCCACAAAATGTACAGTTGCACCAGAAACTTTTACGCCATATTCCAGAGCGTCTCGATGTGCATGCATTCCCTTAAAACTCGGTAAAAGTGCCGGATGAATGTTCATAACTTTTCCTTGAAAATGTCTAATAAACTCTTTGCTCACTAACCTCATATAACCAACCAGTACGATTAATTCACAGTCATAACTGTCTAGGACCTCGATTATCTTCTGGTCAAACTCTTCTCGAGTGCCCTTATGTTTATCGGATTCAATTAACTCATAAGGGATATTATGTTTTTTGGCACGTTCCATGCAATAAGCTCCCGGTTTATTACAAATTAATACCTCCACTGTAGCCTTTTCTTTTAGAATACCAGATTCAGTCGCCTCTACAATTGCTTCAAAATTAGAGCCACTCCCACTTGCAATTGCCCCAATTTTCAGTAACTTTTTCTCCGTCATAATAATGACTACCAACCATAAGTAAAAAAATTTACGTGTTTTCACTAAAACTCTTATTTAAGTACTAAATAAAAGCCCATAAGCCCTTCTCGGCCTCCAACGGTAAATCCTAAGAAGGAATAAAATTGTTCACGAATAAATTATTAATAGAAAAACAATAAGTTTATTGATAATCAAATAAACCAAAGAAAAACGTATACATATAATCAATAAATTTTTAAACGATAAAAGAATTAATCTACATAGAAATTTAGAAATATTTTATTTCTACTAGTTCTCTTATATTCAATTATAAGAGAAAAGAGTTCTATTTGTATAAAATTGATTCATGAATAATGAAAAAATATTTCATTGAATACAAAATTTCATAATTAAATTGACATTACAGAGAATTTTACAAGAATAAACGAAATTAACTAATCCATTCTCAATTTCTGAATGGATTAAAATCTAAAAAATTATAGATGAAATTAAAGAATTGAGCATAAGAACATATGAGTTTTAAAAAAGAATTAAATAGCATAAAACAAGAAATCCTTGATTATTTTCCGCCAGAGATTAAAGTAAACAAAATAGAATTTGAAGGACCAGAAATTGCAGTATATTCAGAGAATTCCAACTTAGATTTTGTCGAAGATTCTAATTTGTTGAAGAGTTTAGCGAAAAAGATGAGAAAAAGAGTCGTGATCAGGTGGAATGTAGAAAAAAGAAAGGATCCAGCAGAAACAAGAGAATATATCAAAAACTTAATCGGAGAAGAGGCAGGCATTTCGGATATTGAATTTGATCATAATCGTGGGGAAGTAATTATCGAATCCGAGAAGCCTGGCTTAGTCATTGGTAAAAAAGGGGTAAATCTGAAAGAAATTAGAGCCAACACCTATTGGCAACCTAAGACCATAAGAACTCCCCCGTTAAGTTCCAGAACCATTCAATTAATCCGAGGTATGTTGAGCAAGGAAAGAAAAACACAAAAAGAGATCTTATTACGGATAGGAAAGAGAATCCATAGACCTGTCGTATATAACGATCTATCAATCCGAATGACGGCATTAGGAGGATTCAGGGAAGTGGGGCGTTCTTGTATCTTGCTTCAAACTAAAGATAGTAATATCATGTTGGATTGTGGTTTAAATGTGGGGAATCCTTACGAGAAATTCCCTTTTTTTTCTGTTCCAGAATTTTCTGTCAGAAATTTAGACGCTGTGGTTGTAACTCACGCCCATTTGGATCACTGCGGTCTTGTTCCATTTCTTTATAAATACGGATACCGGGGTCCGGTGTACACTACCCTGCCCACACGAAACCTATCAACCATGCTACAGCTCGATTATATTCAAATCTGCGAAAAAGAAGGAACGCCTGGACCTTATTCAAAGGGAGATGTAAAAAAAACAGTTCTTCACACTATCCCTCTCTCCTGGGGAAAAGTTACAGATATTGCACCCGATGTCAAATTAACACTCCATAATTCAGGTCATATCTTGGGGTCCTCCATTGTCCATCTTCATTTTGGAAAAGGGGGATATAATTTTGTCTATAGCGGAGATTTCAAATATCAAAAAACCCGATTATTGGAAAAAGCAAATGTCAAATTCCCACGGGTAGAGAGTTTGCTTATTGAATCTACTTACGGGGGACCACAAGATAGGATTCCAAGCCGTCATGATTCTGAAAAAGAATTAAGACAAATTATCAACCATACCGTTAAAAATGGAGGAAAAGTTTTAATTCCAGTGCTTGCAGTAGGGAGAGCTCAAGAAATAATAATCGTTTTGGAGGAATTCCTCTCTCGAGGGTTAATCGAGGAGGTCCCCATCTTTTTAGATGGTTTAATTTCAGAGGCAACGGCGATACATACCGCGAATCCCGATTTCCTTAGTTCGGACTTAAGAGAAAAAATCCTCCATCAAGGAAAAAATCCATTTCTGTCGGAGTTTTTCACAACCGTCGGTTCACATGAAGAACGGATGGATATTTTACAAGGTGGACCCGCTGTAATATTAGCAACCAGTGGAATGTTAATTGGAGGACCATCCGTGCAGTATTTGAAGGGTTTAGCACAAGACAAAAAAAGTTCGCTAATTTTTGTATCCTATCAAGTTTCTGGAACTCTTGGAAATAGAATTCAGAGAGGATTCAGAGAATTTCAATACGTTGACAATAAAGGGAGAACTCAATTGGTTAAGTTAAACCTTAAGACATTTACATTAGAAGGTTTTAGCGGTCATTCGTCTCGAAGTCAAATTTCACAGTTTTTACGTAGAATTCAACCGCGTCCGAAACTTGTTATTACAAACCACGGAGAAGAATCAAAATGTGTGAGTTTATCCACAATGGTGCACAAAAAACTACATAAAGCCACAAGAACTCCGCGTAATACTGAGACGGTTTTACTTAAATAGATATTCCCTTCCTTTTCCTTTAATAGAGCTAATATCCCACTTAGGAAAAATTAATTTTTTTAACTAACAATTATTTAATAATGTAAATAATTTCTTCAAACTCATAAAAAACTAAATGAAAGTGGGAGTTCTTGTCCGATAAAAAAATTAATTTAAAAGAAAAAAAGGTTACAATTGCCCGACGCATAGTACAAACTATCGCATTTCTCTTAATTAATTATGTGATCATTGAGTTAATCTTTTCTATAAATCTGAAAGGATTTGAAGGATTTATAAAGATTTTACCGATTTTAAATTCACCGCGTAATCCATTATCGGACGGAGCTGGAATGCTGGAATACATTTATTATTTCTTTATCGAGGGAGTATTTCCCTTTTTCATTAGTGGAGCGTTAATTCTCATCCTTCTATTTACCAATCGTTTTTTCTGTGGATGGGTTTGTCCGATTGGATTTATCCAAGATCTTCTATGCAAGATTCCCAAGGAAACTAAACGGGTTAGCATAGAAAACCATAATTCCTTAGTTAAATTAAAATATTTAATAGTAATTCTTATCACAATTATTATTGTCCCTCTGGGCGTTACCAAACTTACGGATTTAGTCTTCTATTTTCAATATAAGCAAAATCTCGGTCAAATGGCACAAAAACCATTGGGATATTTTTCATTGTCGGAATTTATTTTTGTCTTTTTACCCGACCTCTTTGGGCAAATTTGGGAAGCTGCAGAGCTTAGTCCGCTTTTTTCTGATTGGTTCATTTTTCTTTATTTCGCATTTTATATAATCGTATTAATAATTACTGTTTATTATCCGCGCGCCTATTGTCGATATATTTGTCCTTTCGGAGGTGTCGCTTCTGCAGTGAGTGATTATTCATTTGTAACACTCTCCAGAAGTCCCGTAAAATGTGTTGGTAGGAAAAAATGCGGTGTGTGCGAGCGAGTCTGTCCTAAACAAATACGAATTCTAGATGAACCCTTCGAGTTCTTTACAGGATCTGGTGAATGTAATATGTGTTTAGAATGCTTAGAGAGTTGTCCGTACGATGCAATTAAAATTAAGATGAAATAAGAACTTTACCCTTTGAATTTCGAACGTTATTATGTTAATTTTAAGCCTATTGGGCACCTATATCAGCAAAAAAATAAATAAAAGATTAACCTTAAATTGGGATTTTTTAATATATACAAATAAGAGATTATAATTGTCAATAAATAAAGAAAAAGATAATTCGTCATGGATGAAAGGCGGCTCAAAAAAATTAGCAATAGATTAAATCGAGATTCAGAACTCGGTAAACTCGCAATCAAGAATTCTGACGCGGTAAGATATTATGAAGAAGAGAATAAGAAAAAATATCGAGATACGCGACCTCCTTTTTTTCGTGATGTAGATAGGATTGTTCATTCAAAGGCTTATTCACGCTACATTGACAAGACTCAAGTTTTTTATGAGATAAACAATGCGAATATCACACATCGATCATTGCATGTAATTCTGGTTTCACGAATCAGCCGGCATATTGGTCGTATACTAAAGCTCAATACAGACCTTATAGAGGCAATTTCACTCGGACATGATGTGGGGCATTCTCCCTACGGGCACTTAGGTGAAGACATTTTAAGTGATATTAGTGCAGAAGAAGATATTGGAAGATTTCATCATAATGCACAAGGAATACGTTGGTTATTATATTTAGAGAAGAGATTCCCCAAAGAACCAGCTCAAGGACTCAATCTCACTTTACAGGTGTTAGACGGAATCCTATGCCATGATGGTGAGATTAATGAACGTGTTCTAAAGCCAGAGGAAATAAATGGAAAGAAATGGGATGACTTTTTTGACGAATATAATAACTGTTTTAGGGAAGACGAAATGGATGTCATCCCGATGTCTTATGAAGGAATTGTTGTTCGGTTTGCCGACACCATCAGTTATATTGGAAGAGATATTGAAGATGCCATTCTCTTAAAACTGATTGATCGAGAGGAAATTCCAGAGTTTTGTCAAGACGCATTAGGTGATACCAACAGAAAAATCATTGACACATTAGTCATGGATCTGATTGATTATAGTATGGATCATAGAGAAGTAGGATATAGCCAAGAGATATTTGAAGCTCTGAAAAAGCTTAAGGAATTTAATTATGAGCGAATTTACAAGCGACGAGATCTTTACATCAGAGAGGGTTGCGATAAACCGTTCCATGAAGAATTAAAGGAAAAATTTCAAGTTATTTATAATCAATCATTGAAAGACCTTCGGGAGGAAAATTTTCAAGCACCCGTCTTTGTTGATCATATTGAATATATTGATGATAAAAGCTATTCTACCTATTATTATCCTCTAAAAAGGACGGGAAAACTTGCACTTCTTGTTCGAGATTATATTGCAGGGATGTCTGATAACTATTTTATGGAGATTTACAATCGATATAAATAGAGATCTGAAGCCCCCCTCCCTAAAGGAAAAAGAATCCTACGAGATCACTAAGTATTCCGCTATAAGTTAAAAATCTAGATGGAGTTCTTTTTTTGGGGAACAAAAAAAGAAGAAATTGCTGTAGATAAAAGTGTGGATTATCTAGAGAAGGATAGAAATAAGTTTTTTCAGTTTTCACGGGGTAAATTTTTTTTGACTTCGATCATCTTTTTGGGGTTCCATTACTTTATGTTTTTAAAGAATGAAATATAATAACCGAAGTTATATTTTTTATCCTCTCTAGTATAATCCATGATATTAATAGAAGGCTAACTATTTAAATGCTTTTGATATAGGAATCTTTTATATAAGTCCCACAACTATTAAGGGGAACATATGTTTTTGTCAATTTTCAAGAATTTCGGAAAGAATTTCGGAAAGAATTTCGGAATTAATGAACAACTCATGCCTAAAGGGTTTTTAATAAAATGATAGTGAGCATATTTAGAAATTTTTTAAAATTAGAATATGTTATATATAGATAGGAAAAACTAGTTTTTCATCATATTTCTTTTACATAATAAATATATAAAGCCCAGTAGTGTAGCGGTCAATCATTCGGGGCCCTGAAGGATTTCTTTTTGAAGAGGTCTGGCGAGACCCTGAAACCACGGTTCGAATCCGTGCTGGGCTACTTCTTTTATTCCTCTTGAATAAATCAAGCAAAATAAACTTAATTAATAATCATATATCGAAAATTTCCAATCTCTGTTAAGCTGTTAATTTCTACTACAACTTCATGAAACAATGGAAGCGGGCCCTCATAAACTAAAAAGATAATCAAATTTGGGTTTGAAAAATGTTGGGATTTGCTCACAATATTTTTCTTATATTTCAGTTCAATACTATTCAGACGCTTCTGGAATTTTTTAGTATTAGGGGCAACAAGAACCATATTTCCAGTGATATTCTCTTTCGGAATGAACAATCCAGATTTAGTTTCGTTTAGCGTATCGGAGATTTCCGCGCTCGACATAAGCCTCATCAACGCATCTCTTACCAACTTTGACCTATTATCATATTTATTTTTGGTTACAAGTTTATTAATGAATCGCTCAATGCTTTTGCTAATAGAAAAACTTACGACTGGGATAAATACCACCTTATGAAATTAGTATATTCTATATTATTAGTTGGAAGAAGTTAATATTTATACTTTACTCAATTATAATATAGTTTATTAACCTTTCCCTAAAAGATTTATGGAGGGTTCCGAATCCGTTCTCTTTTCGTAAGTTGAACGGTTATGCGCCATTAAACGCTCTCATTCGGGAGAGCAAAATAGGTTTTGCACCCTTTTTGCATTTTCCAAGAATTTAATTCCTAAGATCTTTTAAAATTAATGATAAATTTTCAATAAAATGAGTCTAGGTAAAAAATTATAACTTTATTGTCCGTTTGATGACATCCCTAAAGTTTTCAACATCGTTAACGAGTTTATCCGCATCCTCTTCGCTGATCTTCTCTTCCTTCTCGTATTTATTCAAACGGGTAAGCCAAAATTCGATCCGGTCTAAGACAGGGTTCTCATCTCCAAGCACCTTGCGAAGTCGAATAAAAGTGTCGTGCAATTTATTTCGAATATTCTGTGCTTTCCAATGTAGCATACAATAATCACTGACCTCTGCTAGATTTTGGGTAATTGCCATGATATCAATAGTTTTTTCTCTCTCTTCGCTTTTAATGTGTCTGATGATATTTATTTGTTCAAATAAAACTTCAATAACCTTAGCCAAAAATCCTGTTAATTGGCCAGGATTGTTGCACCATACTCTCACTTCTAAGGATTGGTTATTCTCAGAAACTAAAATTCGAGTAATAATTCGTCCACCAGACACTTTGGCTTCACTACAATACCATGCTTCTCCTTCATATGCTCCAGAGGAATCAGTCCCTTCATAGGAGGAAACTGAACTAGTTTCAAAATTCTTAAGTGCTCTAATTGCTGCTCGGAATGCTAACCGAGGGTCTAAGTCCGCGATCATAAAGGCTCGAGCATCGTTTGGGAGGCTTTGAATTGCAAGCTGACAATCCTCAATAGAGCTAAGAGAAGTGCAGACAAGCGGGCACTTAATTTGAACTTCTTTATTACGAATTATTATGGTACGTTTCTTTCCCTTGGCGTTTTTATAGATCACTGTCCCCCCAATGTTAGATATACCACATTCTTTGGGTTCCAAATAAAAATCTACTCCATGGGATGTTTTTGCTTCAATAACTGGAATATTAATGAGGTATTCTTTCGATTTAAAGCTTGATGGGACGTCTAATATTACTTTCACGTTATTAATGGCCATTTTACTATGATTTTTCACTACCACTTTAAAGCGAATTTGACCGCCAACAAAATCGTATTCTCGAAGAACTTCTACTTTGTCCTTATCGTCATGTTCTTCGGGTTCTTCAAATATTTCCTTCTCTTGATCAGATGGGGGTTGCCCTCGTGAACTCGCAGATGGAGCATGAACTCGTTCTGCAACAAATATACGGTTTTGCATATCGATATATCCATCAATATCCCCTCTTCCAATCATAATAGCAAGATGCTCCTCAATACTGGATTTGGTAATCCCCAATTTATTTGATAATTCTCGTAAAGGCATTTTTCTGTAGGCTCGAGAGATCTCTCTGATCTTATTTTCCAAATAGGCTTCTGTCATAAATTCCCGTCTTTGAGTGAACAATCCTTTAATTTTCTCGCTCTTAATCATCGCATGTAAATTCTTTCTTGCCAATTCTGGTGCAATTTTCAATTTTTCTGCTAATTTTGATAATTTGAATAACCCGGCTTGCTGTGCATAATTTTGGATCTCTTGTTTAATTTTAGATTCAGTGATTAATTCATTTCCCATGTCAGCAAAAAAGGCATCAATTTCGTTAGTTCTCATTAAGTTCGTGCAAAAATTTTTCGTTAAATCCACAGGTATCTGGAAAATGTTTGCAAGTTCTTTGAGTGTTGCTTTTCCTTTTTCATTTATCTCAGAAATAAGAGTATTTGTAATATACTCTTGAGTATAATAATGCTTTTTATCTTTAGAAAAGGAGCCTTTAATTTTATAGCGTCTTATTAGATTATATACCAATTTTAGAGCATTATCTGAATTCATATCGAGCATCATTGCAAGGTCTTGAACCTTAATTTTTCCCTTATCTTGAAATTTTGAGAGTAATTTCTCCCTCATCTCTTCTGAAATATAGTAGAACATTTGATTGGAGGAATCAATGATTCCGTATATCCTTTCCTCTTCAATATATTTCTGAATAAATCTCACCATTTGTGATTCTGAAATATTGAATGAATTCATTATAGTTGAGAAATTTGTGATGGATGACCGTTCTAATAGGTCTAAAAAACATTTTGGGCAAACCTCTTTCCCCTCCAAATGTTTTAATTTTTTCCCACATAGCTTATAACTTTCAATTAAATTATAACGCTGGGCTTCTCGGGATAGTTTTTCTCTTGAAGGAAAAAACAACCCAGGTGTCTTTAAATAAGAATTCCAACCGCATTTTGGATTACTACATGCTAAATAGTAATGTCCTGACGTTAAGCGCTCTTCCATTAGAAGGGATTCACATTCCGGACATTTTGAATCTCGTATGATAGGGCAACGGTAATTATGTTCGGCAGCTTTTGCTCTTGAAAAAGTATAATTATGTCTTTTACATAAAAATCGCTCAGTCGTTGCCATATGATCTACACAAAAGCTGGATTTGCAACGTTCACAAGTAAATTCTATATCTTCCGATTCACAGAATAAACATTTCTCCATTTATTAACACCTATCTTATTCTAAATTTTAAGGAATAATAATCCTTTTAATAATATTATAGAAATTAAATTATAAAATTTTATATAGACCATTTTTTAATGGAAATTCTTATTGATTAAAAGATAATCTGAATTTTTATTTGTTGCTATTATTTTTCAAATATTACTCACATTAAATAACTCTATTCTCAAGAAACTTAAAATCATAATGATAATGTTAAAGATTATAATTATTAAGAGCATTAGAAAGTATAATTTATTTCTCCTTTGTTCTTTTTTTTCACCTCGAAGTACTTTACTTGTTCCTTGCTTTGCCAATGCTAAAGGAAATAATCCAATAAATGTGCCGAGTGAAAAATAAAATACTGTAATTATTCCCTCTAAAGACCCATAGCTTAAAGCACATGTGAAGCTCTGAGAATAAATAAACAATTCAAATACGCAAGGAGGATAACCAGCTAACATACCAAAGAAAAAAGGTGTTCTCTTTTTCTCCCAATTTAATTTTATTAATTCATCTTTATAGTAATTATGGGGAGCATAATCTCTTCGCATAATAAAAAAAAGAAGAAAAACTGCCGCAAACGTTGAAGAAAATGCACCAAAGAAATTGATTACATAAGGTTTTGGGATAGATCCCAACAACCGGGGAATAAAAGTTAAAATTACAGTAATAAAAGCAATACTCATATTTGCTCCAATTAAACCTAAACCATACAGTATTAAGATTAATAAACTATTTTTTACATTCTTAGAAATTCCAAAACTCCAAAAGAAAAAAATAGCCTTATCTTCACATGGCATCAAGGTATGAAGGATACCAATCACAAAAGCGGGAAAAAGAACAATGAAGTATTCTTGCATTTTTTGGATTTAAGGAAAAATTCAATCCATGTTATGTTTTAATTAATTAAAGATAAGAGATTATTAATTATTTTTGAATTATATCAAAAGGAAGTTGTTTTTCGTAAAAAGCTTTCCCAATTATAACTCCTTGAAGATCTTTAATGTTGTTGAGCGTTTCGATATCGCGTTCATTGCGTACCCCTCCTGCTGCATAAACGGGTATGTTCACCGTTTTTACCATTTTTTTTATGTTCGGAATATCCGGGCCAGTAAAAGCTCCGTCAGCTTCAACACTTGAAAATAAAATAGCCCCCGCTCCTTTTTTTTCGATCTTCTTTCCAAATGTAAAGGGATTCAAATCAGTCTCTTTTGTCCAACCATGCGTAGCGATTTTTCCAGATTTATAATCCAATGCCACAATAACATGCTCAGAGCCCATTCTTTCTGATAATACTTGAATTTTATCTGGATTTTTAACTGCCATTGTACCTATAATGACCTTATCTGCCCCGATTTTTACCAACTCTACTGCCGCGTCTATAGACCTGATCCCTCCTCCGATCTGTACCTTTGCACCAGATCGATCTGCTTTTTGAATCATCTGCTTCAGTAATTGTTTGTTCTTATCAGATCCCCAGGCTCCGTCTAAATCTACAAAATGCAATCGATTTGCCCCTTTTTCAATCCAAAAATCTAAAGCCCCAAGGGGGTCTTCGAAATATATCTTCTCTGTGCCTTTTTTTCCTTTAAAAAGGCGAACGCACCGATTATCTTGAATATCAATGGCAGGAATTATTTCCATTCTTAAGCATCACTATTCCTTGGCATCATTTTTGTAGGTTTTATTCTTTCTATTTACACCAAATTTACCAATTCCTATAAGAATTACTATTAAAAAAAATGTTGTTGTACAATGAAACGGAAAAACAGGATAAATAATAAACCATATCCCCATAAATGCTAAATCCAAGAAGTTTAAAAAGAAAAAAGCGGGTTTAAAATAATTAGAAGAGATTTTTGAATTATGGGGTAATGTTAAAATCAAAATAATCAATAGGGGTAAAAAAGTGACAAGATGGTGGTTCCAAGAATCAAAATAAGATAACAATAATACAATCAACCCTAATAAATATCCGAAGATTAATCTGTTCTTTCCAAAGTCACCAAATATATAAATTAAAAAAGCAATGCCCCCAACTACAAAAAGTATAGTAAGGAGGATAAGAAGAGAAGAATTAAATACGCCAAAAAGTAATAATACATTAATCACATTTCGAGTGATACTAAAAGAATGGTTCATTTCCACTAATGATGCTCTTGTGAGATTCATTCTGAGAAAGCCTTCCCAGAGTTCTGGAATAAGAATAAATAGAATTAAATTAGATAAAAGGGGAACAAGCGAGCCAAGAATGCGAATTAGACTAGTCTTTATATTAATGTTACATTTCTTATTCCCCGAATTAAGCTTTATTACAGCGAGAAAGGGAACAATAAAAATTAGTGTAGGTTTAATAACAAAACTTGCCCCCAAGGTTAATGCTCCTTTTAGATTCCAGAGCATATCATCATACTTCAAGAAGATATAAAGTGAAAGCAGCATTAAAGTTGTAACGAATAAATTAATTTGCCCTAATACATAATTAAACATCTGAGGCAACCCCATCAGGAAAAGAGAGATATATAAAATGAGTTGATCCCTCCGCTGTTCTTTATCTTGTTTTTTTACATACAAAATTATTTTATACATAAGAAGAACTGTGAGATAATTTAAGAATAGATTAGTAATATGAAAAACTATAAATCCCAATTCAAACCCTAAAAGATAATAGGGAATAAAAAAAACTGCAGCGAGTGGAAAATAACGGAACTGCCAGAGATAATGCTCTAAGTTATAGAGTTCGGTTATATTCTCTAAAAATAACCCCCCCGCTCTATAGTAGACAATAAAATCATTGTTCTTTCGAAAGAATAGAAAAAGAAGAGTAATAGAGAGGAAAAAATAAAAAAGATGCACCAAAATTGCTGATTTAACGCTTTTTTTCTGCCATAAATTAGAGAAGATATGAGAGAGATTGGTGATCTTTTCTTTTATTTTCATTTTATCATCAATAAATATTTAATCTATCTTGTAAGATTTTTAAATAAAACAAAAAAATTAAACTTTTGAAATGAGAAAAATGGCATTCATCAATAGAAAGCAGAAGGAAAAAACGACGTTTGGAGTAATCGTAGGAAATCGAGATGTGTTCCCGACTCAGCTTGCGAAGGAAGGGCGAGAAGATATTATTCGAGTCCTTGAAGATCTAAATTATAAATACATCATATTAGATGAGGGAGCAACAGAGTTCGGAGTGGTGGAAACTTATCAAGATTCAAAAACTTGTGCAGAACTTTTCAAGGAACATCAAGAAGAAATTGAAGGGATATTAGTTATATTGCCCAATTTCGGGGATGAAAAAGGGATATCTGATACTATTCGCTTAGCAAATTTAGATGTGCCTGTATTAATACAAGCTACATCCGATAAGATCGGGGAAATGGATAGAGTACATCGACGGGATGCTTTTTGCGGAAAAATCTCAGTTACCAGTGCTCTTCGGCAATACGATATCCCTTTTACGCTGACATCTCGTCATACATGTGATATCAATTCAGAAATCTTTAAAAAGGATATACAACGATTTGAAAAAGTATGTAAAATTGTAAATAAACTCAAAAATGCAAGATTAGGGCAGATTGGAACCCGGCCAGATGCATTTGAAACAGTAAGATACAGCGAGAAGATTTTGGAAAGAAATGGTATTACGGTTGAACCAATTGATCTTTCCGAAATTTTTGGACGCATTCGCGCCTTGGATGAAGATGATCCGAGAATTGAAGAGAAAACCACCTTTATTAAAGATTATACCAATACTCAAGAATTTCCAGAGGAAGGAGTACTCAAATTGGCAAAATTGGGAGTTGTTGTGGAAGAATGGGTAATCGAAAAAGAGTTAGATGGTTTTGCATTCCAATGTTGGCCCTCCCTTCAAGATAATTATGGTGTTGTGCCGTGCGCCGTTATGAGTATATTTAGCGAGGGGTTAGTTCCGGCAGCTTGCGAGGTTGATATTTCTGGATTATTATCGATGTTAATTCTACAACTCGCTTCTGATTCACCCTCCGCAATTTTAGATTGGAACAATAACTATGGAGATGACCCTAATAAGATGGTTTTATTCCATTGTTCTAATCTTCCTAACTCCTTTTTTAAAGATACTAAAATGACAGTTCACCCAATTATCTCAACTCAAAAAGGAGAAGAGGTTACTTTCGGTGCTATTCAAGGGCGAATAAAGGAGGAACCGTGTACACTACTCAGAACGGATACAGAGGATTTCACCGGCGAGATGAAAGTCTTACTTTCGAAGGGAAAATACACAGATGATGAGTTAAACACTTTTGGTGGGTATGGGGTTGTTGAGATTCCAGACCTCCAAGATCTTATGAAAAAACTGTGTAGAGGAGGATTTGCCCATCATGTGGCGGCAACACTTAATGAAGTCGGAGATATCGTGTATGAAGCACTCAATACGTATTTAGGTTGGGATATCGAATTCCATAATCCAGAAGCCTAATTTTTTTTTACTTTTTTCTTTTTATTTTTATTCTCTTTTCAAAAAATCCCGAGTCAATAATTTTTTGTTTCTCATCGCTCATTTCGACGAAGAACTCAAACGGCAAGTGGACAAGTGCATCATTTTTATGTCGTTTCTGGAAGTCTAAGACGCGTTTTTTAGTAAGATAAATTGAATACTGGGAGACGTCTGTCCCTATCCATCGCCGATTTAATTTTTCTGCGGTATATATAGTAGTTCCAGAGCCACAAAAGAAGTCTGCGATTAGATCTTGTTCATTTGAGCCCAATTTCAAAATGCGTTCCAATAGTTTATGGTGTTTTTGAGTTGGATATCCCGTCCATTGACGGGAAGCAGGTTGCATACACGGGATTTTCCAGACGTCATCTAACTTTTTATCTTTCACGAACCGATATTTAACATGTCCATCTTTATCCTTTATGTTTTTTAAAACGCCGTCTACCATTTTTCTTTTTAGTTGCTTTTTTGGTTTTTCCCGGGGAATCCGAACTTCGTTTAATTCATAATCTTGTGTTTTCGAATATAGGAGTATATCATCATGGGCACGCGGTAAATTCGATTTACTCGCAGAATATTTATTATAATAATACCAGATAATAGTGTTAATAAAATTATCCCTCCCGAAGATCTCGTCCATAATTAGCTTGGCATAGTGACTTGCGTGCCAATCCAAATGAATGAACATTAGCCCTGAGTCCTTTAGGAGCTTTTTCATAAGGAATAAACGTTCATATAACATCTGTAAATAAGAGTCGAGATTTTGGTGCCATTTGTCTTGATACGCCTCATCTATATAGGTCTTCTTTCCATTCTCTATTTTCAATTCATAATTCACACCAGAATAAAAAGGAGGATCTATATAAATCAGATCAATTTTTTCCTCACATTCCTGTAAAAGAAAACGCAATACTTCAAAATTATTCCCCCAAAATAATTTATTCTTCCATTTGGTAGGAAATAGTTGAGTTTGTTTCCTCTTTTGCGTGATTTGATATTTTTTTACTTTTTTAATCTGGCAAGAATACCCAGAGTTCAAATCATCCAAATTATTTTGCAAGTCCTTCTTATCCCAGTTTAAATTGACCATCTTATCTATGTTATGTTTAGAACTTAGACTATTTAAATTCTCTTTACCAATAATTTTTCGAATTTACTAAAAAGCCCTTAGAATCAAATTTTAATGATTCAGGATCTGAAGAAAAGCTTAAAGTATCCTTTTCCCTAACTTCTTCAAAAAAAGCCTCTGAAACAAGCATTTTATTTAGTTTAAGAGTATTCTTAATCCAAACCATCTTTAGACCTTTTATGTAATTTTTTCCCTTCAATTTCACAATAGATTCCATTACAGCTCGATCTGAGTCTAAAAAAACCGGAAGTTTAGGGGAGTCCGTTCTGAAGGCGGTTAAAGCATTCATATATGTTTGCTCAAAATCAATTTTGTTAACCAATCGTTTCGTAGTAAAGTCCGCTAAACCAATACCTTGAGCATTTCCATGTGTTTGTTCTGTAAGATCTCGTACAAATAGCCATAGAACTTTATTGGGAGAATTGGGTTTTCTGCCTGTTATCATGGAATTCATTCCTGTTCCAAATATTTCCTTTCCCATTTCATCCACGATTAATAATTCAATCTCTCGAAATGGAAGATGTGCCATAAGGTGTTTAGATTTCTTAAAAAGATCTGGTTCCTTAGTTGCAAACTCATGAGGAGCAAGAGCAATAATATCGGCAATTCCGTGATTTGCATTTTGAATAATTCCTAAACCACACCGTATGGGAGCATTTTCCAACACTTGTTCTCGAATTGAATTAACTATCGTAGACCAAGAATATTGGTTGATTAACCGATGATATAATTGTGCTCCCTTATGTTTTCCTAAACCAATTAAAGCCATTTTGCTTAAACCGCTTTCAACCTTGCCAACAAACTTAGAATGGGATTTAACGCTATTGACGAGAATAATATGGTCTGCTCCAGCAGCATATTGATCTATGTATATCGGAGTTCCAAATTCACTTGTCCCGATTATTTCTACTTCCATTGTAGTTCTAATCGGACATCCAATCGATTCTTCCGTGATTCCATAATCTGCTAAAATTCGGCGTTGACCCACTGCAGTACCTCCTCCATGGCTTCCCATTGCTGGAAAAATAAATGGACGGGCATTTAATCTTTTAATATAATCGACAATTGTTTTTAAAATTAGGGCTTGATGTTTGATTCCACGGGAACTTCCCGTAATGGCAACTTGTTGATGGGAATGAATCGTCTCTTTTAAGCCACATTTGGTGAGTTCTGATTGAACCGAATGCTCAATTTTTTCCAAGGTGGGAGAATTAAATTTTTGGTGAATGCACCGAATGTTGGGAAGAGATAGAGGATTCATAATTACATATCAATAAGATCATTTAAATCTAATTCGGTTAATTTCTGATCAGTGGGAATCCCATTTGAACTCCAACCCATAATATCATAATATTGATCTAAAAGAGCATCCAATTCCACTTTCTGACCCTTGGAGGGTCCTTTTGGCATAGGTTCTTCGAGAAAGCGCTTGGGTAATGTGTCATCTTTTCTATCCAATCCCAATTTGACATTATACATACGTTCCAAATTAATAATGCGTTCTGCCGCCCTATTAAGATAATCTACATCCACTTGCATCCCAGTCACCGCCGAGTATGCTTCAGCTTGATCAGCAAGAGTAAATCCAGCTCTCATAGTGGAACATAAAGCAATCGAGTCAACCACCGCCATACTGAACTGATGCTCCCGTTCTAACTGTCCTTTACCTTTTATTTCAAATCGATTACCCATCGCAAGTTCATTCCCAAATGTGGTTGCTAACATATGATGCGCCCCTTTGGGGGATGTTGCATAGGTAAGAGCCATTGCCTTTGCCCCGCGAGGGTCATAGACAGGAAATGATTGGCCTTTCGAATGAATGGCCAATTCTTCAGTTCCCAGCTTTTCAGCGGCAGCAGCTACTCCTTCTGCTAAAATATCACCTAATCCCTCTCGGTGGCAGATCTGAGTAAGCAAGGTAAGCAATGCTTTTTTATTACCAAATTCTAATTTTAGCCCTCCAGTATCTTTATCGGTGATTTTACCTTTCTCGTAAGCTTCCATTGCCATAGACACGCAAGCTCCTCCATTGATGGTATCGAATCCACATCTATCACAGATATCTGTTGCCTTTAATAAAGTTTCCCAGTCGCTTATCCCACAATTTGAACCTAACATACCAATAGTCTCGAATTCTGGCCCCTCCATGAGATATTTCTTTCCCTCTTGAGTCGTAATTGCTGTTCGTTTTCCGCATGCTATGGGACATCCAAAACATGAAGCATCTCCCACTACAATCTGTTCCCTCATAATTTCTGCTTCTAATTTATCTCCGTCCTCAAAAAAACCTTCTTGGAAGTTACGAGTCACCCAGAAGCCCGCACCATTGATCCGCTCAACAAGTTCAGGAGTGCCATATTGACGTCGAACCTTTCCGCCTCCAGAATTTCGTAAATTGTTAATTAATCGTTTTGATAATTCGACTACTTTATCTGGTTTGGCAACACGAACATCTTGGGTTCCTCGTATGGCAATTGCTTTAAGATTCTTTGAACCCATAACCGCTCCACTTCCTCCTCGACCAAACTCTCGATACCTAGAAGATGTAATACAAGCGTAGCGAACTAACTTTTCTCCTGCGGGTCCTATACACGCAGTTTTGATGGATTTATCTCCCCCCAACTCATCTCTTATTTTTTCCTCAGCACTGGGAATATTATCACCCCAAATCTTATTTGCTGGGAGAATTTGAATATCTTCATCATCAATCCATAAAAACACAGGCTGTGTTGCCTTTTCCTCAATTATTAATCCATCATATCCCGCAAATTTCAAGGCAGGTCCATAATGCCCTCCACATAATGAATAAGAATAAGTATGGGTAAGGGGAGATTTAAAACTTAAGCAGAATTTATTATTACCCGGTATAAGAGTGCCTGCAAGCGGGCCATTCATAAATATGAGCTTATTCTGCAAACTTAGACCCCCTACCTTTGGGGGTACCTCCCGAAAAAGATAGTATGCACCTAAACCTCGTCCGCCTAAAAAATTTTCATATAAATCGGGCTGAATTGCTTCCACAACTGTTTCTTGAGTTGATAAATTTACACGCAATAATTTACCAGTCATTCCTTTGTAGGGAGTCATCTTATTTCTCAACCTCATGAGACATTTTTTTTGCTAATTCATCGGTATAAACAGATTTATATATATTTGCAGCTTTCCCTGGTTCTAAATACTGAATTGCATGTTCCGGACAATTTTCTACACACTCCGGTGATCCACCACAGAGATCACATATTAAAATATGATTTTCAGTAGGATATATAGAAGGAGCTGCATATGGACATTCCTCGATACATTTACGGCAGCCTATACAGTTCTCTTTCTTAACTCGAATAGATCCCTTTTTTTTATCATGAACCAACGCATCAAACTCGCACGCTTGAATACATGGTGCATCAGAACATTGATGACAATATACAGCGAAATCCATTTGGGCGGCATCGTCACGAAAGATTCGAATACGCGATTTTGCGGGGTTTGTTATCCCAAAATGAGCCATAGAACAGATCTGTTCGCATATCCGGCATCCTATACACTTTTTTGGTTCAAATACTAAGACTTTTTGAGTCATTTAAATCAATATGGCAATTATAATTAATTCAAATGAATAAATAATACGAGGTATTTAAAATATAGGAAGTTTTAAAAAAATAAAAAGTATACTTGATTTTAGCAGAAACCTAAAATGATTATAGAAAGTAAATAACAAAAATTTAAAAAGGAAATCAAGATCTTCTTTACTAGATTAATATTGGAATTAAATTATAATAATGACCAAAGAAAATTTTCTATCCTTTAATTTTTTATAAGGAGGGTCTAACTGAATACAATCCATAAATGATGCTGAGGAGTTAAAAAAAAAACGGCAAGAAGTAGAAAAAGAATATAGATCCTTCCTAGAAAATTTTGAGGGTATTGCCTTCAAGGGTTATAAAGATTCTTCAGTAGACTTTCTAACGGGGAATGTAGAAGAAATTACGGGATATACAGAGGAAGATTTTCTTTCAAGAGAAATCAGCTTCCCCCAGTTGATTGTACCAGAAGATCGTAATCGGGTCCAAGAAGATATTAATAAATTTATGTCATCCTCAAGGAAAACTGATAAACGAGAATTTAGAATTCGTGATAAATATGGGGATATTCACCACATTCGTGAGCGGGTTAGTAAAAAATATGAAAAAGAACAACAAAAGAAATATGTATATGGGACAATCCAAGATATCACCCAATATACAGAAGTCAAAAGAGAATTGGAAACGCATAAGAAATATTTGCAAAGATTAGTTGATGAGAAAACTAAAGATTTAAAAATTAAAAATCAGGCACTCGATGCCTCATTGAATGCAATTGCTATTACAGATATGGAGGGAGATATAACCTATGTTAATTCGGCTTTTTTAAGTCTATGGGGATACCAAAATAAGGAAGAAGTAATTGGAAAATCCGGAATTGAATTTTGGGGTAACAAAGAGAAGACTATAAGCGTATTTAGGAAGACCCTTAAGGAAGGAAAGTATAAAGGAGATTTTTTGGCTCTCAAGAAAGATGGAACCAAAATGTCAGTGGATTTAAAAACAAGCTTAATTTTAGACGATGAGGGAAAAAAGATGGGGATAGTCGGTTCATTTAATGACATTACAAAACATATAAAAATGCAACAAAAGCTGAAAAAGGAAAAAAATCATTCTGAATTTTATAAAGATTTGCTTGCCCATGACATGGGAAATATCCTCAATAATATAAAATCCTCTTTAGATCTTATGGAGTTATATAAAAATAAATCCAAAAACGGGAAGAAAACAGAAGAATTCATGGAAATCCTCCAAAAACAAGTAAAAAGAGGGATAAATCTTATTAGAAACGTAAGAAAACTTTCTGAAATTGAACAACAGGGACAGAAGATACAAGATATTAATGTGGTCGAAATCCTTCAAGAGGTAATTGAGAATATCCCAAGACAATTTCATGGCAAAAATGTTGAAATTCAAACTAACATACCCGACAAGGATTTAATGGTCAAGGGGGGCACCTTACTGATAGAAGCCTTTGAGAATATTTTAAATAACGGAATTGTACACAATGACAAGGAAAAAATAAAACTCTGGGTTGAGGTATCAGAAGTGCAGAGAAATCAAGAAAAATTCGTAAAAATGGAATTCAAGGACAATGGAAGGGGGATAAATGATCAAAGAAAAGAATATATTTTTCAAAAGAATTACAAACAAGCCAAAAGGAAAGGAGGAATGGGCATAGGATTATCCTTGGTAAGAAGAATTGTGGAAGGATCTGGAGGGGAAATCGCTATTGAGAATCGAGTCAATGATACCATCCAGAAAGGAAGTAATTTCATTCTTCTTCTAAAAAAGAGTAACTAAAAGCCAATTTTCACTCATGAAATAAAATTCCCGACATTCATTAGTCAATTTCTCTAAAAATTCTAGTTCTTGCGATATTTCCGCTTTTAGAATTTTAAAAATTATCGTTTATTGTAATCGCCTACCTTGTTATTTTATTATTTTCTTCATAGATTCTGAGACCAATTCCTTGGTGATTAAATGATTTATGTTTGGTATTAAGGGAATAATAAGTAAAATTTAATAGGATCTAAAATTGGAAATAGAAACACAATATTTTTGTCGGTGATGGAAGAAATGAGTAATGATAAAACCACCAAAGAGAGTATAAAAAAGGAACTATTTCTTGAAAATTTTGAAGAACTTTCACTTAAAATCGAGCAATTGACTGATGAGGTCACTCAAATCAAGCACAAACTGGATAAGAAGAATAAAATTAACCGCTCATTTGGGTTAAAGGCTTTACGGAACTCTGAACCATTAGAATTTGTGAGGGATGTCCCTGGAATTGGGAGTCCCACTAAAAATTATTATTTATCTTTTCGGGCAATTACCGAACAATGGAAAGGGCGGAAAAATGATATATTGATTACCATTAGACAAGAAGATAAACAGTCTCAAAAGGATATTAAAGCATTGGGAATTCGAATGCCGATCAAAGATATAAAAAATATCAGAATATTAACCCGAGAAATCATCTCGTTATTATACGTGGCATGTCAACTGAAGGGTATTGAAATTAATGAGTTTCTACGGGAAATTCTTCAGCAAATCAACGAAGAAGGGGAGAGTATGGTTAGGGAGATAAAGAATAAGATGAATTTTGGGGGGTATTAGATTTTTGGAGCTTTTCATGCAATACTAAATTTCAAAATTAAGAAATTTCTCAATTTTTAAAAATTATAATCATATTCATTTATTATTGAGATTCAATAAATTAAAAAAATGCAAGGCACCTATATCCTTGTTTTATTCGCAAAGAAAAGTTTTACGAAGACTATCGGTGCTCTCGGAGATGTAGTTTTTAAAAGAGGTTTCTACTGCTATGTGGGATCGGCAATGGCCAAAAGGGGGTCAGCTACCTTGGAAAATAGATTGAGGCGACATGTAAGAGCGACAAATGAAAAGGGAATCCACTGGCATATTGATTATCTGCTGACTAATAAATACATTATAGTCTATAAGATTTTTGTTATCCCCAATCCAGAGAGATTAGAATGTAGGATTGCTGAAGAATTAAGAGAAAAGGCAAAAGGATTTGTAAAGAATTTTGGTTCTTCTGATTGTGCGTGTCCGTCCCATCTCCTCTATTTTCAAAAGTTACCTATCTTGAGATAATGTATATAATTCATTATCAGATCTTTTTTCTTAAATATAATATTCTATAATCCATGCCTTCCATTGGTCATGCTATTCTTGGCGGTGCGCTTGCTTTGATTTTGTATACGATAACCAATTCTGAGCACTGGAAAAGTGAAAAGCGTTTCAATGAGCGAATGGTTGTTCTAGTTGCATTTAACAGTTTTATCGGTCCCGATATATTTACTATGTTTTATGCTTTTAATCTGGACCCCAGCGTCATTCCGATCAGACCATTTGTGCATTCGGTAATCGGTTGGGTTATCTGGAGCGGTGGGATCATGTGGTTATGGTATTATATCATCAATTACAAGGCAAAAGGAGAAGAAAGAATTTCTTTCCTGGCGACATTTGTACTATTAGTTGCCGCAGGGGAAGCGCACTTTTTCTTGGATTTTTTCGATAACGGAGTTGATTTAATCGGGTTTGGGGGGTTCCATCTGCATTTAACCTTGCAAGAGAATTTCCTCATCGCATTCGACTATCCGTACGGTCCGCTACACACCCTCTTTCCGTGGTTCTCGATGACGGAGTTATTTTTCATCGGCTTAGGCTTTATGATCCTTCTGATCTATTCCCTTTTTCATTGGAAACTAAGATATACCTATTTTATCGCCATAATCTTCTTGACAACCTTAGTCATCCTCTATCTGCTGTTTGGTTCCTACATTGTGAGCTTTGAGAATGATTTCGGCATTATAATCCTTTTCGGGGGCTTTTTATTGGTCCCCATCTATCTCATGGTGGCTGCAATAGAACTGTAAATTTCATCTCTTAAAGAAGGAGAATAACAACGGTCCAGAGAATAACGATCGTAATGATCTCGGTGATAACTCCCTTCTTTTCCTCATTTAGGTTGGGAAGCCACGAGAACGGAGGGACCTTTTCGCGGATAATATTGACCGCCCGATGAAAAAAAAACGGTTGTTTCTCGTTTTCATCTGCTAAATACGGGCGATAAATCCCCCAATCCCAAAAATCGACCAAATTCGCAAAGATCCCTCCCAATAGAAAGAAGAGGAACTTTCCAATGACGATCCCCCAGATGATCAAAGCCACTAAGAGGGTTGGCGTGATAAGATGCCATACGACCCAGAATTTATCATCCTTATGCGGTTCGGGGGTGTGATAGGTAAATTTTGCCAATGCATCAATGAGAAAATGAGAAAGAAAAGCAAACACCATGGTAAAGATGATATCCAATGGGAAGATAAAGTACATGAAACATAAAAGCTGCACGAGAATCCCCGTCAACACATGCGTAATTGCTTCCATATTTTTTTTGCAAATCCAAATTGGTTAAATCAAATTAATATTAATTGTAAATATACCGAAAGACATAAAAATTTTGTACGAAAATCGAGCAATCTTCGGGACAAAAAAAGAAATAGAAATTAATTTTGAAATCTTCTTCTCCTAAAAGACTTTCGCATAAGAACGACCACGGCGAGGAGTGCAAAGCCCATGATAAAAAGACAGTCATATCCGGAAATCTCAGCGGGTCCCCCCTCCCTTGCCTTAACTGTTATTTCAATCCATATCGATTGTGTTCTCCCGTTGGTATCATTCACCGATATCATGAGCCCGTAGGTTTTCACTTGCAAGACGGTGGCGTTGGTAATCACACCGTCCTCGTTGATTTGAAACTCATTTAAATTCACCCAATATTGGTCTATTCCGACATTATCAGTGGCATTTACATCGTACCGGAAGGGTTCTCCGAACATAATCGTTTGATCTTCGGGAATAGGGTCAAATATGGGATTTTCCCCATCTTCTTGCACGGAAATGTCGATCGAGGCCGAAATTTCATTTCCGCTGGTATCATTCACATGAATGACCAATGTATATACCATCCATTTGGGAAGAGCTGTTATATTGGTAATAACGCCCTCATTGTCAATGTGGAAGGTATCCTCTAAATTAATCCAATATTGATCTATTGCCAAATTATCTGAAGCGTTCACATCGTAGCGAAAAGATTGACCAACATATACAATTTGATTTGTAAGTGGCTCCTCCCAGAAGGGATCAGCATTTTCTAATACAGTAATTGTAATTGTAGTAATATTATGACTTATCCCATCCGATGCATTTAACACAAGAACATAATTGCCTACGGCTAATAAGGTATCATTTGTTAATAAGCCGCTGGAATCTATGGTGAAATCTGAACCATTTACATCATAGAGCACGGGCTGAAAATCCGTTGCGTTTAAATCATAATTAAGGGGCTCTCCTAACTCAAGATCTTGATCTTCGGGCATTGGGTCCCATTGAGGTGCTTGTGTATTTTCCACGAGAATCGAAATTTCTGTAATATTGTCATTAGTCCCATCCGATGCATTTAACACAAGAACATAATTGCCTACGGCTAATAAGGTATCATTTGTTAATAAGCCGCTGGAATCTATGGTGAAATCCGTCCCATTTACATCATAGAGCACGGGCTGAAAATCCGTTGCGTTTAAATCATAATTAAGGGGCTCTCCTAACTCAAGATCTTGATCTTCGGGCATTGGGTCCCATTGAGGTGCGACCGTATCTTCTATGGTTTTTTTACACATGGGATATTCATCATAAGTGTTTATAGTGCCGTTGATTTTATAAGGGATGTCCCAAACAACGCTGTTATTAGTAGCATCGGGGTGACGTTCCGTGTAATCGTCCCAGTAATTTCCAATTATCCCATTATCCCAGTTATTTTCATCGGCATCAGAACAATAGGCTTGATATTGACTATTCTCAGCAACAATATTTTTCCACATGGTATTGTTGCTTGAAGAATCCAAGTAAATTCCGGTATCCCCGTTGTTGGAACAATTATTCTCCGAAATAAGTGTGTTGTTGCTTGATTTTAAAGATATTCCATATTTATCATTATTTGAGCAATCATTTCCCAAAACCGTGTTATTCTTTGAGGAATCCAAGTAAATTCCTTCTCCGTCGTTATTTTGTAAGTTTTTTATATTCGAGCAGTTATTGTCCAAAATAAACGTATGGTTGCTTGAAGATAAGTAGATACCATATTTATCATTATTTGAGCAATCGTTTTCCAAAACCGTGTTATTACCCATCCAAGCCAACCCCGTAGCGGTTCTTAGAGCAGTTATTAGCTGAAATGGTATTATAAAAACTTGGAGAATATAAGAAAATCCCATAAACATTGTTATTTGAACAGTTGTTGCCCGAAATAAGTGTACCATTGCTTGAAGATAGGTGAATACCATCATCACCATTATTTGAGCAGTTATTGCCTAAGATCGTGTTATTATTTGAAGAGTCCAAATGAAGACCATCACCATTGTAAGAACAATTATTACCTAAAACGGTGTTATTAATTGCGGAATCCAAAATAATTCCATTAAGATCGTTGTGTGAGCAGTTATTTCTAAAGATCGTATTATTGCTTGAAGATACTAGCCCAATTCCAGCATATGAATTATTGGAACAATTATTCCAAGAAATGGTGTTATTGATGGAGCTGTCTAATGAGATGCCCCAATCATTTTCCGAACAAGTGTTGTTTATAATTTCATTATTATTGCTCGAGGAACACAACTCAATTCCCGGATCATCTTCATTTTTTGAGCAATTATTCCGCACGATGGAATTATTGCACGACGACCCTACCAGATAGATTCCACTCCCACTATTGTTAAAGCACACATTACTTGAGATCATATTATTGCTTGAAGACGAAAGTAAAATTCCATAAGCGTTAATCATCAAAGTGTTGTTCATAATGTTGACATTTTTACAGTTGTAAAAATGCATTCCATTATTAGAATTTGCCGACCCGTTTTCGACCGTACAGTTCCGAATGATGAGGTATGCATCAGTATTTCGAATGTAGATACCGTGAGCATCGGAAGCATTAATCACATAGTCTTCAATAACATAGGGATCGTCATATGTGCCATTCCCTGTCGTATAGGATGATTCATTCAATTGGTCATTTCCGTCAATAGAAATCGGAGAGATGACTTCAGAGGTAGTCGGACTAGTAGGCGAGTCATCCGTCAAATTCTCTGACGGTGCTAAACGGATGAAATTGCCTCCGAGCAAGGGAAAAACTGAAGAAAAAGTCATGCAGAAGAAGAACAGAATCGGAAAAAGTTTCTCAAATTTTTTCAAGTAAATCCTCATTCATAAAATGGATTTAATTTTTTTAATACATAGATGAGGTAGAGATAGTTTAAAAATCTTGATCTAATCCGTGCTGCTGCTAAATACGAATCTGAATGGATGCGGCGAGAAAATTAGAGGAGATTCCCAATTTTAATATATATTTCTCAGAACGGAGAAAGAAGGATTGACCGGAAAATGGTCCAAAAATTTTTTAAGAGCACTTTCTCTAATTTCCAAAAATTAGAGAAATTACAAAAATCTCAGGAAACCCGTTTAGAGAGCCGCTCCGTACGATTTAGAAAGGATGTCATATTATAAACCCCGGTTAATACATGCATGATGGCTTCCATGATATATGCAAATCTTAGTTATATTTTAAGTTGAATTCTATCAACAGTGTGTAATTTGATATATATCTAGACAAACTTGGACATTATTTAAACCTATTTATTATTTGCATAACTTAGCGCGTTAAATCTCACTTTCATAAGAGATTATTCTCAAAATTTCTAATGACACTCCTCACAAAGAAATATTTAATTATATAGGAATTAGATAGTTATATAATATAGGTAAAATTTCAATTATTTATACAAAAGAGATATATAAAATTTAGAGTGATATGAAATGGGAATGTTAGATGGAAAAGTAGCAATCGTTACGGGAGCTGGAAGAGGATTAGGTAAACAAGA
This sequence comes from Promethearchaeia archaeon, assembly GCA_046483985.1. Taxonomy (GTDB): domain Archaea; phylum Asgardarchaeota; class Lokiarchaeia; order Sigyniarchaeales; family SOKP01; genus JAWOCD01. The sequence goes on from JAWOCD010000092.1 coordinate 63,216, forward strand.
GGCGTTAGCAATGGCGAGAGAAGGGTGTAATTTAGTTATCAATGATCTCGGGGCTTCCTTTGACGGAACTGGGAAAGAAACAAAGGTTGCCGATGAGGTCGCACAAGAATGTAGAGACCTCGGAGTTGAAGCCGTAGGAAATTACGATTCCGTGACAGATTTTGATAAAACAAAAGAAATGATTGATCAAGCTGTAGAAGAATTCGGACACTTAGATATTATAATGAATAATGCCGGAATCCTTCGAGATAGGATGAGTTATAATATGAGCGAAGAGGAATTTGATGCTGTAATTGATGTACATTTAAAAGGTACATTTAATTTGTGCAGACACGGTGGAGCTTATTTTCGAAATCAAGTGAAAGAAGGAAACAAAAAAAAGAAATTTGGGCGAATCATTAATACTGCAAGCGATGCTGGACTTTTAGGAAATGTGGGTCAAGTGAACTACGGCGCTGCAAAAGCGGGAATCGCCGCAATGACCCTAATCTTATCGCAAGAATTAAAGAAATATGCAACTGTGAACTGCATAGTGCCAATGGCTCGGACTCGATTGACCACCGACGCAACCCCGAAATTTGCTGCTGTTATGAAAAAGAAGACAGAAGAAGGGTTTGATATTTTTAATCCAGCAAACATGGCACCACTCGTGGTGTTTTTGAGCTCTAAAAAGGCAAAAAGAATTTCGGGAGAGGTTTTTCGATTAGTTGGCGATAAGTTATGGGTGTTACGTGGATGGCACTCTGTCAACAAAATAGAAAATGATGGCAAACCCTTTACTCCACAAGATTTAGCTGATAGGGTTAAAAAAGAATTGTTGAAAGATATTCCACAAAAGGAAACAATGATGGAAATAACAGGCAAAGTTATTCAATGATTCTCTTTATAACTCAATTTAAAATTTTATTTTTTTCTTTTCTTTTATTCCAGGCTCTAAATTTTATACTTTAAGCAAATTAAAATTTTGCGAATAATCTCCTTGCTAGACCGGGCATTAAAAAAGGAGAACAACAATTGAAGGGGGGCTTCTAAAGGGAGGGAAATTCCATAAGTCCACTAAGCTTTTTCATTAAGGAAGATTTCTTTCGCTATAAGTTAAACCTTTTTACAAATTATTTTTCTAATTCCTTTAACAAAGAAGAAAGCTCATCTTTCATACTTGTTTCCTTTTCCTCCACCTTAGCTTCAATATCTCCACTTTGTTGTTTGATCCATTCCTTTCGGTCCTTCATAAGTAAATCTCTTACAATTGGAAGCGTATTAAAATAGGGATATTCTTCATATTTGCTCCTATAATCTTCGACAAGCTCATGGGCTTCCTTCATTTTGTCAGCGTTAACCAGTTTTCCATACAAATTGCTAATTGATTCACCGTATTCTATAATCTTTGAAATCATATGATCCTTTTTTACCTCCTTCGCCATTTCTTTTAGGAATTCGTCTTGCTCTTTGATATAGGATGGCATATTCCCTCTGATGGCGAGGTCGGTAATTTTATTCACGATCTTTATAGCTTCCTTTAAATTTCCTTCTCTTTTATACCGTTGGGCGGCGCTACTCAAATCGTCAATCTTAGAAATGATATCGAGGCGATTTAATTTGGGCGGTGTTTCCTTTTCATCCCCCTCATGTTTTTTCTTTTTCTTTCTCTTCATTCTTTTAATGACCTTTGAATTAATTAGATTAATCAATCTAATAAAAAATATTCTCCTTATTTAAAATTTTATTTATAATTCTGGATAAAATGAAAATTGGAATTTTCCAGTATTTTAAAACCGTTTTTAAATAGTCTTCTGATGGAGTTTAGTAGACAAAAGGAGTATGCCAATCCCGAAAAGGTCTATTATTGTAAACTTTTTTTATAATTACGAACTATATTAAAATTCATCTCCATTCCAAAGGATGGAGGTTTCTTTTATTTTTTTGATAAATTGAAAGATCAAATAAAATATTTACTTTTTGCTTTAGTTGAGATATTTTCAATTTTCTTTAGATTTTTAAAGATATGGCTCAGATCTGGCAAAGTAACCGCATCTTCTGGACAGTATTTCACACATCTCAGACAACGGATACAATCAGACTGATTTATGGATTGGGTTTGGAGGTCAATAGCAGCATTTGGGCATTTTTCATTGCATACGCCACATTGTTTACATATTTCCTTATTTATCTTGGGAGGGGGAACAAACTTTCTTGGTCTATTTTCGATTTTCTTTAATTTCTTATTGGAAATATGTGGTTTACTGAAAGGATCTAATGCAGAATTTTTACTATGAAACTTTCTATAGGTTAATCTTGTATATTGCTCTGCAACGTGAAAATCAGAGGTATTTGGACGATTTACCGCAACCTCCCATCCTGCTAAATTAAAAGTATGTCTCCCTAAGAACTCTGCAGTTGAAAAAAGATGAAATTCTTGGCGATTCAAAATTTGTTGGATATCATAATGAACAATCCCGGGATTAATTCCCCCATAAGTAATGAATGTAGAGCATTTAAGCCCGGACCCTTTTATTGTTTTAAACCATTCCCTAAGAATCTTAGGCACTCTCCAGCCATGGACGGGGAATCCAAAGAAACAAGCATTGAAACGGGAAAACCTTATTCTATCTTTTCGATCTTGATAACTTGTAATATCAAATTCAAATATATCTGCCTCCAATTCTAAAAGTGTCGTCCTTATTTTTTCTGCTATCTTTTTTGTATTGCCAGTGGGCGAGAAATAGATTAATGCAATTTTCATATCTGTATATACCTATACTTTTTATAAATAGAGAGAAAGAGGTTTGGATTTCTTTTTAAAATAATCAAAAATCTCATTAAAGAAGGTTTTAGCAGTTTCGTTATTTTCTAAAGTAAAGTACTTTCCCACCTTCATTTCCTCCCCTTTATTAAGAAAGAACTGTATCGTTTCGTTGTATTTGATAAGTGTATAGGGGAAATTCTCAACCTCTTCATATACATAGATTTTTTCATTAATATCCGTCTTCTCAACAATATTTTTCAGCTTTTCGTTGCTATGAATCTCTTTCAGAACCCCTTTGTCGGAAATTAACTTAAAATTGGTATTTTCAAGAAATTGCTGAATAGAATAACGCTCTAAGGTAACTTTATTAAAATAATTTTGAATAATATTCAAACTCAGCGTTAAACTCCTCCATCCTAAAACTTTTAACTTTATTCCCTCTTGTCCCATATCATTTTGTATTTGATTGATCAGCTTATTACTTACGTTCATAAATTGCCATTGATCTGATTTGATTTCAATTTCTTGGATAATTGGATCGAGAATCTCAATAAAATTAGTAGGAATTGCTCCAGCGCTGATATTTCCTAAAATATCTCTAAGTATATTGTAATTTTTCATTTTTTTCAGATAATCTAAAATTAATGAGCCAAAATTAGATAAATAATAATCTTTGTTAATACGATAAATACATTTCACATCTAATAATCGATTAAGGTAATCTCTTACTGTTGAGGTCTTTTCATCAATTAATTGGGCTGTGTTTGTAAGGTTTATCCCTTCTTGTTGTTCCGAATAAAGAACTAAAATTTTATATGAAATCTCGGTGGAAAGAGAATTTAATAATTCAAAAAAATTGGTTGAATTTGTCATTTCCTTAAGTTGTATGAAACGGTTTTCCTAATTTCGATTTCTTTATTATTAATTTCACTTAATTTAATATAATAATTCTTAAGAGTTATTTTTTTTTAATCATTTTTCATGAAATTTCGCTATATGTTAAAATCGAAATTTGGGAAAAATTCGCAAAAATTATAAATTATGCAAAAGGCGAAATATTCCACGTTTTTGAATATCATGTTGGTTTGAAAAGTACCATAAGCCAAATGCTTATTTTAATAAAGGTTTTCAATTTTTATAACCTTAAGTATGAATAAATTGAAGGTTAGAAAAATGAATAAAAAAATCTTATTAACGGGAGGTTTCGGTCTCTGTGGCAGGGCAACCCTCGATGAGTTATTGAAAAAAGATTATGATATTACCGTATTTGAGATCAATACTACGGAAAATAGAGATATAGCGAAAAAATATCAAGAGAAAGTTGAAATCGTTTGGGGAGATATACGAAATTTTGACGATGTAAAAAAATCCGTAAAGGGAAAAGATTTTGTAATTCATATGGCTGCAATCCTCCCTCCCCTCGCCGATGAGAACCCGAAATTGGCACGGGGAGTGAATGTGGAGGGTACCAAAAATATAATTAAATCTATGGAAAAGGCGGATCAGGAGGCGAAATTAATCTATACCTCATCTATAGCAATTTATGGTGATAGAAGGCAAAATCCCTATATCCATGTTTCCGATGACCCAAACCCTGGGGATGATATATATGCACAACAAAAACTGGAATGTGAAGAATTAATTAAGGGTTCTAAATTAAATTGGACAATTCTGCGGCTGACATATATTGTTTCCATGGAAAAATTGGATTTGAACCCGCTCATGTATCATATGCCATTAGAAACATGCATTGAAATCTGTCATGCAAACGATGTCGGGCTCGCACTCGCAAACGCAATCGAAAGTAAGGAGGTTTGGGGCAAAATTCTGAATATTGCTGGAGGAACTAAGTGTAGAATTATTTATGGTGATTATATTCACAGGATGTTAGAGATTTTTGGTTTAGGCGGTGATTTATTACCAAAGGATGCCTTTAGTGATAAAGCTTTTCACTGTGGTTTTATGGATACCAAAAAAAGTCAAAAGTTGTTGCAATACCAGCGATACACGTTGGATAACTTTTTTGAAGATGTAAAGGAAACAGTAAAGGTTTCGCGATTTTTTATTAAAATATTCCAGTTGATCGTTCGTCCGATTGCCAAAAAGTATCTTTTGGATAAATCTCCCTTCTACGATGGCGGTAAGGGAGAACAAATTAAAGCCGCTCCTTAAAACTTCTTTCTTTTAAATAGCATAATCACGGAGTGGTTTGGATAAATAAATATGAGGAATATTGCAAATACTATCCAATAGAGAATGGAGAGGATTTATTTTTATTACTGATATATGACACTTTTTTATTACTGATCACAACTTTTACTTAATTTGATAAAAGATAGTTTCATATTAAAATCAATTTTTAAAAGGAAAATTAATTTAGAAATCTATATTTAGAGATTTAAGAATATCTAAGAGATATGTGAAAGATTATGGGTTCCCGAAAATCAGTCTGGTATGAGTTGGATATGGCCAAGGATATGATGTCCCTCATGGGTGGGAAGGCTCTAAGAGGGATTATGAACAATTTTATCTCGGGTCGTATTTATTCTGGGACCGCTTCATTATTCATGGTAAAAAATTTACTAAAAGCTACAATAAATAAAGAACAGAGAAGAGCATTAATTATTACCGACGAGTTCACCAAAAAATTCTCTCAGAAAGTAACGAAACATCTTAAATTGATTGATTTTGAATACCAAATTTGGTCAGGAGTGAAACCAGAAGTTCCACTTCCAACCATAAAGGAAGGAGTTAAAGTATGTAAACGATTCAAACCGACGGTAATCATCGCAATTGGGGGTGGCAGTGTATTAGATACTTCTAAGATCGTATTAATTAAGTACGAAAAACCCAAGATGAATCTTCATATGCTCTTCCCATTTGTATCTGAAATAGGATTACGAAAAAAAACTAAATATCTGATAGCCATCCCCACGACGTCAGGGACTGGTTCTGAGGTGACTCAAGCCGCGGTAGCCACCGATATATCGAGAGAACCTCCAAAAAAGCTGGAAGTGGTGAATAGTGAGATTGTCCCCGATATGGTGGTATTGGATACTTATTTTGTAAAAGATTTACCTCCATTCTTGACAATGGCAACGGGAATTGATGCTTTATCCCATGCCATCGGGTCCTATGTTTCAAACTGGGATAATCCAATTATAGACGCTCTAAATATAAAGACGATTAAATTGATTTTGAAATTCCTTCCGAGAGCGTATAAATATGGAGCAAATGATCTGGAAGCTAGACGGAAAATGCAATGGGCAGCAACAATGTCGGGGTTAGCATTTAGCAATACGGTTGCTGGGATAGATCATGCACTCGGGCACTCCTTCGGGAAACTCTTTGGGGTACATCACGGACTGGCAGTCGGATTATTTACTCCTTATGCAGTGGAATATCAAGGAAAAATTACGGATACATGGAAAGATCTATGTCCCCTTTTTGGCATAGATCCTCAAGGCAAGCGGAGAGAGCAACTCTTAACTGACTTAACCAATAATATGAAGGAATTTATTCGGTCAATTAATGGTGCGACAGCCATTAATGAAATTGAGAGGGCACAGATAAAAAAGGATGAGTATATGGCAAAGCTAGATCTCCTAGCTGAATATGCCGATAACGATGTCGCATCCCTTTCATCCTACAGATCCATTGATGTAAAAGGATATAGAAAGATTTTTGAGTATGCATGGGATGGAAAAAATATCGATTTTTAAATGTGAGGGAACAGTTAAAATGAATTCACTTATAGGATATAATGGAAAGATTGCCTACGTAAATTTAACCACAAAGGAATATACGGTCAATAAATTAGAGGAGGAAATTGCAAGGCATTATTTAGGGGGAACTGGGTTAAGTGCGAAACTGCTTTATGATTTATTGAATGAGGAGGATTATGCACGTTTGCAAGAGAACCCCTTTGATGGATGTAATCCGCTTATATTCGCAACTGGCCCTATTACGGGGACTCTCAGACCCTCATCGGGCAGGTATTCCGTATCGGGGATATCCCCCTTAACAGGTATATGGGGCGAAGGAACATCGGGAGGATATTTTTGTCTCTCTCTGCGAAACAGCGGATATGATGCCATAATAATTACCGGAAAGGCAAAAAACCCCATATATATTTATATTAAAAAAGGTGAGATTAAATTTCGAGATGCGAGCCCTTTATGGGGAAAGAATACGTATAAAACTCAAGAAAGTATTAAACAACTAGTAAATGATCAGAGAGTCCGAATCGCAACAATTGGAACGGCAAGTGAGAATCTCGTACGATATGGTTGTATTTTAAATGATCAAGGACGTGTTATCGGAAGATGTGGAATGGGAACATTAATGGGTTCTAAAAGGCTGAAGGCCTTAGCTATTCGAGGGGATGGAAGAGTCAGTCTTGAAGACCCTAAAAAGATGAGCATGTTAAGAACGCAAGCTAAAAAAAGCGTGCAAGGGGACTTTCTGAAATCGAATCTACCAAACATCTTCAGATTATACGGTACCAACTCCTATATGGATATTGGAATGATGCAAGGAGATGTACCGGTAAATTATTTTACTGGTAATGAATTCATCGCGGAAAAATTAACTGAAAAACAGATTATGGAAGAATATCCAGTAAAAAGTTATGGTTGTGCGGGGTGCACTCTCCAATGTGGAAAATCAACAATAGTAGGAAAGAAAAAAGGAAGAAAAGATGAGAAAATGGAGGTCGACGGACCAGAGTATGAATCATTTGCTGCACTTGGACCCTTATGTGGCCTTTTTGAACCCGAGAGAATCATTAGAGCGGCCCATAAATGCAATATTTATGGGATAGATACAATTTCAGCGGGGGTAAGCATTGCCTTCTTAATTTATCTGGTTGAAAATAACATAAATCTTGAGAATATAAAAGCAAATTTAGATACTTTAACAATAAAGCAAATTTCTTGGGGGAATAGTGAATTAATATTAGAACTTATTGATAAGCTCGCAAACAGAGAAGGAATAGGAGCCTTATTGGCGAACGGAGTAAAACGGATGGCAGAGAAATTAGAGGTTGATCCCGATTTAGCAGCCCATGTCAAGGGCTTAGAAATTCCCATGCACGATCCACGGGCATTTGCTAGCCAAGCCTTGAGTTATATCACTTGTTGTGTAGGCGCAAACCATGAAAAATGTGATTGGTTCGGTGTAGAAATTGGTAATTTCGCATATCCCTCCATAAAAGTAAGAAAAAGTCTAGATCGGTATTCTGCACGGCGAAGAGAAAAGGGAGTCATTAATCTGCAAGATTTAAGAGCAATAGATGATTCTGCAGTTAATTGTAATTTCATTAATCCTTCATTAGACCATATTATTGGCTATATTAATGCTGCTACTGGATTTGGATACGATAAGGACGAATTATTACAGGTTGGTGAACGCATTAATAATCTAAAGCGACTGATTAATTGTAATCTCGGCATTACCCGAAACGATGACAAACTCCCCACTCATGTTCTTAAGCCATTAAAAAGCGGAAAGACGAAAGGAGTGAAATTAGATTTAGAAAAAAGTCTAAAACGGTATTATAAATATCGGGGATGGGATTGGGATACTGGATGCCCTACAAAAGCGAAGCTTGACGAACTCAATATAAATACGTAGATGGGGTCAAATAAGAACAAAAAATAAGGAAAATTACTTTTCATATCACTTTCCCTGCCATTTGTGTTGATTTGACAAAATCAGCCAATTCATGACTTGGTGGTTAGGCTGCCTTTTCCATCATATTTCCAGAGATTATCAGTCCTTTTTATTATGGGATGCCCATAGATACATGGGTAGGGATGTAGAACGGCTTTTTAGAGGAAGGGATGGATAAAGACGGTTTTAACACCTTAAGCATTAAAGCTCCTCCTTTTATTTTGAGGAAACAAGATCCTCGAAAGGCTCTATGTAGATCTTTTCGTTTAGAATGGGAAAGACAAAATAAGACATTTATATTTCTCTTGCGTGCTGCCTGAATTAGTTCAGTAAGCATGACAATATAGGCAAAGTACACAGTTCGCCGATTGTTAAATTCGGAGTTATCTAGAAAAAGGTCATGGATCGAACCAATTTTTAGTGAAAAGTAATATTTCCAAGATCGGATAATCTGGGCCGATAACACTCCGGCACCGACTGTACGAGAATCTTGCTTTAAAAATACATAAGTAGGTTCATACAGGCTTAAGGGGACATTTTCTCTCTGCCATCGCAACGTCTGAGAATCAAATGACGGAGCTCCGGTATAAATCTGGGGGATAATGTGTCGAACGGCAGCATAATATTTTTCGTGGTTGTTGTTATGGTGGATTTCTACTTGTAGGTCATTTTTCGCCAAAAAATTATTTTTGTTTATTCTGAACTTATTGATATATGCGGGGATATATGTATTGACAAAAAATAGCGGAATAAGCGGTAATAAGGCGGGAAAACCTTCAAGAAATCCAGCGGGATACGGAAAATTAGCAAATACTCTCATTCGATCGATATCCTTATATCCTAATTTGAGATACATCCTTTTCCTCGCAAACCCGTGATAATCCGCTGTCAAAAGAGAGTAGTCGCATTCTTTGGATTTCATATATTCAATGGCTTTTTTCATTAAAAATTGTGCAATCCCTCGTCGGGTATAGTTAGGATGGCACGATACATCGTTAATTTGTCCGATTTTATATTTTTGACCCTCTATCAGAACATCTTCGATCATGTTTGCATAGACTGCCCCCACGATTTTCTGATTATGGATATCTTCCGCAATGTGGCACATTTTGGGTTCAAAGCCAGGAGATTCCAAGTATCTCCATCTCCAAGATCGGGTGGTTCTCAGAAAACTTGCTCCATTCTGTTGAAAAGCTATGTTAAATAAATGAGCTAATTGTTGGGCATCGCCTTCTTGATAATTTCGGTATTTTATCCCATCGGTGATTACCATAATATATTTGATATAAGCATTGACAAATTAAAAAGATGAATAAAGAATTTCGAACTAAGGAGATAAATAAATATAAAAAATTAAGGAAATTAAATCTGAAGCTACGCGAAGTTTTTAATTTTATTGGCCGCTGCTTTAAGTTTTAGGTCAATTATGCCGAGTTTAGCGTCCGTGGTAGTAATTATCGTAATTATATTGCCTCCAACTTCAGAGAACAAGATTTTCCCATTTGCAGATTCAATAATTGCATTATTAAATTGACCTTGTTCCAATTCTTTCGTAGCTCGCTGACTAGCCTTCAGAATTAAGGTTACCATAGCCGCCACAGCCTCTTCATCGACCCATCCCGGTAAAGCACTCCCTTTTATAAGGCCAAATTTCTCGATAATCGCTGCACCGTGGACGCCTTTAATGGCCTTCAAATTTTCCAAAATTTCAGTTATCTGTTCACTCATAACGTCTCATTTACAATTATATTTTTGAGATAATATATTCAATTCTAATTATTAATAAATAAATCTTAATTCTATTTAAGTCTAAATTAAGAATCATAAAATAATAAAAGTTATGTAGAAAAATAGAAAATTTTACTCTTCGAGGTAGTCTAGCATCAAATCCTTCGTTTTCAAGGGATCTGCTTGACCGCGCGTCTTTTTCATAACTCGCCCGATTAATGCCTGAAGTGCTTTCGGATTTTTTCGATAATCCTTCACGATATCTTCATTTTCCTCGATAACTTCTTGGACAATATGGGAGAGTTTATCTTCATCGGCGATCCGCTTTTTTCCAGTGTCTTCAATAATCTTATCAACGGTTTTGCCCTTCATTAAATCAGCAACAAATGTTTTGGCAATTTTTCCAGTAATTTTACCGCTATTGATATACTTAATAAGTTTTGCAAGCTCGTTCGGCTTCAGTTCTGTATTCTGTATCGATGTATCATGCTCATTCAGCCAACGGGATATATCACTCATTAACCAGTTACAAAACTGTTTATATTCTTCTTTCCCAAAGGAGGGTTCCTTTTGCACGCCTTTCTCGTAAAAATCTGCAATATGTTTATCAATAACTAATAATTCCGCATCGAATTCGGATAATGAATATTCCTCTTGAAGACGGTTCATCCGCTGATTAGGCAACTCAGGTAAATTTTTTTCTACGGTATCAATAAAATCATCATCAATCTCAATGGGTACCAAATCTTGCTCTGGAAAATAGCGATAATCTTTTTCAAATTCCTTAGTTCTCAAAGCGATGGTAATACGATTCACATCATCCCAATGGCGTGTTTCTTGCTTGATTTCTTTCCCACGTTTAATCAAATTTCGCTGTCTTTGTATTTCCCATTTGAGGGCTCGTTCTACTTCCTTAAAACTGCTTATATTTTTTACTTCAGATCGTTTATACCCTTTGATTGATATATTTGCATCCACCCTGCACGAGCCTTCAAGATCTAAGTCTGCAATTTCAATGTATTGCACTATTGATTTAAGTTGGTTCAGAAATTCTCGAGCTTCTTCCGGGGATCTCATGACGGGTTTCGTTACAATCTCGATTAAAGTTATCCCAGAGCGATTGTAATCAACTAAAGTATAAGGAGAAGTGGCAATGCTTCCTTTATGAATTAACCTGCCTGGATCTTCTTCCAAGTGGATACGATCTAGGGGTAAATCTCGTTTTTTTCCGTCAATTTTTATGGTAATTTTTCCCCCATCCGCAAAAGCTTTGCCCCCTGCTTTATTGTATTGGGTTATCTGAAAATTCTTGGGAAGATCTGGATAAAAATAATGTTTTCGGAAAAAATACATCCGTCTATTTATTTTTCCCTCTAAAGCTAATGCAAGCCGAGTTGCAAATTCCAAAGCTTTTTCATTGATTACGGGAAGTGCCCCCGGTAAACCGAGACAAATGGGACAGGTATGAGAGTTCGGTTCTGCATCCCGATAATTACTACTACAACTACAAAATAATTTTGTATTTAAATTCGTTAATTGAATATGAATCTCCAAACCTATAACAACATCATTCTCTTGACTTTGGCTCATTAATCAGCACCTCCGTGAATTTTTGGTAGTTGTCTGTAGATATTAAGTTTTTGTTCTAATTGATACCCGACATTTAAGATTTGTTTTTCGTCAAAATAATCCCCAATAATTTGAAATCCAATAGGAAGATCGTTCCCATCGAATCCACAAGGAATAGATAAAGCAGGTAATCCTGCAAGATTGACAGGACATGTTAAAATATCCATTAAATACATCTCTAATGGATCATCAACTAATTCGCCAATTTTGAACGCGGTAGTCGGCATTGTGGGACATACAAGTGCATCGCACTGCTTGAAGGCATTTTGAAAATCTTGTTTAATCAAAGTTCTTACTTTCAAGGCTTTCATATAAAACATATCAAAATAACCTGCAGATAACGCATATGTTCCTAAGATTATCCTTCTTCGCACCTCTGAGCCGAATCCTCTTCCCCGGGTTTTTCCATAGATCTCAAAAATATCTCCTCTTTCCACCTCTTCCATCTTTCCATAACGTAATCCATCATATCGTGCCAAATTCGAACTCGCTTCGCTCATTGCAATTAAATAATAGGTAGGTATTGCATATTCTAAGTGTGGTAAAGAAATTTCTACTGTAGAGGCACCTAGATTCTCCAAAATATCAATAGATTCCTCCACTTTATTCTTCACAGACTTATCTAATCCTTCACCAAAAAATTCTTGCGGAATTCCCAAGACTTTATCATCAAGAGGAGTATCTAAATGTTCACTGTAATTATCTACCTTCGTTTCAACTGTTGTTGAATCTAATTCATCATAGCCAGCCATCAGTTCAAGTAAAAGTGCAGAATCCTTTACACAGCGGGTAATTGGTCCGATTTGATCTAAGGAATTGGCATAAGCAATTAATCCATACCGCGAAACGCGACCATAGGTAGGTTTTAATCCTACTGTACCGCAATATGCGGCAGGACAGCGAATACTTCCTCCCGTGTCACTTCCTAAAGAAAAAATCGTCTGGCCCGAGGCGACACATGCACCAGAGCCTCCGCTAGATCCTCCCGGAACACGTTCTAAATCCCACGGGTTATAGGTGGGGCCGTAACAACTATTTTCCGTGGAGGACCCCATTGCGAATTCATCCATATTGGTTCTTCCCACGCAAATCGCATCCCCATCTTCGACCAGTTTATTTATTACCGTTGCATTATAGGGTGGTTTATATTCCTCAAGAATTCGTGAACAACAAGTGGTGGGACTATTTTTTATGCAAATGAGGTCTTTTATGCCGATCGGGAGTCCATAAAGCGAGCCAACATCCTTTCCACTTTTCAGCCTTTTATCTAACCGTTTGGCCTTTTTTAAAGCCTTCACTTTTGATAAATGGACAAAAGAGTGGAGTTGATCTTCAGTTTGCTCTATTCGATCAAATGTTTGCAGAATAACATCTTCAATCGAAATCTCCCTAGCTTTAATTTTCTCAATTAATTCGTACCCCATGAAATCGGTTAAGTTCATAAAATTTACCACATAGTTTTGCTACTTGTATTGTCAATATAAAAATTTCAAATTATATCAATTATAGGTTTTATTTTCTAAAAAATTTGACTAATTAAGGACTCAAGACCGTCAAAATTTAATCCTTGCTCTTTCGTTTTTCGAGTAAATATTTTGAAAAGATATTCATGTATAAGCACTTTTCTGGGGGAAGTTCTGTTGTCATGTTCGGATTTTCTGTGAATTCCACTTGTGCGCCTCGTAATACGGCAATTGGGGTTTGCTGGTCACCCTCATTTAAAAGAAATTGGGCGGCACTGGTTAAATCATCGGCGACTGCCCGCATGGTAATTTCGAGAGGACGGCCAAACAGATCTGGGGTTCCTCGTAGGTCCTCAACGGGTTCAAACCCTGCGGTGGCGATTGCTACACCTATAGTTCCCTTTCTAAGCGGTTGTACCCGTGAATCTGAGATAATAACGCCTAAATCTTTCAAATGAAATTCATCTTTTAATTCTTTCCAATAGTCCCATACAAGTTGTTGGGGATTTTTCGGAAGTAAGACCACATTACCCGGTCCTCCCGCATTTGATTGGTCTATCCCGGCATTGGCAATCATTAATCCGTCCATTTTTGCCAAAATCACATGGTTCATTCCACCAAGGATCGAGGATGCCTCATCAAGAATGATTTGGACATATCGTTCATCCATATCATATTTTTTTGCTAATTTTTGGGCTTTTGGAGAGATATCTTTAATATCGTTTAGATTCAATATGCGTCCTTGCTCAGTTGCCACTATTTTTTCGGAAATAACAATAATATCGCCATCCTTTATCTCTTGATCATTTTTTCTGATTTCTCGGACAATTATTTCGATTAACGGGTCGTCTTTCCGAATGATCGGTAGTTTTACTGAGAATACATGCATTATATTAGTAAATATTAGTAAAGGTTTTAATATCTATATTAGTAAATATTAGTAAAGATTCTAGTAAAAATATTAGTAAAATTAAACATTCTTCAATAGTACTCATGCCAATCTATTCCAAATTGTTCGATTTTTTAGAAATTGGCGATAAAGTTGACCATGTAATTATGGGGGTTTTGAATTTAAGCCCCGAATCCTTCTATAAAGGTTCAGTATATACAAACCTTAAAAGATTAGAGAAAACCGCCAAACATATGATTGAAAACGGGGCAAAAATACTGGATTTAGGTGCTCGCTCCACTGCACCTTGGTCTCAAAAGATTTCAGTCGAAGAAGAATTGAAACGAATAACCCCTGCATTATCTCATCTTTGTAGCCGTATTCCCGGAGAATGCGCGATTTCAATAGACACCCAATATAAAAAAATTGCCCAAAAAGCCTATGAGATTACTCAAAAGTACAACAAACACATGATTGTGAACGATGTTAGCTGTTTAAAAACCGATCCCGGACTTATTGATTTCGTGGTGGAATATGATATTCCTTTGATTATAATGGCTTCAGAAAAGGTGCCAGGAGATTTATGCAAAATGGAAGAAATTATCAATGTTTTTCAAAACACCATTCAAAATTTAAGGAAAAAAGGATACAATCTCGATAATCTTATTTTAGATCCCGGGATTGGACATTGGGTGGAAGAAAAGACCTATAAATATGATTTAGGTTTAATTAAAGATCTCAATAGATTGCAAACATTAGAAATACCCATATTAGTTGCTATATCTCGAAAATCATTCATAGGAGAAACACTTAATAAACCAGAACCTGAAAATAGGTTAAATGGCACCTTATCAGCGACAGCAATTGCAGTTTTCAACGGAGCTCATATTGTTCGGACCCACGACGTTACAAACCAATTACTTGAAATAACAAAGATGGCTAAAGAGATCAGAGAAAGAGGAAAATGAACTAACATTACTAAACTAAAAAATTTAGATCGAATGATTATCAAAAAATTAGATTTAATTGATGCTGGAACGAGTTCCATCTAAATATATTATAGTTTGGATATGTTTCCGTAGTTAAGTTAAGTTTGTTCTCAATTAATGAAAAATCGTCAAGTATTTTCCCAAAGCAAGATACAATTTGATCATTAGTAAAGTCAGAAATTATTTATCAAGAATAGGAGAATTTAAATCCTTTTTATAGAATTGAAGAATACGTTTTTTTCGCATGTCCTTTTCCGCATTTTTTTTATTTCAGTTAACTTTATGGGGTTACTAACTGAACAAAGTTAATAAAAATTAATAAGTCAAAAATACCTTATATATATTGTAATTGTTAAAAATTCATCAATTTTGATAGTTTTACTTTTACATTTAAATTACTTTTAAACTCCGAGGAAATCATGACCGATAATCCAGAAAATATAGATATAAATAATTATGAAGCAGAAAGTATTAAAGTTCTCAAGGGCCTTGAAGGAGTTCGGCGTCGTCCCGCAATGTATATCGGAGATACGGGAAGTAAGGGATTACATCATTTAATTTTTGAAGTAATTGACAACAGCGTTGATGAAGCAATTGCCGGGTATGCCGACCATATCAAAATAATCTTTAAGAGAGATGGGTCTGTTTTAATTGAGGATAATGGGCGTGGAATCCCGATTGATAGTCATCCAGAATATAATAAACCCGCCGTTGAGGTAATAATGGCACATTTGCATTCTGGGGGAAAGTTTGATAATAAGAGTTACAAGATATCTGGCGGACTTCACGGCGTTGGATTATCTGTAGTGAATGCGTTAGCAGAATGGATGGATGTCACAGTCTATCGTGATGGATTATGCTACAAACAAAAATATTCAAAAGGGAAAAGGGTCTCAAATCCCAAGATCGAAAAAATAGACGACCACCGAACGGGGACAATTATTCATTTTTACCCCGACAAGGAAATCTTCTCTTTTGACCCTGAAAACGTTTTTGATTTTTCCATTATTGCAAATAGAATAAGAGAATTAGCATTTTTAACTCCCCAAGCCAAGTTCGAGGTATATGACGAGGAAAGTGAAAAAAGAGAGGTTTATTACTTTCAGGGTGGGCTAAAAGAGTTTATCAATTTCTTAAATAAGGACAAGAAGCCTTTATTTAACGAAGTTATAACTTTCAGCGAAACCCAGAAAAACGAGGAGGGCGAAGACGTTGAAGTAGAGGTTGCAATCCAGTACAACCAAGGATATCAGACAAATATCTTAACCTATGCAAATACAATTAATACAATAGAAGGTGGAACACATTTAACGGGATTCAAGATGGCGCTAACAAGAACCATTAATTCCTATCGGGAAGAATCTATGGCCAAAAAATATAAAGAAATAAAATTAAGTGGGGGGGATACCAGAGAAGGGTTATCAGCCGTAATATCTGTCAAGTTACCCGATCCTCAATTTGAAAGTCAAACTAAAATCAAATTAGGAAATTCCGATATTCGTCAGATTGTAAGCCAAGCCGTGGGCAATAATGTACGAAAATTCCTAGAAGAAAATCCTCGAATCGCCAAGAAAATTGTGAAAAAAACGATTAGTGCAAAAAAGGCAAGAGAAGCGGCTAAAAAGGCACGGTCCTTGATAAGACGAAAATCAGCTTTAGACAATGCTCGAATGCCAGGAAAATTAGCAGATTGCTCGTCAAAAAACCCAGAAGAAAGTGAATTATTCATTGTAGAGGGGGATTCTGCTGGTGGATCGGCCAAACAAGGAAGAGACAGGGAACATCAAGCAATATTACCTTTGAGAGGTAAAATTTTGAATGTAGAAAAAGCGCGAATTAATAGAATATTGAAGAATAAGGAAATTCGGGCAATTATAAAAGCTCTTGGTGTGGGAGTTCAAGGAATTGATGATGAGGATTTTAATTTGGATAATCTCCGATACCATAAGGTCATCATTTTCTGTGATGCAGATATCGACGGGTTCCATATTGAAACACTTTTACTCACTTTTTTCTTTAGATATATGCGTCCTTTAATCGATAACGGGCATTTATATATAGCAGTACCACCATTATTTAAATTAAAGTATAGAAGAACCCAAAAATATGTATATAACGAAAAAGAAAAGGAAAAAGCACTACGGGAAATGATGGAGAAATATAACTTAAAGAGTACAAATAGCATTAGAATATCCCGGTTTAAAGGATTGGGCGAGATGAACCCCGATGAATTATACAAAACATGTATGAATAAAGAAAAGCGAATCATAAAAAAAGTAACTTACGAAAATTATCTCGCGAATGATGAGATTTTTTCTCAACTGATGGGAAAGGAAGTTAAAGCTCGAAAAAAGTTCATCTTAGACCATTACGATGAATATAATGTGTTAGATACATAAAGCAGACCTTAACCTTTATACATAATTTTCATTATAATTTTTTAAAATAATAGAATTAATATTGAAAAGGGAAGTATAAGAAATTTTTACATAAAAGGGATTTAAATGACTTCGAAAAATGTAAGAAAAATTTTATTAAAAAAAGAAATGAAGGACAACTACATCGATTACGCCATGTCTGTAGTTGTCGGAAGGGCCATTCCTGATGTCCGGGATGGATTAAAACCCGTGCATAGACGAATCATTTATGCAATGGAAGATAATAATTATACCTATGGTAATCCTCATGTAAAATGCGCAAGAATCGTGGGAGATGCAATGGGTAAGTATCACCCTCATGGAGACCAAGCTGTATACAATGCATTAGTGCGAATGGCACAAGATTTTTCTATGCGATATCCATTGATTGACCCCCAGGGGAACTTCGGTTCCATCGATGGTGACCCTCCTGCCGCGATGCGCTATTGTGTGACGGGTGATTCTCTTGTCCTAACTGGAGAGGGATTAGTGCCTATAAAAGATCTTTCAAAAAAAACTAAGAACAAGATATCCTCCATTACGGGTAAAAGAATTGGTATTCAACAAGGTAATAATATTATTGAAGTTGAGAATAATCAAGCAGTACAATCTATTGTATCGAGGGGGTATGAAGGAGATTTAGATATTAAAATCCTTTCAAAGAAGGGTTTTGTTAATAATGCTTCCAAATTTTTTGATTCCGGAATTCATAAAATCATTCAGATAACCACGAAACAAGGTTATTCAATTAAGGGAACAAAAAACCATCCAGTTTTATGTTGGGTAAAGAATTTAAATGGTAAGCCTACAACTACTTGGAAAACTTTAGGAGAAATTTCCAAGCAAGATATTGTTGTTCTTAATCGAAAAGGATTATTCCCTAAAAAAAATTATAATACAAAACCCCATATTCCGGAGAGTTCGGAGAGGAGATCTGAAATTGAATTTCCAACTGAGATCACCGAAGAATTGGCATTTTCTCTTGGAGCTCTCGTGGCAGAAGGGAGTATATCTGATACCGTTCAACAAAGGCTTTCCTTTAATAATAAAAATTATAATTATTATGAGAAAGTTAAGAAAGGACTATTGAAATCTTTCCCGGGAATCTCCCTATATGAGAGAGATGAATATAAGGGATGGAAAGAATTTTCTTTACATTATAGGGAACTACTTGATTTTCTCTATAGTATTGGGCTTAATCCTGTTAAATCGGATATGAAAGAAATACCATTCTCGGTTTTGAGATCAAGTAAATCTGTAGTAGCTTCTTTTTTAAAAGCTTTGTTTGAGGGTGATGGATCGGTCCAAATCAATATAGATAAAAGACATGGGGGCAAATCTTGCAATATAACCTATATCTCGAAGAGTACTAAATTATTAAACCAATTAAAATATATTTTGCTATGTTTTGGTATCATGACTAGTCATCTTATCCCAGATCCTAGAAATGATACTTATCGGATTACAATACTTGGTATGGAATCTAAATTAACTTTTCTCGATGAGATTGGATTCTTTTCGTCCAGAAAATCAGAAAAACTTGAAAAGCTTCGAGAAATGGATCATACAAGGATTAGCAAAACTGATTTTATTCCATATTTAACTGATTACTTTAGGTCTAAATATAATTATCGTTTTAATGAATATTTTCAAAAACAAAATATCGATCGATATAATTCTCTTAAAAAGAAGATTAATCATATTAAAACATTAGTTGGAGAAAACGATGCCGCATATCTTCAAGAACTTATAGAGAATAACTATGTTTTCCAAGAGATTGATTCAATTAGCCATCTCCCCGAGGAACATGTATATTCTATTAGAGTAGATTCGGATTGTCATTCATTTACAGCGAATGGATTTATTAACCATAATACGGAGGCGAGATTAGCGCGCATTTCAGATGAGTTAATCGAAGATATGGATAAAGATACGGTAGATTTTATCCCAAACTTCGATGATAGTTTGCAAGAGCCAAGTTATCTACCTGCAAAAATACCCAACACTTTATTGAATGGAACTAAAGGTATTGCCGTAGGGATGGCAACTTCAATGGCTCCACATAATCTCACGGAGGTTTGTCAAGGAATTATTAAAGTAATTGATAACCCTAATATCTCAATTGAAGAGTTAATGAAAATTGTTAAAGGGCCTGATTTTCCCACAGGAGGAATTATCAGTAATACAACGGGAATCTATAATGCATATAAGACAGGAAAAGGTAGAGTACCAATTCGAGGCGTGGTAGATGTTGAAAAATCTGATAGTGAATTTAATTTAGTTATAACCGAAATTCCTTACTTAGTAAATAAGAATAAATTAGTTAAATCAATTGCCAATTTAATTAAAAATAATGAGCTCAAGGATGTAAAGGATTTAAGAGACGAATCCGACCGGGAAGGAATGCGCATTGTTTTAGAATTAAAGCAAAAAGCACAAGTTCCAATAATAAAAAATATCCTTTATAAGCGCACCAGATTAATGAAAAACTTTTATATTAAAAATTTAGTATTGGTCAATGACGGAAAGCAACCGAAAATTCTCAATTTAAAAGAATTAATGCAAGAATACATAAAACATCGGTTAACCGTTATCCTCCGACGGACAAAATATGATTTAGAAAAAGCAGAATCAAAATTACATAAACTGGAAGGAATAATAATTGCTTTAAATGATATTGACAACGTGGTACAACTAATTAAGAAAGCAAAAGACACCACCCAAGCCAGAGCAGAATTAATAAAGAAATACGATCTAACAAAAGTGCAAGCAAATGCCATCTTACGTATGACACTTTCTCGTTTAACAAATCTTGAACAACAAAAACTTAAGAATAAAAAAGATGAGTTAGAAGAAGCAATCAACAATTATAAAGGTATTATTAAAAGCCGGAACAAACGGCTTGAGATTATTAAGCAAGAACTTACCGAACTAATCGAAAAGTATGGCGATGATCGATGGACGAAAATAGTTCAAAAAGAACTCAATTTGAATATTAAAAGAAAAGATCTCATTAAAAATGTACCGACCATAGTCCTCCTTACGAAAAACCATTACATTAAGCGTATATCAGTGGCAGAGTATCGTACGCAGCATAGAGGAGGGCGAGGAAAACGGGGAATGACAGTTAGAGAAGAGGATTTCATTAATGATCTATTTGTATGTTCTACACACGACACTATTTTATTTTTCACATCAAATGGGAGGGTCTATTCCATAAAAGCCTTTGAAATTCCCAAACAAACGCGTACAGCAAAAGGAAAACCTATTGTTAATATTATCCCGTTAAGGAATAATGAAACTATCTCGGAAATGGTCCCAATTAATAATTTCAACAAAAACGAGTACCTGATAATGACAACAAAAAGGGGACGGGTCAAGAAAATAAGACTTAATCAATTTAATAAGGTAAGAAGTACAGGTATTAGAGCGCAGCGAATTAAAAAGGGTGATAAATTGGTGAGTGTAAAAAAACTGACCAATGAATTACAAGACGTATTTATCGCCACTAAAAAAGGATATGCCATCCGGTTTGACGAATCCGAACTACGAGAACTAGGGAGAAATACAATGGGAGTAAAGGGAGTAGATTTACGTGAGGGAGATAAAGTTATTGATGCTGTCTTGGTTACCGATGACACAATAGTTTTAACGCTTACGAAAAACGGGTACGGACAAAGGACGATAATTAAAGAATACAGAAAAACTGCCCGAGGAGCGAAAGGAGTAAGAAATATAAATCTTAATGAGGAGGAGAATGATGAAGTCGTTGCTTTACGAATAGGAGAAAAGGAAGATATATTGGTAGGGACGGAACAAGGACAAGTTATTCGAGTACCAGTCGATTCTGTGCGTATCACACATCGAAGAGCCAAGGGCGTCCGAGTAATTAATTTATATGAAGACGATTCGGTGATTGGAGTTGGGAAATGTGCAACTGAAACTTGTGCAGAGGGAGAAGAAGAGAATGAAGAAGAAAAGAATGTTGATAAGGAAGAATAAGTCTTTAGAAACAAAAATAATTCTATTTTATTATCATCTCTTTGATGAATAAATTTAAAAAATAATTATAACGATTAATTTTTATGAGTATGAGAGAAATAAAGACCGAAAAAAAAGAACTATTGATTGGATTAATTTCCGATACCCATTGTCCGTCTAAGGGGGAGGTTCCACCTGAAATAATTAAGGAATTCAAGGAGAAAGAGATTGATTATCTATTTCATCTCGGAGATTACTGTAATTGGGAAACGTATAAATTATTTATCGATGAGTTTGGAAAAGATAAATTTATTGGAATTAGTGGGAACATGGATAACGATAAACAATTGAAGAAAGAAGTGCCTGAAACGCAAGAGTTAGAAATTTTTGGACATAAAATTTTCATGACTCATGGAATGGGAGGTCCCAATATGATCATCAGACGATTAAATAAGAATTTTGATCTAAAAGGATATGATATCGTCATTTTTGGACATGTTCACCGGCCTTATAATGAAAAAAAGGACGGGCGGCTATATCTTAGCCCAGGTACACCCAGTGATAAGCGTTTTACAGACATCAATTCTTATGGATATTTAAAGATCTCAAAGGACAAAATTGACCCAACAATTATTCAGATATAAATTCTGTTAGTTACCTTGGCCTTTTTTCCGATCATGAAAATATTCAGGTGCTTGATAACCCATTGGAGGGATATAAAACACCCTTTAAAATTAATAATGGTTTTGTTGTATACATATAAAAAAAGAGAGAAGATTAATTTTTTTATGGTTTGAATTTTACACTTGAGCGAAGAGAGAAATTAGCGAGAATATAAATCCATAGGGCGATAATGTACTCAATATGCACAACAAAATGAAAGTATCAATGATCACTCCTGGAACGATACTCCCTGTCTTTTTATATAATATCGCAGCAACGCATACCGCAAGGACATTAATTGGGATTGATACCATTAGAATGAGAGTCAAAAAATAATTACCCATGATAATGGACGGAATTAAAATGATCGCAGAGAGATAGATCAGTAGGATCGCAAGTGCTATTCCGATTGATTTAGACAGCGAATTTTGTTCCCCTTTAATCTTCGGATACAGAACCATATTTAACAGCAGTTGGAATATAATGAAAATCACGAAGAGCGGTACAAAATAAATCAGCATCCACGGAATTTTCACTATTGAGGGAATAATCCCAAGATAATTCAAGCCGATGGAGAGATATAACACCACATAGAGAATGACTGCCAATAGGATTCCCACTATACTCTCCTTTACTATTTTTTTCCGTGTACCATGAAAGGGTTCTTTAAGTAAGGATAATATCGAAGCCTCCTCACGATTAGAAGATTTCCAAAGATACATCAAAAACCCGAATGCTTGACCAAAAAGAACCATAATAAGCACACCAGCCAATACTAAGGGGAGCAATAAAAGTAACGGTATCATAAGGATCATCCCAGGAATGAAAAATACCAATGTATATAACAGAGATCTTTTGGTGATTTGTGTCCATGTCTCATCGGCGAACTCAAACGTTGGTAATTCATCTTCGTCCTCCCTAAATTTCAAGACAAATTTGGAAACTGGTCCACAAATGGAGAAAAAGAAGCCCATTCCTCCCAACAATTGTAAAATGAGGATTAAAAAACGCAAATTCACATAGAAATTTGGATCTGCGGGGTTCACTTCATCAAACGTATTTAAAACCCAATCCCTTGCCTCTCTGATAAAATCTTGGTCCCAAGCAGTCATGAGGTGATCCGAATTATCATCTAAAAAGACTTTAGCGGCATCGCCATCTTGAAAACTGCCATATAACCGATTTACTGCTATTTCATCCGTATCTTTGCCGATATAATCTCCAAATTGCTCCTTTACTTCATTCAGCGAAAAGGCTTGATCAAACTGGGCTAATATCATTAGAATATTAAGGGTCCGATTTGCGGCTATATCATCCTTCTTTATTGCAAGTGAAGTACCAACACCGATAAATGCTTTAAAATCCTCATCGTTCTTCACAATTTCGTTTCCGGGCCATCCGCCCATGGAATAGCCGATATATCCTAAATTGTGAATATCTATATCATCCCTCTCCGCCAAGTATCCCTTAACTGCTTCCACATCATTAACTAATTTCTCGTGATTAAGATCTCCCGAGCTTTGCCCGTGCCCCCGAAAATCGATGGGAACTGCCACATAGCCTGCAGCGGCCAATTCAATGGCATACCCTTTCATCATCTCTTTATTAACCATGACTCCGTGTCCGATAATTACTGCTTTCTTCTTTTTCTCGTCCGAGGTTTTTGGTTCAAAGACATTAAACGAAATTGTTTCTCCGTCATCAGTTTGGACTGAATTCCCATATGTAATCTTAATAGTCATAGGAACGTGAAATATCAAGACCGTCCCCACGATAAACATACCTAAGAAAAGCAACACGAATGTTATCTGCTTTTTCTTCATAAAAATTGGTCTCGTTTTATTGATATAATTATTTATTTATTTATTTATCTATATTTTATATCCCAATTTTGATAAATATTTTTCAGGTATTAAGAAGAATGAAACATTCCAACTGAAAGAAAGAGAACAAAAACAGATGTTTAAAATTAACTTAATGGTGAAAATATCAAGTTTCTGAGTCACAAGATAAAAATAGATAAGAAAAAAATATATTAGGTACTCTCCATCGATTGGCCAGAAAGCTTTTTGTAATGGTTTAAAACTGCTTGGCGCGCTCCGTAGACAAACCCTTTCTTTACATTGACTCCAGTAATCGCGATTGTCTCATAAATCATAACATGATTCAATTTTGCTGTATCCAGCACTTTTCTAATCTTCGAAACCTCCACAATATCTTCTAAATCTCTTTTATTTGCTAAAACAACCATAGGAATTTCAGGAGGATCTCCAATATTTTTGGGAATTAATTTATCACCGTAAAATTTCAGAAGCTCCTTAAGGGACCAGATGTTTTCACCCCATTGATCCACTAACGAGTCCCAAACAAAAATAACCGCATCAGTTCCTTTAAGTACAGTTTGTCTCTGGAATTTGTGTCTTCTTTGGCCTGCAACGGTATAGACTTGGAACACGACATTAGAAACACGGGCAACAACTCTATCAAAAAATAAAGTTCTCCCCGTCGGATCTTGAATTTGTTGCATGTCCCCAGAAGCAAGACCTTCTTTATCATAGACCCATTCCAAGGCTGTAGTTTTACCCCCTAAAGACGGGCCATAAAAGCAAATCTTGAACACGAGCGTACCGTCTCCTCGTCGACTTGGACTCATTTATTCTTCTACCTCGCTGTTAATTGACATATTTAACTCATCGAGAAGTTTTGTACAAATATTCATTATAATGTTCAACATTTCTGTTAATTATATTCTTTAAATAAGAAACTTATAAATGTATATAATAGTTATTCAATTTAAGCTTTTTCTACTTTCGAGCAATTTTCAAATTATAAAAAATATCCTTATAAAAACATAATAGTTATGTAAATTAAAATTTTTCCGTATTCCTATAATTCAAGTTCTCTTTCCCATCTTTTAAAAAAATTCTTTGAAATGTAATAAAGAAGAATGGTCTTAGTTTACAATTTGTTTAAATACTTGATTGAATTCTATTTAATTGAAATGCATTTAAATTATTAAATAGAAGCGTTTAAAATCTAATCTCAAAATGTGAAAATAATGAAATATGTGAACTTAAAAAACGTAAGCTATGCATCACTTTTCCTAAATCTTGGTTCAGTAATTTTCGGAATCTTATATCTTGCTTTAATCAAAATAACGGGAAACATGCTCTTCTGGGAAGTATATGGAGCACTTCTGTTATTGACGATTTTCGGGAATTTCCTCCTTGTGTATTTAACGGACCAGAATCTATATAAAAAGACAAAATTGGGGAATAAACTAAGCATTCTGAGTTACATTTACTTAATTTTCGTTATTTTTGGTATGATCTTTGTCCCAGTAAGTAACTTTATTATTTCTGTTACGTATTCCAATCAAATAGCAGACAGTCTGATATTCTATGCAATGGAAATCGGCTTTTACTTTGGATTTTTTATTTTTGGAGGGATTTTAGGGGTCTTAAATATAAAGAATCTTCAAAATCAGAGAATTTGGCTATCAGAAGAAGAATCCGCCTCAGAGCTAACGAATAAAACCTTGAAAATCAATAAGATTCTAAAGTTAATTTTAGGTATTATCTGCGTAGTTGCCCTTATAATCGGAATATTTCTGAGCGCATCTTTAATATTCGGTCGATGGATAGACGGTTTGTTGTGGGTGATAAATATGTTCGTTCCCGAGTTTGCATTGGCTTTTTCCTTTATCTTTTTCAGTATTACGGTAATTCTTTTAAAGATAATCCCCCGGGAAAGGCGAAAAAAAATACATTATGCGGTAGCTCTCATTGGGCTCATACTTACCGGGATTATGATGCTCCCTTATTTTATGTCTCCGTATAATTCTTATTCGGCCGAAGCTCAGTTTTCTGGCGCATTTGGGGAAGATTGGCAGAACAATATCGATGCTGATCTCGAATCCAAATACTTAATGAAGTCAACCTTTACTACTCCAGGATATTTCCTTCGAATCCCACCAAAAGATTGCAATTATGAAGCTGATGTCTTGTATTTTGATGGCGCTAAAAGCAATTTTTCTGAAGATAACGAGATAAAACTTTATTTCGATGTATTTTGGCCCAAGGAGATAAAAGAAGAGATGCCAGGCGTGGAGGACGGAAAGTCTGCAGTTCTGATAAAGATTCACGGTGGAAGCTGGCGCTACGGAGACAAAGGGAGTGGTCATGTAATGCAAGTTAATAAACATTTTGCCGCCCAAGGATATATTGTCTATGATATTCAATACGGGTTGAAAGAAACCGAAGAAGAGGGGACATTAAGTTCTCTAACTCCTGAAAATGTGCTCGGAGACTTTGATATTGACGATATGATTCGTCATATTGGTAACTTTACAAAATACATTTCCAACTCCAACAAGGACTATAATGCTGTAGAATTAGGAGGAAATTTAGAACATACTTTTATAAGCGGAGGATCTGCGGGAGGGCATCTTTCTTGTACAACTGCCTTAGCCATACACAGTGGAAATTATACCTCCATTTTTGGAGACGCTGTGCAAATTATTGGGTATATTCCCTTTTATCCTGCCAATGGCTTATCTGGTCTTGAGGGAAAAGAAGAGTTTAAAAACCCAGAGGATCATTTAATTGACAAGAACGCCCCGGCGTGTTTGATTTATCAAGGGACCAATGATCTTATATGCAGAAAAGTCTCCGAAACAATTAAAAAAAGATATATGAATGCAGAAAATGATAAATGCGGCATAATTTGGCTTGAATTTTCTGGGCATGCGAATGATATGTACTATTCTGGATACTATAATCAGATCTTCCTCTATTACTTCGAAAGATTTACTTATCTCTGCGTAAAAGGGGAAATTATTTAAAATCTTTTTGTTTTCGTTTTTTTTTTTTTTAGAAATCCATCCTCTTTATATGTGTCCAATCTCTATCAAAGATGAAGTCTAATTGTTCATCCTTCTTAGCATCATTGATGAGATCTACTACTAATGTTGACCAAGCAAATTGTTTTGCTCCCATACCCTCTCCCGTGGTGGGTGAGTAAAATTCCCGAAAGGAATATCCATTTTTTTTAATTAAATCCAAGGTTTTGATCATCAGTTCACTTGCTACATTTGAAAAACCATGTTTTTCCAATCCATTAATGATAAACCAATTGATGTTGATCCAAGTGGGTCCACGCCATAAAAGGGTTTCTGATTTCGAATAAGCTGGCTCATCCAATGCCACAGAAGGAACTGGATAGCTCGGCCAAAACTCCTTTTCATTTAATAAATGATCATGAACTAACTGAGATGCAATATTTTGCGGCAGATTATCCAGAATCAAAGGAATAAACCCCAAACATGCCTTAACCTTATCTTGCTCCCCATCTTTGCCATAAATTCCAAAAAACATTTTTTCTTCAGGATCCCAACAGTGTTCCAGTAAAACTTCTTCAAGCTGATCGGCTCTTTGGTTTAATTCCTCCTTGGGGTGTGGTTGTTCTGTTACATAATAAAGTTGGGCTAAATCCCGACAACCTTGGATATAGGCACAATTAAACAACAGATCTTTATAGAGAAAATAACCTCGCTCTGCGATTTTCTCCATATTCCAATTACATTTGCTTAAAACGCGTACTTGTTTGATTAAACGATGCATCCACTTCAATAATAAAAAACGACCTTGAATCCCTAAAGCCGAATCATAAACTGGAGAATTATCTATACCGCTCTCCCATGAATGGATGATATTTAATAGTGGAACTGCGTCATCTTCTATAATTCGTGTAGAATACAGATAATCATAGTATTGTTTCACTTTTGGTATGTAACGCTTGACAAAATCGAGATCGTTGGAATGGTAATATATTGCTTTCAAGGCTTGCGGAACAAGCGGCGTTTGAGTTATATTACTAGACTGCTCATAGGTATAAAAACTCTGAAAAAGCCAATCAATAATTGAAAATTTATTTTTCCAATAATACATATGACTAATCAAACCATTCGAATGTTGGCGGACCAACAATGTTTCAAATTCTTTCTTCGCATAATCCAAATCAATATGAGTATTAACTAGAATATGAAAACAAGAATCCCACATCCATTGATGAGAATAGGTTTCTGGAGAAGGACAAGTATAAAAATAGGATTTGTTACTCTTATCTGAAATACGACCAGTCCGCCTATTTTCATCCAATAGAGTTCTGGCTGTTTCAAGTATTTTGTCAAAAACATCTTGTGAGTTAGTATTATTTTCGCTCAAACGAGATCAACTTTTTATTATATTCTTTTACTAAGAAGAGAAATATCCAATTCTAATTATTTTTTAAGATAGGGAATGATTCGATTCCAAATTATAAAATTATAAATATGTAAATCTAATAATATTTAAAGAATTATTTCGAATGAAAAAATCATTATAAGACGAGAGAAGATGACAGAGAATATTCCAGACGTTGAAGGAAATATTGACCATAAAAAGGCATTAGAACGTTTAGGATTAAGTTCCGGCGAGATTAATGCGTATTTTTCTGTAGCGGGAAAAGGAGTATGTTTAATGAGCGAAATCGCAAAACACGCTCATGTTGAAATGGATGAGGCGAAAACAATCGTTTCTAAGTTAATTGAAAAAGGATTATTAAAGGAGATTCCCGGAAGAACTATAAGGTTTCAGGCATTACCTCCTTATTCAGCTCTACTTAATCAATTAGAGGCTTTCCGCGATTATGTTGCAGAGTTAAGAGATGAAGTCCCTCAACAGTTGGAGAATGAATTTTCACGCTTTGAAGAGGGGTTTGCTAGAGTGAGTGGATTAGAGGATTTCAAAAGATTCGTGACGGATGTAAAAGATAAAATTCCTCAAAGATTAAACAAAAAGTTTACAGAACTTGCCCAAGAGTTTGAGAAGTTTGAACAAATAAAAGATTTTGAGAAATATATTGGGGAAATTAAGAATTCAGCTCCAATGGAACTAAGTCAAAAATTCGAGGAGTTTAGTAAGGAATTCGACAATTTGAAAAGTATCGAAGAATTTAAAAACTTCGTTTCTAGAATCAGAGAAAAGGCAAGAACCGAGTTAAAGGATCGATTTGATTCATTGGAAACAGAATTTACAGAACTAAGAGCATTGGAGGACCTAAAGGGTAAATTTACAGAAATAAAGACCACGGTCCCTCAAAAATTAAGGGGAAGCTTCTCAAAATTTCAAGAAGATTTTAAGGATGTAGCGGAATTAACATCGTTTAAAGATTTTGTAGGTGATGTGAAGAAATCTCTCCCCAGAAAAATTAATGCAGAGTTCACGCAAATCGAAAATCAATTTAATCAACTCCAACAGCTTCAAGATTTCGAAAACTTTGTAAGAGATATCACAGCACAAGTTCCGAAAGAGATGGTCCAAAAATTTGAGGGATTTGAAAATAAATTTCGAAGTGTGTCGGGACTTGAGGAATTTAAGGATTTTCTTACTAATTTAAAAAGAAATGTCCCACAAGAATTAGAAGATGAGTTTCAAGATTTCGAAACCGCAATTAAGGGAATAAAGTCAGATATTTTAAACACAGAAACCCAACTAATGGGGAATTACCAAAAAATAATGGGAGATATCTTTAATGAATTTATCGATGCTTTTGTTTCCGAGGTTGTAATGGAGAGAGTAGAAAGCCTAAAAGAGATGTTTCAAGAAGAAGTGATTAAAGGCGTGGAAGAAATATTGGGAAAGGTCTTACTTAAAACCCAAACAATGAGCAATGAAGTACTCGATTCTTTTGATCAATTAAGGAAGTGGTTAATGGAAGAAGTTATCTCGGGCTTAAAATCCAGCCTTGAAGCCGTAAACCAAAAAGTAATTGAAGCATCAAAAGGCGTGACCGATGGATTTAATCGGCTAAAGAAATGGATCACCCAACAAGTTACCCAAGATTTGGAAAAAACCCTTTCAGAAGTCGAATCTGGAGCAATGGAAGCATCTCAAAGAGTTATTGGCGCAATCGATACATTACAGAATTGGTTCGATGAAAAAGTGATCGCAGGACTTGAAAAAATTCTTACCAATATGGAAAAAAAACTAGGAGATGTAGCTCAGAAAGCTTCGGAGAGCTTACAAGATGTTGAAGGATGGTTCGTTGATGACGCTATCGAAGGAATAGAAGCAACATTAGAAGAAACACAAAATTCTGTAGAACAAGTAACTGTCGAAGTCCAGAATTCATTGGATGAATTAGAAAGTTGGTTTAGAGGAGAAGCCGTTAATCAATTAGAAGAGGTACTTGAGAATATCGAAGGACGAATTCACGGAGCTACCAAAGAAGTTTTAACGGGTTTTGATGAAATGAAATCATGGGTTAGTGAGGACGTCATCATAACCATAAAAGATACATTAGATGATGTAACCCAAAAAGTAAGGGCTGCAAGTTCTGAAATTGATAAGGAAGTTCAAAAATTAAAAACAATGTTCCAAGGAAGAGTGGTCGAGAACACCTTTAACATGCTAAGCGGTATTGAAGATAGATTGTGGGAATCAGAAGCCACAATGAAGGCCTTTTGGGATAAAGCCTTAAGTGAGGTCGCGTTTAGATTTCAAGAGGTTTGGTTTGTACAAGGAGCAGACGCAATGGTTGGTGAAATCAGTCAGATCGTTGGACGGGTTAAATCCAAATTATTCATAGTTGCACCCCGATTAGAAGATATAGACTTTGTTCCGATTCGCAACCTAAGTCATCGAATTAATGTTCGAATCGCAGCTAATATTGATCCCAACTCAACTGAGGAAATGAATATCCTTAAGGAATTCATAGAACGAACAAATTTTGCTTTCCGACATTATCCAGATGAAAATATTTGGGGAGTATCAAAGGATATGGAAGAAATAATTTTAGGTGCGGTTTCTGGGTTTGATGTTGCTGGTATCGGATCGGTTATCAATGAACATATTAAGAACTTTAATCCAGTGTTAGAAAGGGCGTGGATGAAAGGAACACCAATAAAAAGCATGGATGATGCCCAAATGATACAAGCAAAACGAGCACCAAGAAAAATTGAAAGAGATATTGCAGTTACAGATACCAATATTCCTGCTCCCTCTACAACAACGCAACCCTCTGGAGAAGGAGATACCGAATCTATATCCCCACAATACATCTCGGAAGCTTTTTCAGAACAGAAAAAAGAAGCAGCTAAAGAGATAAAGGCGAAACTTGAAAATTTGAACTCCTTTATTAAAAAAAATCCTACCAAAGGAGAATTAGGCTCAAAATTAAATGAACTCAAGGAAAATATTATTAATAGTTATGGTTTTTCTCGATTGGTTTTTGATATAAGTAAAATCTCACGAGATTTACTACGTGATCCTAAGAATGTTCTTTCAGATTCTGAAATTGTTAAACTCAAGAACTCAATAAAAGAATGGAAAGAAAAATTATAAAAGAGTATTTATTATTTATTTTTAATATTTTTTTTATCGCATAAATGAGGGAAGCATATTACTAAAAATTTCAGCAATTTTTGTGAGTTTTGACTTTTCTTTTACATAAGTTGCTATAAGTATTGATTTGTTAAGTTCTTTTTTATCTAAAGATCCTCCAGAATAAACTGCTTCTTGCGAATTGAACACTAATAGATATCGCACATTTGGATTACTTATCACCGTCACGTTACTCTTGTTTTTAAGCTGATCGTAATATTTTTTATATCCCTCTTGGTAAAGCCTTCTATCGTTGGTTACCAATAGAACGGGTATATCCTTCTCAGCAATTCTCAGAATCTCAGTTGTATAGAATTTATCTACTTTGGGAGAGACTATATTTAACTGATCATCTGTTTCATTCATAATTCTTATTATTTCATCATTTACTTTGCCTTTTTTATGAGAGCCTTTAGAATCATCAATAGTTAACATTCCCACTAAGGAGAGCACTTTCTGTTCGAGCTCTTTAATGCGTTTTTTTAATTTTCTGTTTTCGAATCTGAGTTCTTTGATCCTATCTTTCATAGTCTATCATGTTTTGCACTAATTTAATAATTACTTTTATCTTACATCCTTAAAAATTTATTTTATTCAAAAAATCTTCCACGGATTACCAAACAAAGTGAAAGAACAAATCGTTAGAATTTGTTCTGTATTTAATCCTTCAGTCCCTTCTTTTTGTGAGTCGGAAAGTAATGCTTTTCTTGCTTTTAATAAAGCTATGCCTTGGGGGTTCTCTTGAATTAATAGATTATAAAAATTGAGTAGTAGATTCTTGGTTAAATTATTAAAGATCGGAAAATTTCTAACTAACACACCCGAAAAGGGATTAGTATCAAAAGATTGAGCTATTTGGGAAAAGGGTTTAAGCATATCAAAAATCTGTTCCCCTTCAGAATCATACATTTTGATATCAAAAACTAAAAATGGCTTGATAGA
Source organism: Promethearchaeia archaeon (assembly GCA_046483985.1). Taxonomy (GTDB): domain Archaea; phylum Asgardarchaeota; class Lokiarchaeia; order Sigyniarchaeales; family SOKP01; genus JAWOCD01. Next base: position 95,758 of record JAWOCD010000092.1, read on the forward strand.
TTTATTATTTTTCAAACTAGCGAGGATCTCTTTAATAGTAATTAATTGATCATCATTTGTTAAGATGTAACTTTGTTGAGGTGCCTTCTCAGAAAAGAAAAAGTTTCCTATAAATGTAATTATTCGGAAAGAGTGTTGAGAAAGATTTGACAATATATTTTCTCTTGTGGAGTTTAAACCCTTCAAAATTGTCATTTTATCTACTTGCGGTATGTTATGATGTAAATCCGTAAGAAAATCCAATTCTTCTTGCCCTTCGATAAATGGATACAATAATTCTTTCTTTTTTGATTGTTCGTTCCATTTTACGGGTTTTTGTGAATTTATCGACTCAATTATTAATGTTTTTTTATCTCCAACAGAAGGATTGTGAGAGGTTGTTTTTGAAGAAACCCCAGTCAACAAGGTCAATGATGAATCATAGGAGAGCGAAAATTGATGTCCTAAAAAGTTAGTTTGATAAATAAGTTCTAAAGGAATGATCAAATCCTTGTAAACAAAATAAATGTGAGTTATTTGACTAGTTTCAGAATTTGATACTGTTTTAAATAACCTTCGGATCCCAAGGGGTAAAAAGGCATATAATAATTTCCCAAATTCCCTTAAGTTGAAGCCATAGGTTTCAGAATTATTTAAAAAGATATCTTGATAGATTTTAACTACTTGCGAGTCGTTCCAGTATTCATGATTAAATTGACCGTCAAGAGTTTGTAGATTGTCCAAGACAATATGGTATGAGATTTTGGCCTTATCATCAACATATAAAATAACTTTCTGAATGTTTGAATTATACTGGTTCAGAGTATTAAATAATTCATCATCTCTTGGATATTGATAAATATCTTCCTTAAGTGATTGACCTATCTTATAAAGAGAACCTAAATCATCCAAATTTGCCCTTAAATCTTCTTCAAAATAAGTAGAAATCTTTAATGCTAACCCAATCTCTCCCATCTCAAATAGGATTCTATAAAACGACATCTTCCAAAAATGTTGAGTTTCCAATGAGAAAAATTTGGTTTTTAATTCCCAAATATAATTCCATGTATAAAAATAATGAAATATTTCGGATTTACTCTGTGGTAAAGAAAGATGATGTCGTAATTTTTCCAATGATTTAAGTAAATATCCTTTTTCATACATCTGTGAGAAATTTGTTGTCGCTTCAACCCATAATTCAATTAATATTAAATCATATCCTAAATCTCCTTGATACATGAGCTCATCTTCAATCAAATCATAGACCTCAAAAGCAACCTGAAAATGATTATGTTTTATTAACGATTGAATCACTTTTTTAATCTTTTTGGTTGCATTCTCAAGCGATTCAAACTTCTTAAATTTCTGGAATAAATTCCTGTTTAATGGAATTAACCATTGTTTTTCCCCGATTTCATTAAGGTAATTAATTAGGTAAAGAATATCTTCACAGATCGATTGATAGTTCCGTTCATTTATTGAAATTCGCCCCAAGTTAGAAAACTCTGCTCTTAAATTAGTGGGAATTCGGTTGATTAGCATTTTCTGTACTTTTTGGACAAATTTATTTGAATCCTCTTTTAAATGATACTTCATATTAACATTTTCAATTAGAATATAGAGAAACAGTGCACGCCTTCCGGGTTCTATTTGGATCACAATATCCTCTAATTTTTGAAAGCTCAACTGAAAAATATTGGTCGGTTTTACTGTTTTTCTAAGGATCATTAATATTATTTGGTATTCAATTAATTTATCATAATTATCTCCAGATTTTACCTTACCCGATAGTGAATTGATAAACTTTGTAATTCCGCCTACGGAGAGGTTCTCCATTTGAATAAATCGCTGTAATAAATTTTCAGCAAAGGTCTCAAAGAGATACATATCATTTAACTTTTCAAGAAAAATAAAAAACCGTTTAAGACCATCTACATATCTAATTATATCATAATCTAAACCCTTTTCTTTGTATTTCGCAGAAAGAGAATTTAGATACCTCCACCATGTATTTGAAATCATATGGGCAAGCTGTCGCTTTTTATCTAAATCTAGCCATTCAGATTTCTCAATATCAAAATATAAGTTCGTAAGTAATTTGTCTCCCCAACGATGGTTCCGATCATTTAATAATTTATTTGCTTGAATTATATTCTGTCTGAAATTCGAAAGAAATTCATGCTTCTTTTTAGAGGTAACGACCATTTATATCCTCTTTTTGCATTTAATTTAGTATTTATAAGTTAATTTAACTATTCTTTATTCTTTGAGTAATATTTTGTTCCCTCATATTTATTGTTGATTCACACCAGAGGGATTTTCCATCCAACCTTCTGTGAGCTTTCCTTGTGAGCTTAGAATCGAAGCTCCAATCCACGCCATATTCTCTCTTCCTTTTGGAGCAATTACCTTTATCTTTTCTTGTAACATCTCTGAAAAATAATCGGTTAATTCAAGTTTAATTCTTTCCTTTAAACCCGGAATTAAACTTGAGCCTCCCGCAATAATAATATTGGACAATAATTCCTCCCAATTTTCACGATCCCAGTTTTTTACAATCGTGGCAATTGCCTCGGGTAATCCCATATAATCCACATGGACAAGGGACGGGTCAAATAATGGTTCAGATATCAAAAACCGGATTTTATTTATTAGAAGTTCAGACGCATCAGGGAATTGAATGATTTGATCATAATCCTTCTTATCTTTTTCTATTTTTTCGATTTCTGCTTCAGGATTCACGACACATAAAGAGACTTCCTCTTTCAGATTTTTCGCTATCCATTTATCTATATAAAAACTTTTATCGCTGCTTTTTCCTCTCTCTGTAATGATTTTATTCAGAAAGTATTTAGTTAAATCTTGGCCTGAAATTGGAAATAAGTCTCTTGCCATTATATTTGAAAATCCATGAAAAATTGAAGAAATAAATGAATTTGATTCTCCCAAGTTTATAATTAATCCGGTAGATTTTTGTAAAGATGATATAATTGCTTGACTCTCCGAAAGAAATTGAAGTTTAGGAAATTTAAATCCTTTAAAAAATATCTTTTTCATTTGTTCTTTCTCCAAATCCGTCATGAAAAAGGGAGATATAATAATAAGAGGCTGTTTATATTTATGTTCTGACTCAATATCCAATTTTTCATAAAAATAATGAAAATATTGCCAAAAAATAGATAAATTATTTTCCTTTTTAAATTCATGAACGTTCAATATATTTTGGTAATTGAGGGCGTCATTCCCGTATTTATACCGATTTACCTTTTCTTCTTTGACGAAAATATCTTCTAACCCTTTTATATTTTCAGACTGGACAATCGAGTCCTTAATATCTACATAGATACTTGGTTCAATATACTCTGGAAAATCTTCACCAGCCCATCCCAAGCGAAAATTATCACATCCAATATCTATTATTATTGGTCTTTCAGTTTCAGTCATTATTGAAAACCATTCATAATTGAGTTTTTAAATGTAAAGTTAGTAGCCAATTTACAAAAAGAGAATTATTGAAGCTCTAACAGGGGCAATAATTCATCAGTCATGCGTTTCATCTGGTATTCCTTTATTTGAAGGCTTAAGAGACCAAGCACTTTTTTAAATTCCGCGCCCATCTCGTCTAGATTCACATCCGCTATACGTTCCACTTCTCTTCTCTTTACTTTAAACTGGTCTATCCCTTTTAAAATTTTGTCATAAAGATTATTGATGGTTTCTACTAATTCTTCAGTATTCTTTTTCGTGATTTTTCTCATCTTTCTAAGAATAGACAAAATATTAGAGATTGAGTTCTCCCAGCGTTCATACCGATTCTTATAAGATTTTAGATAATTTTCAAAAAAAGTCGTTAGATTCCTATATAATTCTAGTCTTCCACTCTCGTAGGATTGTTCCGTTGGAGGTGGAGAAGAGGGGATTTGAGTCTCCTCTACAGTTGGAGCAGGTGATTTCTCTTCTTCCTTTACAAAACTGGGTTTTTCTTTTATAGTACTAAGTTCTCCCTCCACAGGAACGGATTCTTCTTTGGCTTCATATTGATAATCTTCTTGCATTTCTGTATCTTCCTCTTTTGATTCATAATAGAGGTGAGGTGTTTTAACTTCTTCTTCTTGTTTTGTATCTCGCTTATAAAATTGTCCTTCTTCAGATTCTTTTTCCAGGATACCTTTCAATGCAGTTTTTGTTTTTTTTGCTGATTTAAGAGCTCGTTCAAGGAAACTAGCTCCAGTATTGTCACGGTTTTCTTTTTCTGGCATATTATCTATTTTTTATAGTTCTTTTTTTATATTATTTTAGTAATAATAATGGTATAATAATTTATCGTAAAACTTCGGATTCAATATTAATAGCTTCTCCTTCAGAGATAAGACGCTGTTTTATCTCGTCCAAGGTGAGATCTGGGGGTTTTGGTCCGATCACCGTCCAGACTGCTGTTTTATCCTTCTCAATAATTACGGCTTCTCCATAGACCAATGATACCCCAATATCTCCAAAGGTGGTTGCTATTTTTCCTAAAGACCCCGGAGAGTCTTTTATCGTAATTTTATATTTTATTTGTTCGTGCTCCCTATCAATTCCCGCGGGAGTTATACGAATTTCCTTCTTTTCAGAGTCTCCAATAAGCATTAACTGAGAATTAGTAGTAATTCCTAAGCTTTTACGCATAATAGAAGGAATAACAATTCTCCCACGCTTGTCTAATGATACTATACGTACTTCTTTCATATTACATTACTTCTTTCATTATCATTTAGAAAGGAAAAATATCCTTTTTTGTTTCCAAAAAATAAATTATTCTAGTTATATAATTTATTGAGATAATTTAATATATATATCTTAATAATTTATTGAGGTGATTTAATGTTCCCTTATCCTTCTCAACTGCCAAGAAAGTTTCGCTTTAAAAAAAATCAAAAATGGGAAAGAAGAAAATTTAGTACTTTATTTGTCAGATTTTAATTTAACGGTGAGATCTCTAGCCCGTTTGGAGTACCATACTAAGAGCTCTCCCGCATCTTCTGGTTTAAAGTATTCTCCGCCACAAAGCTGAGCCGCTCTTTTCATGAGTTTATCGTCTGGATTGCCTAACCCAAGAATATAAATTACCACGTTCGGATTTTGGGAGAACATCTTTATCGCATCCAAAAATTCATCGGGGTCGGTCGGAATTCCATCAGTGAGCAAGATAATCATCGTAGGTTGGTCAGGATTCATTTTTTCGAATTCAAATAGCACTTCTTGAGCTGATAACATAGCCATACCCATATTAGTCGCTTGTCCGTATGCATTTCCAATCCTATCCACAATCATTCGTGCTGCATCTTCAAGCACACCTTTTTTCCCGCTGGCACTATCCATATAGAAGGAGTCCCCAAACGGAAGGACTTGCGCTTCATCGGCAAATCGAATAACGGATACCTTCTCACCGAAGCCTCTTCCAACTTTTTCACTCAAAAAGAGCACGGCCGCAAATGCGGCAGAGATACGTCGTGGAACATTAACTCCGTCCTTGAAGTTTTTCAAGAATTCTTGAATCTCTTTCGACTGCATCGCCGCTTTAATTCCTTCAATAGCCGGAGCAATATTCGTCACGAGCACATCCCTTGCCATCATTGATCGGCTAATATCAATTATCAAGATTGCATTAAACGGAACTAGACCAGTCGGTTTCAAGGAAATGGTGGTATTAGGAGTTACTTGAGCGAGCACATCACCCGTTAGATCTGGGACAGTATCTAAAATCGAACATGCAATATTCACAGACTTCCAGCGTAATTTGATGCCTTTAAAGATAATATAATTTGAGATCCAACCTTTTAAGGATTCAATATTCTCTCTTGCGACTTTGATAATTTCCCACATATTTTCTCCACTAATAGGAGAGATTCCTAAAGAAATGCTTTGGAGGGGCAATATTTTCCTTTGATTTTTAGAGACAGTAACTTCAAAACTTCCAATTCCCGATGCATCTAAGATTTCTTGATCTATCACGATCACATTGTCCGGGAGAGATTCATCAATCTTCACTTTACTTGCGCCGACTGCACCCGTCAATTCATCCTCAAACGCCAGCACATTATCTGCTTGGATATCCAATGTGTGTTGAGTCCGGGGAGCTACTTTACAATATCCATTTAATCCAGGTTGGCCTTGAACTTCGAGTGATACTTCTGAGGCTTTCTCAATTGGAGGTTCCGTCGAATATACAACGATTTGATCCGCCTCAATATTCGTATCTTCTTTCGTATCTTCACTCATTCGAATTTCTTGATCGTTAATCGGGGCTTGCGTAATTCGCGCCGAACCTTCTGATCTTGTCAAAGGACATTCCCACCCGATTAACATTCCCTGTCCTAACCCAAGCTTTTGAAGGTTTGCGGGACTAATTTTTATCCGACCCCCCTCGATTTTATTATCAACAACCGGCTTTAAGACTATCCCATTTTTTTGATCTGCCAAAATATTCGCGTCAATTTTATTCGGATAGGGTTCAGCAGGTGCTACCGAGGATGGGGTTGATGATAATTGACCAGGTTGTTGCGTACCTGGTTGTGAGTGTTTTCTCTGACCCAATTGTTGGGGACTTGGCTGTGGTTGGGGACTTGGCTGTGGTTGGGGACTTGGCTGTGGTTGGGGACTTGGCTGTGGTTGGGGACTTGGCTGTGGTTGGGGACTTGGCTGTGGTTGGGGACTTGGCTGTGGTTGGGGACTTGGC
>JAWOCD010000124.1:0-46342 GCA_046483985.1 Promethearchaeia archaeon
TGGCAAGAAAAGAAAACATCGCTCGAAAAAGCCCACTAAACGGAAGCGTAAATATCCGGAGAAGATATTTACTTGTATTGTGGAATTAAAGAAGGAAGTTCCACAACGAAGTGCTCCTATGATCCACCGGCTTTTAAAAAAGGAATTTCAAATCCCGGTGCCCTCTATTTCAACTGTTCGGAAATATATCAGAGCTCAAGGGTTAACCACAGATGTTAGAGAACGCAGCCAGGGATATAAAAGATTCGAGCGAAAAAAACCAAATGATCTGTGGCAAATTGATATTGCCGGAAAGCAGACGGTGGGATATCTCGGAGCACTCTATTTGATTGCCCTTATTGACGATCGTTCCCGATTTGTAGTGGCGGCAGAATATTTCAAGGACCAGAAAGGAGCCAATGTCATAAAAATAATCAGAGACGCGGTGATGGAATATGGACGGCCAAACCAAATTCTGGCCGATAATGGTACTCAATTTCGGAAAAAGTGATCGATAGAAACCTTGAGGAGTTAGAGATGGGGGATCTCAGATTTTCTTTTAAGAGAAAAAGGGATTTTATCTTTACATTATTGGCTGATACGAGTGTGAGCTTGCTTTTCTTAAATACCCGACTTGATAAAATCATTACAAGCTTTTTTGATGCATATAACAAAATTAATAAAAAGCTCAAAGATCTCGAAGCAATCGAAAATGAAGAACTTGATAAGAAAATAGATGAATTAATCACGGGAAAACAAGAGAAATTTGAAGGTGGTGCTTTTTACGGTAAAGTAATTAATTTATTTGAACAGTTAATATTTCAAAATGAAATTCTTGGTGCTGCAATTTTATCTACTGAGGGGAATATTATTTATTCATCTCTTCCTAATGAAATCCTTCTTGGCTCTCTAAAAGAGTTAGAAATACGCTTTATGACACAAACTTTAAATCTTCCAGAATTATTTTATAGTTTACCTAATGAAAAAAAGGTGTTTTCTAAAATGATAAATATTAGTGACTATTCTTTTTTAATTGTTCTGCTATTTGATAAAAATGTATCACTCGGTATGGCAGACGTGCAACTCCATAAAATTGCTGAAAAAATAAAACAATTTTAGAATCACTATGCGTTAAAACTTATCAGAGTGTAGGTTAATAGCTGATAGATATCTAAACAAACTTGGGCATTATTTAAATATAGTAATTATCTATATAACCTAGCGCTTTAAATTTCACCACTCATAAATCTTTTTATAGGTTCCATAGGGATCGCTGTCTAAATACACTTTATCTCCCGAAAAACCCTCCGACATTTGGATAAGACCAATAAGTTCTGAATTTGCATACCGTGGGCGAACATCCTCTTCCTGAGCAAAAAATTTCTGAGCAAACCCCGATCGGCGTACCATGTGTCGTTCACCGTGATCAACAGTCAACGACCCTCTGAGAGTCTGTCGGCCTTGTTCTGATATATCCAATATTTTTTTCTAACTTTAGACCATATAATCTGAAGAAGTCAATTTTCCGAAAATATTTTTATCTCCAATGATTTAAAAGTATACGGTTGAAATATAATAATGCAATATGATATCATTATAATTGGAGCCGGATTAGCGGGAGCCGTAGCGGCGAATAAGTGTTCAAAATTCGCAAACGCGCTTCTTCTTGATGCTCACAACGATATTGAGAGTCTTCCCGTGAAGACTAATTTATTTATTGGCCATAATCGACCATTCGTAGCGGATTTAGATCTTAATTATCAAGATCACTCCATTTTTTGTTTAAACCATACGAAATCCAATTTTATGAGCAAAAAAGCAAACGGAGTTATTAATTCAGAGGAATTTGGAGAGCCGCTGGGGCACATTATTTATACAGAAAATTTATTGAAAGATCTCCTTCAAAATTTTCAAGAAAAAGGGGGGAATCTGAAATTCAATGCAAAGGTATCTCACATACAGCGCCATCCAGACCATGTGACGGTTCAAACCAATAATAATGAATATGAAGGAAAATTATTAATGCTGGCGACTGGGTCGCACGGGCATAATTTACAAAAATCAATAGGATTTGAAACGCCTGATCGATATATAGGTGTTTATACAAATATGTATGGTTCTGAGGCTAAATTAAATGAAAACATACCGTGGAATTATATTTTCCATATCAATACAAAGATCTCAAAATCTGGTCCATTATTTATCAATAGAGGTCGAGAACGAATCACCCTGGGGTTTCTCGGAAATTTTAATGAAAATGCATCTCAAATTCAAGATAAATTGGGCAGAGTTATCAGTAATTATAGCAGAGTTCAACCATTTCTTAAGGGATTGGAGCAAAAGAAGAAGCCTACCATTGTTCCGATTTCAAAACATCCTATTTCTCATTTTTCTCAAAATCGAACCTTAATTTTGGGAGAAGCTGCTGGATTAGTCACCTCATTTTTCTATGAAGGGATTTTAGGTTGCGTGGTGAGTGCAGATTGTGCTGTTAAAACCGCGAAAAGATTATTTGAACAAGAAAAGCCATTTACACGTCCCAATTTACAAGAATATGACCGGGAGTTAAAACGAATTTTACTTAACAATTTCTTTAATAATGGGGCAGCTTCAGAATATATGTTCTATAACGCACGTAGTTCTATGAAATTACTCTGGGAAACTTACACGGAACTCATTCGATCCAATAAAACTCTTCGCAAATATATCTATGAAGCCCATGTACTTAAAGAGCTTTCACAATATGATACCTCGAGAGATAAATGGACAGGTGAAAAGATTTTTGCTAAATTACCAGCTCTTTCTAAGGTATCATTAGGACCTAAATTCTTAAAAGCGCTTTTTAAACTTTGAATTAATAAATTTAAAAATTAGAATTTTTAAAGGAACTCATCAGAGATGATTCTATCCCGTTAGATAGAATTAAATAAAGAAAAAAGAATTCAAGATTAATTTATTCTAATTTTTTAAGATCAAAGATTTCTTTCAGTGTATTTTGAATTTTGTCGACGATTTTTCTAAAATCTTCAAGTAGAGTACCCAGTTGAGTTTTTAATTCCGCGTCAAGTGATATAGCTTTTTCAAAGTGTTTTAGGGCTTCTGCATAATTCTTTTGCTTATAAAAACATTCTCCATAGAAAAGCCATGCCAATGCGTTCTGAGGATTTAATGATGTTGCCTTTTGATAACAATTCCTTGCCTCATCAATATTTTCTTGTTGACGGTAAGTGTTCCCCATGTGGTACCACGCTTGTGCGTAACTCTCATCAATTCCTAACGCTTCCTTATAGCATTCTAGAGCTTGAGAATAATCATCCTCTCTTTGAAATATAATCCCAAGGTTATTCCATGCTTCTTTGAAATCGGGTTTTAAGTTTACGGCTTTCTGATAATGAGATTTTGCATCGTCAAAATCCTCCTTTAGATCGTATGCATTTGCTAAATTAAAGTGCGTGGTAGCATAATCATCATCTAGTTCAAGGGCTTTTTGAGCGTAGCCGATTGCTTTCTCAAAATTACCTTCATTAATCTCTATAAAGGATTTATCATTTAGTTTCTCCTTATATATATTTTTTATTTTAAGGAGCATTTTTTGCTGAAGCTCTTCGTTTTCCTTAATTCTTTGGATTATATCAATATTCATTTCATAGATTTCAAACGCAACATCGTAATTTTCCTCATCAATTAACCGATCACATTCATCAATAAGAAATTTAATTAAATCACTGATTTTCTCATTCTTATCTTGTTGTTCTTTGAATTTATTTCCTATTTCTGTATACTTATTTATAAACTCTTTAGCTTCTTCGTAATTGCCTTGGCTTATTACTGTACTGATGATATCTAACAAGCTTTTCAAGATTTTAGAGGTATTCTGTTTTTTGGACTTTCCAAATTCAATTAAATCTTTTATATCCAAACAATCATTTAATGTGTTTTTTACTTTTTCAAAACTTTTCTCTTTGGCACTCTGTTGTATTTGTTCCACAAATAAATTAATTTGTTCTGAATGGACTTCATCGATACTTTTCTTGATATTATATATCTTCTTTTCCTTCCTATCTTCATCTAAAATATTCTTTGCGTCTTGGAGTTCTTTTTTCAATTTAAGGATCCTTTCTTGAAATTGAGCAGACTCACCTGATACCTCTCCTTTAGAAACAACACCTTTTAATTCGGTTTGATAGATGAGATTATTTATTTGCTCTACCTTCTGCTCTGTTTCATCACTTAAATACATTTTATTGGTGAGGCTTAAAGCTTCATCATATATATCAAGCGCCTTTTCATATTCCTCTTTTTGTTTTTGCTTCTCAGCTTGCTCCAAAACATCACCAATCTCTGCTAAATAAACCTTATTTACCATATTTTTTATTTCTTCAATCTTTTCGTTATCTTCTTCCGGACAAGTCATCTTTTTGGCAATACTTAAAGCCGAATACATTTCACTTATGGCTTTATCATATTCTTTTTGTTCAATTAGTTGAATTCCTGCATTCTTTCGAGCATCGATGCCAATACTGCACACATTATCTATGAACTTGCTTACTCTCTGTATTAGGTTCTTTTTATTTTCCGAATCGGCCATCTTGTTTGCTAAGTCTAAGGCTTCTTGTAATGTTCTATTAATTTCATTAACCGCAGAGATAGAACCCTCTAAATTTTTTTCTTGTTTTATTTTTTTGGCTTTTTCTATTAAAGGTTCGCTTTTTTCGACTAATAGAGGATTAAGATTTTCAGCAATTCGGTGAAGAATTTCATTTTTTAAGGAAGATTCGTACATTTTATCTTTTAATTTAATGGCATCTTGCATCACTTTGATTGCCTCCTCTTTTTTTCCGGAATTTATTAATTGTTCACCTTCTTGAATTATAGGCTTAATCTTTTGGACGTATATTTCGTTAATTAATTTTTGAATTTTTTGAATATTTTCCTTTTTAAGCCCAGGTTGTCGTATTTTTTCGAATGTCCTTTTACCCTCTCCTAATATCTCAATTGCAGTATCTAAATTATTATTTATCTTTTCTTCTTTTGCATCGGTAATCTTTAATTTACCCTTTTCACTATAAGTTATATCAATATTATTTCGAATTTTTTTTACTAACCCCTTGTCCTCTTTGACTAATCCTTTACTTTTTTGAAGAGCAGTTTCAAATGTGGTGAAAGATTCTTCAAGTTGATCATTTTCCCTCTGGATGATTCCTTCATCTATTAAATTCTCTATTTCCAGTTTTTCTATCGCAAAATTGACTTTTTCTTCTTGAAGATTTTTCCGATCAGCATCATTTATTGTATCCTTTATAGATATAGCTTTATTTAAAATATCAGAAGCTTCTTCTAGATTATTTTCCGCAATTGCTTGTTCAGAATTCCTTATTAGATATGAAATTTGATCTTCATATATGGTATCCATTACATCCTCTACTTCCTTAATCAAATCCATTTTGGTTTGATAATCTTTTTCGCGGTCTCTTATATATTCGATACCTTCTTGAAGTTTATCAATAGCTTCTTTAAATTCTTCTACTTCGGCTAATTCTTTGCCTTCTGCAATATATGAATCTAATTTTTCTTTTTTAAATTTTTTAAACATATTTTATCGCCAAACCTTCTTTAAATTAGGAACTATTAAATCTATAATCATAAAAAAGATATTATTAATAATTATTATTAATTGTTTTTTAAAATTGTCTTAACGAAAATTTTATATCAAGAAACCAACTCTAATCTATAAATACCTCAATTGGACGAGTGAAAGATGAATAAGCAGCCAAGAAATGGGAACTCAAAAGGGAAAAATATAATATATTATGGGAAGAATATTATAACAATGAATCCTGAGCGGCCGACTGCGGAAGCAGTAGGAATCGAGGGAGAAATTATTAAATCAGTGGGAGCATTAGAAAAGGTAAAGGACGATATTGGAGAGGACGCAATCCTTATTGACTTAAAGAATAAAGCATTACTCCCAGGATTTATTGACTCTCATCTTCATCCAATCGCCTTTTTATTCTTTCTTTTTAATTTAGATCTCTCGGAATTAAAAAGTTTGGCTGAACTAAAAAAGTTAATAAAACATGCAACTCAAGAGCTGTCTGAAGATGAATTAATTGTTGGTCTAAGTTTAAAGGAGGAAGAATTTACAGATCCAAATGAGAGAAAATTGCCTACTCGCTGGGATCTTGATGAGGTTTCTCCAAATCATCCTGTTTTCCTATTGCGATACGATGGGCATATTGGTGTCGCTAATACAAAGGCGCTAGAACTAGCGGGAATTGACCAATCTACGAAGAATCCCGAGGGCGGTGAAATAAGAAAGAATGATGAGGGGACTCCTACAGGAGTGCTTTCAGAATTAGCTACCAGTATGGTGCTTTCCGAGAAGACCCTTCCAAGCCCAAAGGAAATTAAAAAAGCTGCAAGGGAGGGGTTTCAAATCTTAGCGTCTAAGGGAATAACCACACTACATGGAGTGATTCAATTGGAAGCGGGAGGAGAGATGGGGGATTTAGGAGCTTTTGAAGTCCCTATCTTGAAATCAATCATAGATCTCATTCCGCAAAACTTTTATAGTCTGGCATCTACACAGAAGCCTAAGAAGTTAAAAAGAATTAAAAAAACCCCCCTTCATGGCGGGAGAAAATACAGCCAATTCACGACAAACTGCTTAAAACTATTTGCGGACGGAAGCTATGGTTCCGCAACTGCTTATATGTTTGAACCTTTTTCTGACCAACCAGATAAAACTGGATTTCTGGTTACCCCTAAGGAGAAATTGTATGAGAAAATGCAAACCGCTCACAAACTAGGCTGTCAAATTGGGATTCATGCCATTGGAGATAAAGGAAATCGAGTGGTTACGGATTTATATAAACGGCTATTAAAAGAAAATCCAAAAGAAGATCATCGACACAGGATTGAACATGCATCCATCCTTACTTCAGATATAATTAAAGATATGAAAGAATTAGATCTTATAGCTTCTTGTCAACCGCCATTTATTAATTCGGAATACAAATGGCTCCCCAAAAGATTAGGACAAGAACGGTGCAAACAAGCCTATCCTATTAAATCATTAATAGAAGAAGGAGTAATAGTCGCCTCTGGGTCTGATTGTCCTATTGAAGATTCGGATATAATTAAAGGACTCCATGCCTTAGTAACCCGAAACGGGTTCGTGCGAGAACAATGTATTTCCATGAAAGAAGCGCTGAAAACCTATACTATTAATGGGGCTTATGCCGCATTTGAGGAGGATATAAAAGGGAGCTTGAAAGAGAACAAACTTGCCGATTTAGTGATATTAGATAAAAATCCGCTCGAGGTGGCGAAAGATAAAATCCGAGATATACAAGTCTTGGAAACAATTATTAGAGGTCAAACAGTTTTCAAAAAACAGTCACTTGTTTAGCTTTCTCTAATCGGTAAAATAAAGATGTTCATCAAAACCAGTCGTAGCAACTAAATTTTGTCCTAATTTTTGGAGTGCTTTCTTGGTGGGTTTTTTTAAAATCTTTCTGCCTATTTTGATAACCTTCTTAAGTTTTCGATTAGGATAATCATCGTCATCTCTAACCACATTATCGAATCGGGCGAAATTAATCCCCGCCGTATAGACACCAGTTTGGCTATGATCTGCACTGGTTGACACTTGCCAATGTTCTACCTTTACTTCAATATTTTCCAGCAGATGGGAGATAAAGAACCACTCAAGGAGGATAGGAATTCGACTGGAACGCTTTCTTTCGTCTTTTAGAATTCGATATATTCGTTTAAGTCTGCTGGGATGCATTTGTTTAAATACTTGTTCATACTGGTCTTTAAGAGGATCTCGAAGATAGTCTTTAATTTTTTCTAAGATTTTTGCTACGGTTTGCTGTCTTTCCTCACCAATGTCTTTCTTTGTTGCTTCAATGATCTGATCAACGCGGCTTTGACTCGCTTGAGAGGGAATATCTTCCTCTCCTCCTCCATCCTTAGAGGATTCTTGCGTACTCTCTCCACTTGTTCCTTGGGATTCGCTTGGAAGATTCATCACTTCCTTAGGCGGTAAATTAAAGATCTCATCTAATTTTGAAGGATCTTCCCGGATTTTCTTCATTTTTTCTTGAATTTCTTCTTGATTATATCCCATCCTCTGTAAATAGAAGGATGCAGATGAAAGTTGGTTTTCCAAGGCTTGGCTCTTACTATACTGTTGATCATTTCTTCCATACTTTTGTTCTAATAATTTATCCCCGATCATTGCAATCTTATTATCGGTAATTTCATCAAGATTTAGTTCGTCAATCTTGGTTAAAATAAATTCGATTTGTTCTTCGTTCAGATAAGAAAGGCCCCCCGTCGGTCCCGTCATTTGAGCCAATTTTTGCATCTTTTTCAGAAGATTATTTAATTCACTTGGATTCTTGTTTTTCGAGATGATAAAGAAATGTTCTAATAGTATTTTACCGAAACTCGCAACTATTTTTAAAACATCTTCGTCAAACTTATTTAGGTGAGCATTTAATTTATCGCCTTCTAATTCTGGAGGTAAATCTATATGATAGACCATTACATTATCGACGATCATATAAACATAGTCTTGTTTCTGCATAAAGAGTTGCACGTGGATTATATGATTAAGTTTTAATGATTATATTAGTATTATTTAAGGTTAATAATGAAAGTTATCATATTAATAATTAATCAATGCAATAAATATCGCATTATTGTATGGAATTTATGAAAAAATATTGAAGGGTGGAATTATGAAGAAATTTCGAGAAGATTATCATGAAAAACAAAAAGAGAATGAGAACAGACTTACATTCCTTCAGTGAATATTTTAAATCTTCAGTGCAAGCCTGTGCTCAGAAAAAGGTATGGACCATACTGTTTCAAATTGGGAGTGAATTGGATTTTTCCTTTTCTGAAAAATTAAATCCTTTTCATACTTACTTATAATTAAAATATAATCCCACATAAATCAACTTGTTTCGTTCTGAAGAGAGTTTGAAAGGACTTGAATGATCACGACAGATTAACTATATACGATACTCGCCACTATCCTGTCAGACCACATGTAGGGATAGGGGTTTTATTAGTGAGAAACGACAAGCTTTTATTAGTAAAGCGGAAGTATGATCCAGATGCTGGATTATGGAGCATTCCTGGAGGCCATTTAGAATTAGGAGAACGAGTAAAAAATGCGGCAATTCGTGAATGCGAGGAGGAAACAGGTTTTAAGGTTAAAATAACGGAACTAGCTGGAATCATAGATAAAGTAATGAAAGATGAAGAGGGAAGAATTGAATTTCATTATGTATTGATTAACTATTTTGTAAAGCAGATCGAGGACGATTTGAACCAGCCGCCCAAAGCCGCAGACGATGCATTGGCGGCAAGGTTTGTTCCATTTAATAAGTTAAAGAATTATCATTTAACAGATTCTCTTATACAACTCTTAAAACAATTAAAAATGGGATTTTAATGGAATTTCGACCCTCTTTAAAATTTGTTTCTTACCTTAGAAAAGACAAAAGATTATAATTTTCTTTTGATTATTGTTGAATGAACCTAAATATTTTGCAGAATTTATTATTGTGAAGGGATTGTAATTGACCACTTTGATGAAATATGCTAAAGATGGACGTATAACCAAGGAAATGGAACTAGTTGCGGAAAAGGAAGGTGTGGAACCGGAATTTATTCGTAAGGGAATGGCAAAAGGGCGGATCATTATTCCTAAATCCAATAGTAGAAAGTTAGAAGATCCTATTGGCATTGGAAAAGGACTTTTAGTGAAAATTAATGCAAATGTGGGCTCCAGTAAGAAGGTATGTAATAAGAAGAGAGAACTTGAAAAAGCAAAAATAGCTATCAAATACGGAGCTGATACTGTGATGGATTTAAGTACTGGTGTAACTGAAGAGGATGTAAAACTTATCCGTAAATCGATTTTGAAAGAAACGAATGTGCCAATTGGGACGGTTCCAATTTATCAGTCTGCTTTACGATCTCTTGAACAAAAAGGCGCAATTATCCACTTTGATGAAGATGACTTGTTTAATGTGGTGGAAGAACAAGCAAAAGAGGGAGTCGATTATTTCACCATCCATGTAGGAGTCACCAAAAGGATTGTAAATCATCTCAAGAAGCATCCACGAGTTATGGGGGTTGTGTCTCGAGGAGGTACTTTTCTTGCTGCATGGATCTTAAGAAATGAAAAACAAAATCCATTCTATGAAAATTATGATTACCTCCTAGAACTTGCTCAAGAATATGATTTTACTATTTCTCTTGGTGATGGAATGAGACCGGGGGGAATACATGATTCGACTGATTATCCACAGATTCAAGAACTATTAGAAATTTCAAAATTAGTCAAACGAGCGTGGAAAAAAAATATTCAAGTTATGGTCGAAGGTCCAGGGCATATTCCTGCGCATGAGGTCGAACATAATGTAAAAATGCAGAAATCAATTTGTGATGAAGCTCCCTTTTATGTATTAGGCCCACTAGTTACTGATATCGCTCCAGGATACGATGAATTAGTCGGTGCAATTGGTGGCACCATGGCAGGCTTAGCGGGAGCGGATTATTTATGTTATGTAACACCATCCGAGCATTTGGGCTTACCTAATTTAGAAGAAGTGAAAAGGGGAGTAATTGCATCGAAAATTGCAGCGCATGCCGTAAATATTGCTCGATATGGAAAGCGGGTGTCCCAGAGGGATTATGAAATGGATGTGGCCCGAAATGAGTTAGATTGGAGAAAAATGATTAATTTATCCCTTGATCCTGAAAGAGCCAAAAAAATTCATTTCCGGGATGGAACAGATGAAAGCTATGATGTATGTAGCATGTGTGGAGATTTCTGTGCCATTAAATTGTTAAAAGAAGCATTGGAAGAGAGCCGTGAAAAAACAGAAAAATAGTAATTCTCGGGCCCATTCTCATGTTATTTTACCACTAAAGTGCGACAAAGCATTCAAGATAATTTCTATCTTTTTAATCATCTTATCGGCGTTTATCGCAAACACTCTTATCATAGGCTCTTTTCCTATCCCCCCCTTATCCCAAATAATATCTGGGATTCTTCCAGTTTCATCCATACTGCGTTTAATGATCCATTGCATTGTAGAGTGTTCCTTTTTTTGCATTATCTCTGGCTGGCTTTCCCGTTTAAATTCATACAGCGATAATTCGGTATTTTCTTTGATCATCTTTATATAATGCTCTTTATATCGTAGATTCATCACGAAATTGATGGATTTATCAAATTTTTTTGCCATTAGAATTAAGCGAGCTGTATGATCTGAAACTCCAAATCTGATTTGCCCGACAGCATGGGGATAACCATTAATAATAGTTATTCTCCCCTCAACCGCAGCGACTTCCTTTTTATTTTTTGCTTCCGGAAGCGCCCCAGAAATATTTAATCTCACTTCTGGAATAAATTTACTGAATTCCCTTTTGTCTGAGATAAAGTTATAAATTTTTTTTACTTTATTCATCACATTAATTTGTTCCTTCGAGAATCCTAAATCCATCACTTTAGAATCGTCAGCTAAATCAATATACTTTGGGAATCGTTCATCAAAGAATGTTTCCGCCTTTTTAATCGCTTCTTGAATCGATAAATCTTGAGCTAAATGGGCGGCAATAGCCGATGAAAAGACACAACCTGTTCCATGCACATTTCCCGTTACTTTTAACTCTTTTTTTCTAAATATGAGAAATTCTCTGGTAAATGAACCATTCTTTTTTCTCTGAAGCAGACATAGATCAATTAAATTAGAATCATTGCCATATCCACTTTTTATAATAACTGCCTTTTCTCTTTTTACAGATTTATTTTTAGCATTCATTTGCTCTAATATTCTCTCTGCCGCTTTCTTAAGCCTTTGAAAGGAATAGGTTTCTTTTTTAGTAAGGGAAATGCCAGAATAAACTTCTGCTTCAGAAACATTTGGCGTTAAGATAGCAATATAAGGAAAGAGTTGACTTTTTATCTTTTGCTCCAGATTCTTTTCTGCAAGTCGCTTTCCCGCACTTGCAATAGTCAAGGGATCTAAGACTGCGAGTAAATTATATTGCTTGAGTGCTTTTTTGATGATCTTAATGCATTTTTGATCTGGAATCATTCCGATTTTTACAGCCTGTACCGGATAATTCTCTAGTACTCCAGTTAATTGGGACTTCAGTTCCGAAGAAGCTGATTTATACCCATAAAATTCTTTCGCCGATTGCGAGGTTAGTGCTGTTATTGCAGATAAGGGATATACCCCACATCTATCAAATGTACGGATATCTGCTTGAACTCCCGCACCGCAGCTAGGATCACTTCCCGCAATAGTCAAAGCATAATGCAAGGTCATATAAAATTAATAAGAAGACTTTTCAAAAATTCTTTTGCCTCTTTCCATTAATTTCTCCCATCGGACATGTGGATTTTTTGGGACAGAAATAAATCCTAATTATTGATCTACTCGATCATAAGCCCACTTTGCCTTATCGTCTAATCCTAAAGCCTCGTAAGCTTTTCCCAAATAAAGAAATGCATCGGGATAATCAAATTTCATTTTTACTAACTTAAATAAACTATTTATCGCTAAATCATAACGCTCTTGAAAATAATTAATTTGACCCTTAAGAAAAAGTAGGGTTCTTTCTTTAAAATCGGGTATTCCTTCTTTAGGATAATTATTTACTAATTCTAATGCTTTAGTGTATTTTTTCTCTTTAATTAATGATTCTATTTCTTTCACCAATTTCAGAAAAACTAATTTTTCTGCAACCTTGTCAATTTTTTCTGCTTCTTCTTTTCGCTTCTGCTTTTCTAATTCCTTTTTCTGTTCTTTCTCTTTTTTGGTTAAATATCCTTGGTATTTATCGATTAAGCTTTGGGAATATTTGGCATTACATAAAGGACATCGGAGAGAATGCGTAATCCATTCCTTGATACAATCCGCATGGATGGGATGTCCGTTTTTACATCTTTCCATCTCATCCATGCCCTCTTCAATCTTCATATGGCATATTATACATTGTGGAATGGCTTTTCACCGATTTTAAAGGTATAATCCAGATAACAAATGCTTTTTAGATAAATTATTATTATTATTAATATAATAAAAGAATTATAATTAAATTTTGTTTCAACCAAATTTTGGGTTCTGAACCGATTATGTCTAGTGAGCAATTTAGCAAATTATTAAACAATTTTTTAGAAAAGAATGAAAAAGTAAAGGCACTTATTGTTTCGGATCGGCAAGGATTAATGATCGCTGGTGAAAAGCGCGAAGAAATTGATATGGAAATCGTGTCGGTATTAACGGCAATTGTAAATCCTATCTTGGAACGGATACGCAATGAATTTGCCTTTCAGAAATTTGGGACTGCGAGTTTCGATACTGACAATTTCCGGCTCTTATTTATTTCGGTTGATGAAGAACATATCTTGAGTCTTGTCCTTGATAGTATGGCATCAATTGATAGGATTTCACCATATGCCTTTTTCTTGGCAGAAAAAATTGCGCAAATTATTGAGACCCCAATAAATAAGGATATTCAACTTAACGTTCCAGATTTTCAATATGATGCAGATCCCTCAACACGCTTAAAAAATCAGATTTATCAAATGAGACTGGAATCTGGGGGGATTTATCGCTTCAAATTCATTATTATAGGGGATCATGAAGTGGGAAAAACATCATTAGTGCGAAGATTTGTTGAAAATAAGTTTTCAGACGATTATCGCGCCACAATAGGATTAAATATTATGTCCCATTCTTTTGATCTCTATGGCAATGATGTAAAGGTTGCTTTATATGATGTGGGAGCTCAGAAATATTTCAAAAGATTCAGAAAAACGTATTATAATGGTGCACAAGCAGCTTTCATTGTATTTGACTTAACCAATCGAAAAACCTTCGAAAATATAGAAGTTTGGTTTAAAGAATTGATTGATTTTATCGGAGATCAAGATCTGCCCGTGGTCATTGTGGGCAATAAAAAAGACCTCAAAGATCAAAGAGATATAGAGTATCAAGAAGGGGTAGAATATGTGAATGAACTCTCGAATAACGATGATCTTTCAAAAATTTCTTACATCGAAACATCGGCATTAACTGGAGAAAATGTTGAAGATGCCTTCAGTTTAATTGCTTATCATTTTATCATGAAAAGTTTGGAACATGAGGAAGAAATCTTAAAAGAGGAGATATATGATGAGATCAGTGAAATTTTGGATAAATATTCCAAGTTAGACTTGTCTTTTATTACAAAAAGCCCCTATTGGAGTCCGGGACTTCAAATTCTGACGGAAATAAAGAGATTAGGAGATTTTCAAATGAAAAAAGATGAAAATGAATTAAAGGTATATGAATATGATAATGGGCTTATTCTAAAGAATTTCACATACCAAAATTATAGTATTGCAAACTCTGATGGCGTATTTTGTATACTTGACGCAAGAGGCAAAAAAGATATTGATCCGAAGTGGAAAGAATATATCATTGAAATGATCGAGACGATTCCCGAGCAGAACGTGATATTAATTGGTATTCGGGTTGGTAAGAATGTTGATTGGTCTCATCTTATGGAACAGTTGGATGTCAACGAGCAACTTGAGCAAAAAATGGTCTCTGTATTGTTTTTCAAAATTGGGCACGAGTACAGACTGGAAATCTATGATCAACTTCAAATAATGCTCATGACAATTAAAAATCATTAGACCTTTCTCTTCCTTTTTTCTTTTTATTGTTTTCTGATTTTATTTTTTTCCAGCTAGCCCTTTGATGAAGCAATTTTTAAGAAATCCCAGGTTAGTTTCTTTTTTCTACAATTTCGTTTATATACTTTTTCTATTTTATTGAAAAGAAAAAGTAAAGAAAAGAGCAAAAAAGTTATTTTTTCAAGCGATGGGTGAGCTTTTCTGCGATTAAATCTCCCATCTCATCTGTAGCCAATATATCTAAAGAGGGATTCTCGATATCAACCGTTCTTCCTTCCTTTAGCGCATCTTCAATGGATGCTTCAATTGCTTCACCTATCCTTGGAGAATTGAACGATTCTTCCATCATCAACTTGACGCTTAAAATTGTACCGATAGGATTTGCGATTGCTTTACCTGCAATATCTGGGGCAGACCCGTGAATAGGTTCATACATCGACACGTTGCCAGGATTGATATTTCCGCTGGATCCCATTCCCAAACTCCCGATAAGAAATGCACCCTCATCACTGATAATATCACCGAATAGATTTCCGGTTACAACGGTCTCATATGCATCAGGCGTTCTTAACAGCCATTGACAAAATGCATCAACATAGATATCCTCGGTTTCAATTTTTTTATATTCCTCGCTAATTTCATGAAAGATTTTTCTCCATAATTGGCTGGGCTTTAAAATATTTGCTTTATCCACTGATGTGACTTTTCCGTGTCCATTTTTTTTGGCGAATTCAAAGGCATACTTTATAATTCTTTCGCATCCCTTTTTCGTATAGATCATTGAATTTTGAGCAACTTCATCTCGTAAAAATCCTCCAATATCCGCGTATAATCCCTCTGTGTTCTCCCGTACAAATGTAATATCAATTCCCTCCCCAATTACCTCCTCTTTAAGGGGACACCGGTCTTTTAATGCATCATATAACTTAATCGGCCGTAAATTTATATAAAGATCCAATCCTTGTCGAATTCGTAGGATTGCAGATTCTGCAACCCCTTGCGGTAACCCTGGAAGACCTATTGCGCCGAATAGCAAGGCATCTGAACTCTTAATTGTTGCAAATGATTCTTCTGGGAGACTATCTCCGTGCTTTTTCCAGATTGCTCCTCCAGCAGCTGCTTCCTTGAAGACGAGATCAAAATCGGTATAATTATCAATCAACTCTAAGACTTTAAGCCCTTCATCAACCACTTCTGGACCTATTCCATCTCCTTTACAAACTGCTATCGTCTTTTTCATTTAGAATCGGTTTTATTTAGTTTGCTTTAAGTTAATAATAAGTTGATTTCATAAAAGATTTATTTTAATTGTACATTCAATTCTCAATTCCTTTGTTCCTTGAAGAAAAGAAATCCTATAAATCAAATAGATTAAGAATACTGATTAGAACTGTAATCCAACCTATTAGGAGAATGAGTCGCTTTAGCGGAATAATAATGCCTAAGTTTGGGAAAAATCTCTGATCTAATGGCTCAGCTATATCTCTACCGACTTTCATCTCTGACTTCAGAATTTTGTCGAAATCAAGAAAATTATCAAATTATTAACCAAAACATAACTTATCGAAATTTTAACGCAACATTTAAATATTTGTAATAAGTAATATAATGTAAAGAAGGTTTGTTGTAAATAAAACACCTTCGAAAAAATTACAAAATTAAAAAAATAATTTAAGTGGAGGAATAATTAAAATGGCTAAAAAAGTTTTTGCATGGAGTCCTATTAGGCAACTAATGAAAGATAATGGGGCTGAAATGGTTGCTCGTGATGCAGTTGATGAATTAATTACTTATTTGGAAGGAGTAGCTAAAGAAGCAACTAGAAAAGCTCTTGAAATGACTCGTCATGCGGACAGAAAAAAGTTAACTGAAGATGATATGGATCTAGCAATCGAACTGATGGGTCAGTAAATTTCCATATATTTCACCATTAGTCTGAATCATAAATTTTATCCTTTTTTTCTTTTTAATATACTCTTTATTCGACACTAAAGATCTTTTAATAACTATTATTTTAGAGATTCGTCCACCCTAGAGTGCCAATAACGCCGGAGACGATCGATTAAAAGATCACTATTCGCCAATCACGTGAAAAAAAAATAAAGTAAAAATCCAAACCCTAAAAGAAACGCTTCGGAAAAGTTTGGAAATCGGCACGTATTTATCGTGTTCTCTTCCGGTAACCCCTTGTCCTGTGGTCGCGATAAACCTCTACCAGTGATCGCCTAATCAAAAGCAGCCAAACCACTGATGAGATATAATTTGTTCCGAGAAAACGCCAAGGAGATATTTTTTTATAAGAATTATTTCTATCACTAAGCTCATAATTCCGATATATGAAATCATAAACACTTCCGGGAAAGATACTGAAAATGGGGAGAATTTAAAATATGGAATAAGCAAAAGAAATTGTAGTTAAATAAATAGAATATAAAATGCAATGACTTCTCAATAGACGATCTGAGTGCAAAAAGAATTAGCAACTTAACATCTTATTTCGATCAATAAGAGGTCAAGAAAGTGTATTTTGAGAGATTAAACTTTTCTACTTTTACCTCTGGCACTTTCGATTTGTTGCGTTGTCCAACAATTAAGGGAAGTTTAACAACAAATTTAAGATCGTCTAGATAAAAATTATCAAAAAAGACTTGATTCTCTTTGTCAAAATCGATAAATTTTTTGAAGTTTTTTGATTTAGAGGCTTCCCTGCGTTTTATTTTAGTTATTGACATTATTTTTTCTCCTTAACTTTCATATGCTGTATTAATATTGAACCAAGTTAATTAATTAAAGGCTTCCCTTATATCCTATAAACTTATTTATGCACTTATCTGAATTACTTTATTAAATAGGGTTTAGGGTATTGGATTCATTTTGGAAAGAATTTAAGTATTCTTAGTCCTAATTTTATTAATCGGCCATTCTTCATATCAAATAGGGAATTATTTCAAATGCTCGAAAAGAAAGTTTGCTCGAAAAAAGTCGTTAAAATGAAAGAATTAAAGAAAACTAAATGGAGGATATAAACCTGACGCTCAAAAAATATAAAGAAAAACGAGATTTTAAAAGGACGAAAGAACCAAAAGCAAAAACTCCGGAAAAATACGATGATATATTTGTCATTCAGAAACATCGAGCCTCGAGTTTACATTATGATTTCCGGATTGCGGTAAACGGCGTATTAAAGTCATGGGCAGTCCCTAAAGGACCTTCAACCGATCCCAGCGAAAAAAGATTAGCGATTATGACCGAAGATCACCCGCTTGCTTATGCTGATTTTGAAGGAATTATTCCAGAGGGAGAATATGGCGCGGGCACCGTCATAGTATGGGATAAAGGACAGTATGAAAATATGAAACAAAATAAGAACCTACAAGATAGAATAAAAAAGGGCCATTTTACTATTTTTCTTGATGGAAAAAAACTAAAGGGGGGTTTCGCTTTAACAAGAATCAATAACGAGAAAAATCATTGGTTGTTGGTGAAGATGAGCGATAAATTTGTCAACCGTGATGAAGATATATTAGAAAAGGAGCCAAGATCTGTCTTCTCAGGCAAAACAATAGAGGAAATCAAAGCTCAAGATAATTGACTTTTTATTAATGAAATAACGTTATCTCTATGAAGGATTAGTTCATTTTGAATTATTTTGGAAAACGGGAAGAATAAGACGGGACGGTTGCTTTTCTGTATGAAATATAGATTGAACGGCCATTTTATATCCCTTAAGACTTTTCTCCCCGCCCAAATTTGCGTTGATATCAAATCGAGGAAAATTACTAGAACTGATTTCAAGTCTTATTCGATGCCTTGGTCGAAAATAGTTGGAAATATTTCCTAACTTAATTTCATACTCATATACCTTGCCAGGTTGGACAAGGGTTGGTTCTTCATCTTCACCCTTTCGATATCGTGCTCGTACTCCTGCATCAAGAAGATTTATTGCTTTGCCGTTGGGATATACATCGACTAATTTTGCCATAAAATCAGTATCTTTTGCCGATGAGGCTGCATACAATATAACTTTCACTTCTCCGCTAATTTCTAATCCTTCTTTGAGGATATCCGAAGTGTAAATTAAAACATCGTCTCTTTTCTCTGCATTTTTTTGATCTTGTCCTCCAATAAGTATCCCTAAATTTCGACCGCCTCGAGTAATCACGGGATTCATAGGATCGAAGATATAATTATCCTCTTTTTCCTTTTTAGGTTTTCTGATATTAAGTGTCCCATCGCCTTCCACAGAATTTGCATAACCACCAGAATGAAGATATAATTCTTTCATTTCTGTTTCTTTGGGAGGCCAGACATCAGTATATCTCCATTGGTTTAAACCTAAAACCCAATATTTAATAGATGGTTTATCTATCTCTGGAAATGCTTCTTTATCTCCTTTTAGCCAATAATCGAACCACTCAATCTTCAGAAAATCTTTTAGAAAGTCAACGAGGGATCCTTCTGGATGTCCTTTGTTAGCATGACCCCAAGGACCGACAACTAATTTTGAATATTTTTTTACCTCTCCTGATGCTTCTTTTTTCAGTTTCAAAAAGTCTTTTACCTGGTGCTCTAAAAACATATCATACCAGCCGGCTTGCATAAATACTGGTTGGCTCACGTTTTTTAAATCTATATCCAGCATCCCCGGCATGTTATCAATATCTTTTTCCAGATATAGGAAGTCCTTGAGAAATTTGAAATAGATGCTAAAATTTCGTTTCCCCAAATCAAATTTTTTAATCTTATAAAAATCAGCCAGAATTTCTATACATTTATCAATAGATTTTTCCGTAAAGTTCGAGAATTTTAAATATTTGCCAGGTTTATGAAGTGACTCATTATAGAGGGCATATATTGGATTTAAATATAATTCTAACATCTCGTCTGTGATTAGATTCACTAATGGTTCTTCTCTATTTGCGCTTACATTTATCATAATGCGGTAAATAGATGTGGTTAGAGAATTGATATTGAGCCCCTGGTGATCTTTCCATAGATTAGAGATACAACAAATGGCAGGTGCAATACATGATAGATATGGATTATCCCAAGACACACATAATTGAGTCATTCCAAAATAACTTCCACCGGACATCCCAATTTTTCCATTATACCAAAATTGCTTCGTTACCCACTTAAGAGTTTTTAAACCGTCCATTCGCTCAGTCATAAGAAAAAAGTTAAACCCTTCTGAATGTGCGCATCCTCGAGCGTCTTGTAGCACCACGGTATACCCATAAGAACTGAATGCATAGCCAAAAATAGAATACATTCCATCTTTCCAGTAAGGTAGTCTTACTAAAATTGTAGGACATTTTTCTTTATCTTCGTAGACTTTTTGAGGTAGATAGACTGATGTCGCTAGTTTGGTTCCATCATCCATTTCTACAAAAATCTCTTCAAGTCGAATAACCTTGTGTTTTGCTTTTCCGAATCCTAATAGGGGTCCAAGAACCTTGATTAATGGACTACCTATATACTTAAGTAATCCTTTCCCTAGCCTTATCAAGGGAGGAGGAACTATAGGGCGGATATCAAGTTTTAAACGCCTATAATCAATTCGATTTTTTGTTTCCATATTATAATCAATTGCTGAAATGATTTTAATCTTGACTAAATTAGTATAATGCCCATCATAGGAGGGATCAATAATTAACTCCCATGTCTGGGCCCCCTCCCATCTATCTTTTTTAACTTATTCTAATGTGAGAGAATTATATCGACTAAAGATAAGATAGCGGACCCGGCGAGAATCGAACTCGCGATCTACGCCTTAGGAGGGCGTTGCCGTATCCAGGCTAGGCCACGGGTCCTTAATAATTAAATAAATAAGTTTCCTAAAAATTTAGATTACTTCGGTAATATGCAACGCCACATTTTCCGCAAAAATTTTTCCCCTTGATGTTTATCGCTTCATTTTTTTTAATTTTTTTTTGACAATTTTTCACACAACATATTACGATAATCTCTTCTGAATCGCTTTCTCCCTTATTGTCCATATTTTAGATCCTTATTCGAAATAGTTGGCTTTGCTCAATTAAGTTCTCTTAATGTATTGTTTATAATAGGGATTTCTCCATTAAATAATTTTTTTTAAGTAGAAGTCACATTAAAAAAGAATCCGATTTAACTAAACTGCTTGTTTTCTATATTTATATAAAAAGGAATCAAAAAACCAGAGCGAAGATGCTAAATTAGCATTTATCTTCTGTACTCAGCGATAAGGCGCCAGAAACTCTCTTTTATAATATTGCAGAGAGTTTACGTTACAATTATGATATAATCCTTTATTTTTTAGAACTAAGGTTAAGAGATTATTAAAATTGAAATCATTGAGCTAATTGGGAGCTTAAGGATAAAGTTTAGTAATCCCCAATTCAACATCAGATTTTTAACAATAAAGTTTTAATTCTAACTATAATAATTTTAATTACTAAGAAAATTGTTTTTAACTAAATTATTCTTTTTAAAGTGTTAAGATTAAATGCAAAAAGGTTATAGAAATAATAAACGACCCATCGATTACCTCAAAGAATCAATCAATAAGGTCATCTTGTTAAAAGTAAAACGTAATAGGTTGTTTCGAGCCACATTATTATCATTCGATGAACATTTGAATTTATTTTTACGTGACGCGTCTCAAATCTTTGAATATACGGACGATGATGGAAGTATTATCGAAGAAACGGAGGATATTGGGACAATTGTTATGCGAGGAGATAACATCATCTTTGTTTGCTTAGCTGATGAAAGCCAGTGAATGTTAAAGAGATTAAGCCCTCCTTTTTAATCTGTTTGCCAATAATTTTTAACTTTCCTTCCTTTAACCGAAGTCTATTCTATCTTTAAATAAAAGAAATATCATATTTTTTCAATTTGGCTTATCTTTTTAAATATTTGTGCTTTTCTTATTAATGAAAAAACTAATAATTAGAGAACGATTTTGAGTTTATTATAAGAGAATTAGGTGATCCCTATGATTAGGTTTATGCAAGAGCAAGAATTGGAGGAGGCTGTTTGTATTGTAAATCCTAATCTTGGACATCCCCGATTTTTAAAGATAGACAGTGATTTAAAACAGAGAGAATGGGAAACTTATTTTTTAGCGGTAAGTAACTTTAGTAATCCGAAACAAGTAGAAGATTTATTAACACATAACATGAATTTGGTTCCCGTTTTAGAATACAAGTGGAAATTAAAGCGTCTACTTGAGCGTAAGAAGAAGGAGCGAGAGAGAAAAAAGAAAAAAAGAAAAAGTTTTTGGGATCGTCTGAAATTTTGGAAAAGTGATTCAGATCAAAAGGAAGAAAAGCAGAAGAAAGGGATTAAATTTAAATCTGCACACGATTTTGAGCAAAAGCTTAATAAACTAAAGCCTAGAGCGTTTCGTGGAGATCCGATAGTTGCATATACTCTTCGTGTGGAACCAGTTAAGACAATTAATATTAAAAATATTAAGTATCTAGAAAATCAATATACCAGCCCCCAAGAATATTTACGGAAACATGACGCATTTAGAATGCTAAATTATTTCTATAAGGTAAAAGTATCTTTTTCTTTATCTGAAGAGGTCTTAGAATTTTTAAAAAGAAGAGATTTTGTGATGTTTGATATCATCGTGAGGGGTAAAAAAGGAATTCAAAGGGTTAATTACCATGCCCTCGTGATTTCAAAAAAACAATGGGAAAATTTTACTTTTGCCCATGCAACCGATTTACATCTTGCAGAACGGAATGATAGAATTTTCGGTATAATTAAAAAGTGGAAGGATGTACTTCAAAAGTCCAATAAAATCAAAAAAACCAAACAAGAAAGGAAAGAAATATTAAAGGATTCTGAATCCCGTTTTAAGCTTACCTTTCCAGAAAAACTGAAATTTTGGAAGAAAAGTAAAAATAAACCCTCGAGTGATAGTTCAGACAAGATCGAAGCAAAAAAAGAATCTGAGCCCTTAGAAGATCGTTTAGTCAATCCCAATAACCAATTTCGAAAATTTATCGAATTAATGAATGAAAAAGTATTGAAAAATGAACTCGATTTTGTTACAATTACTGGTGATATTGTTGATTTCACTTTATTGAGCAAATTACCAAAGGATCTCCGTGAAATGATTGATTTTGAGTACGAACATAGTAATTGGAAGGTTTTTAAAAAAATTCTACTAAATCAACAGCAAAAACAAAGACCCGGGATGATCGAGGGGGAGGAAATACTATGTCCGATTTTCACCGTACCTGGAAATCATGATTATAGACCATTTCATTATGATATTAGATGGGCGGGCATGTATAAGAAAATTGGATTAAAATTGGAAGAAGCGTTGGCTCTTAATGATAAACTGTTGGCTATTCCCATTAACTCAATAACAAAAAGTAAACGAGCATTGAGGGCATATTTGGCTGAAATTAATCCATCCCTGGATTTTTCCTTAGTTTTGGGGGAAAATATTCTCATTTTTCTTGATTCCGGTTCTGATTCATGGAAGAATTTTCGGGATTTAGTGTCTGGTCATCCATCTGTTACAGGATTAAGAGCTCGACAGATAGGATTTTTAGAGAATTTAATTAATCATAAAAATGTGGCAAATAAAAAGAATGTATTCTTATTTGTCCACGGCCCACCAATTAATCCAAAAAAAAAGCGTGGATTATTAAAACGTATAAAGAACTCATTTAGTAAAAAAATCCGGATCAAAATTGATGAATTTAAAGAATCGATTTTAAAAAGGCTGGGAAAAACATTAAATATTGCCCGCATTGACGGAAAATTTAACGTAAAATTCGGAACGATTTCCTCTAATTGGGAAAAATTAATAGAATTTTGTAAAGATTACACCACGCTCACATTAGCCGGACACACTCATGAATTAAAGGAATTCCGTTTAGCTGAACCAAAAGAAGAAAAATCCAGAGTTTATGATGCCCCACCATTTAGTTTGAAAAAAGTGGAAAATCCTGCTGCTGTCTATTATGATCTCTATTCGAAAATGTATAATAATGATCCCGGAGATATTGAAAGATTTAGTCCATTTGTGCTACAAACTCCAGCCTTAGGATTGGGCTCGTACCACGAACCAGAATTGAGAGGGGCATATCGAATTATAGAAGTTAAAGACGGGAAGCTCAACTCTTTCAGTGTAAATTTTCTCGATTAAAACTTGGCATTACTTTTATCAAAAAAGCAAAAGAAAACTCCCTCCTTTAGGATGGAGATGGATCCCCTTGCATTAACTCATAACCAATCTTAAAAGCCTCGATATTTGCATTCTCTTGTCCAAAAGTTGTCTCCAATAGTTCAACCATTTTATTTTTCACAAAAATTTCTTTGAATTCATGGCAACCGACTGCAAGAGCTAAGGTATTAGCATATATAGAATTGTGTAATTTTTGTTCGGAAAGTTCATTAAAGTCTAAAGCAATAACTTTTCGGGAAAATTGGTCAAGGATGTCAATTATTTCTGCAGTAGATGGATAAGTTTTTTCTTGAGATTCAGAACCCAGAATCACATTACGCGGATAATTTTTATGTGTATTTAACACCACTACTGTTTGTTCTGAGATATACCGTAAATTTCGAAGAGTTTCTAAAGGTTCCAACCCGATAATCAGATGGGAATCATTCATAGGAATCAAAGGAGAAATGAGGTCTTCCTTTGTATAATGCTGATCAAGGGAATAGATCCTACTTTTTATCAAATAACGGGCTGTAGCGGAGACCGAACCTTCTCGTTGAGAAACACCTCGTGTTTCTGTCCCTACTACGTTTTGTATGAACTTTGTTCTAAAGCCATACTCCCGTAGAAGTTTACCCATTAAAATTCCTCCTTGTCCTCCTACCCCAGCGATTAATATATTATAAATATCTCCCACTTTTATCACTTACCCTATTTTTTGAGTTCATTTTTCCTATATATAATGGTTTTAAGGATTGCATTATTTTTACAGACGCTTTTACAGACTCCACGACATAGATCTGGAACACAACGAGTTTGATCGATGTAATACTCTAACTCTCCCTCTTTATTCTCCTTAGTCATGTATTTTGCATTAATTGCGGGACAGCCCAAGTATTCAATACATTCGTTACACTTTACACACGTATCAAGAATCTTATAATAGATTTTCTTATTTTCTTTATCTGTTGATTTTTCTTCTTTGCGTAATCGACTCTTTTTTTCAAGTGCACATTCTTCATTTATGATAATAACCTTAATACCAGTCTTTTGAACATTCCTGTAAAATATTTTTTCTAATTTCTCAACATTATATGCACCAGTTACAGTCAACTGGTCTACTCCCATACTTTTGATAAGTCCTGAGAGATCGAACTGGCGTTGCTTATGTTTTTCTTTTTCTCGAAATCTTTTGGGGGTTCCAAAGTGTGTCTGATGTCCTGTCATTGCAGTCCAATAGTTGTTAAAAATAACGACTAAGATATCTAAGTTTTTTTTAATAGCATTTAACAACGGCTGCATCCCAGTATGATAAAAAGTACTATCTCCAATAAACGCAATTATTTTTTGTTTATTGAGATCAATAGTCTGGGCCAGTCCATTAGATATCCCAACTCCCGCACCCATACAAACAACCCAATCAATCAATTGAAAAGGATATGATTCAGAAAGAGTATAACATCCGATATCCCCTCCATATATATATTCTATTCCCGTTTCCTCTTTAAACTCTGATGTAGCGTTTTTTAAAGCATAAAATACTGGCCGATATTGACATCCCGGACAAAATGTTGGTTCTCTCATTGGTAATTTGGGGAGAAATTCTTGTAGGGCTTTATCTTTTTGAGCAATCCTTTTAAGGTGGTATTTGTTTTTAATGTCGTAATGTTTTGCGAAAAATTTCATTATGATATCAGTACTAAGTTCTCCTACGTTTGGAAGAAAATCTTTACCATGGATTTCCTCCTCTCTGCGAGCATCACAAAAGTTACAAAAGGTTTCTTTTGAAAAT
This sequence comes from Promethearchaeia archaeon, assembly GCA_046483985.1. GTDB lineage: Archaea > Asgardarchaeota > Lokiarchaeia > Sigyniarchaeales > SOKP01 > JAWOCD01. Next base: position 25,663 of record JAWOCD010000124.1, read on the forward strand.
GTTTCAATAAGTGGTTCCAGTTCTTCTACAACCAATAACTTATCTAAATTGTTTTCATCTGCAAATTTACAAATTTCTTGCCGATTTACTGGAAAAATGAGCCCCAATTTCATTATTGGAGGGCTAATATTGAGTTTATGGCAAGCTTGAATTACATAGCTGTAGCAGATACCGCTTGTTAATATTGCGGTTTTATACTCTTTTGAGTTTTGGGATGAGGCTTCTTTCTCTTGGAAATTTACCACCTTATTCATCAGATGAAAGACTTTTTTATCTTGGGCAAATTTACTAATCTTTTTAAAATAGTTTTTTTGATTATTTTGAGCTTTCTTTAGTGTGTTAATATATCGCGAAGGATCTCGTTTGAAATACCCTTTTTTTTGATGGTCTTGAGAGGTTTGAATTTCCCCATATTCTACGACTCCATAACTGTGACAAAGTCTTGTAGTTACATGAACATAAATTGGGATTTCGTATAACTCGGAAATTCGCAACCCTTGTTTGATATAATCCTTACACTCTTGGACGGTTGCGGGTTCAATAATAGGTATTTTTGTATGAAGAGAATAGAGTCTGTTGTCTTGAGCATTTGTCGACGATAAAATTCCGGGATCCCCTCCACAAAGGATTACTAAGCCCGCATTAACTCCAGAGTATGGAAAAGTATGTAATGGATCGGCACTTACGTTGATACCTAAGTGTTTATAAAATGCAACTGCCCGGATACCTGACCAAGCGCTCCCAATGCATTCTTCTAATGCTACTTTTTCATTAATTGCATTATCGTAAGTGATTCCACTATCTTCTCTCCTACTAAAGTCATTAAGATAATCTCCCACCTCACTTAAAGGAGTTCCAGGATAGCTGGCGGCAAATCCGACTCCTGCTTCAACAATCCCTCTCGCAAAAGCTTCATTTCCACTCATTAAGCCCTTTTTCTTTGGATTATCCTCAAACAATTCAGAAATTTTCAAATTAATCAATTCTCTAAATTAATAATTTATCAAAAAAATTCTTGTTATCTCTCATTATAATGTAGAATTTTTGACAAATAAATTTAAACGAAAAAAATCCTATAAGCAATTCTAGTTTTTTAGATTCTCTATTTAAACTATAAATAGAATACCATTAGTATTATTATTCTGTTGATAGTTAACGAAAGAATAAAGAAAAAAAGATAATTATTGTTAAGATTTTAGTGCTTTATTATTCGGGGTGCTCATGAATCGGCCGACCTTTTTTATGAATTGCCTTGCCTATTGCATCTTCAGCGCCTTCTAGGACCATTTCAGATATGGTAGGATGACTGTGAATTACCGAACCGATATCATGAATGGTTAAATCATTTTCCATTGCTACAGCGATTTCAGAAATGAGTTCGGGCGCTTCGGCTCCAATACAGGAGGCACCAAGGATTTTATGTGTTTCCTTATCGGCAAGGATCATAATAAATCCTTCTCTTTCGCCCATAGATAAAGCTTTACCTAATGCAGAGTATGGATATCTTCCCATGATTGTTTTTATTCCTTTTTCTCTTGCCTCTTTTCTGGTCATACCAACTGAACCAATATTTGGATCTGTGAAAATGGTTGCAGGTACTACTGAATAATCTGTGGTTTTTGCCTCTATAGGGAAATCCTTATCGAGGCTTGCTAATGCATTTGCAACGGCTATATCTCCCTCATAGGAAGCAACATGAGCCAGCATCATTCCCCCAGTTACGTCACCAATTGCATAAACTCCCTTAGCGCTACTTTCTAAGGTTTCCTCATCAACATTAATTGCTCCTCGTTCAGTTTCGATACCTAACTCATCTAATCCCAAATCTTTTGACTTTTTTGCTCGTCCTATTGAAACTAAGCAATAATCCGCTTCGTAAACATTTTTTTCTGCATCCTCTACTTCATCTTGAGGTATATCGGCTGAACACGTCGTCGCTTTAACTCCAGATCCAGTATTTTCAACGGATAATACATTTTGAGAAGTACGAACTTCAATGCCTAATTCGTCAAAACGTTTCATTAGTTCTCTAACCACTAACCTCTCTTCAGTTGCGATTGCAGAGGGTAAATATTCGAGGCATTCTACTTCACTTCCAAAAGTAGAAAAAATGTTTGCAAATTCACATCCAATTACACCCGCTCCAATAATGAGTAGTTTATCTGGCACTGTAGTAAAATCAGGGTCTAAAATGTCATCAGAGGTGAGAATTCTCTCGTGATCGATATTAAAAGCTGGGATTAGGGCAGGTGAAGAACCAGTTGCAATAATTACTCGCATTGCCTTGATGCTTTTAGTCTCTTCACCTTCTACTGTTATCTCGTATCCATCATTTTCATTACCGCCTGTAATCTTACCATGACCATAATAAACATCATTATCCCACGCTTTTTGTAAACCTTCAATTCCTTTAACCAATTCTTCTACAATCTCATTTTTCCGGTCGACCGCTTTTTCAAAATTCACATTTAGATTATCACATTCCACGCCAAATTCTTCTCCATGTTCATTAAGACGTTGAATCATATGCGCAGAAGCATATAAAGACTTAGTTGGAATACATCCCCAATTTAAACATGTTCCTCCAAGTTTTTCCTTCTCAATTAGTGCTACGTTTGCGTCATATTGAGCCGCTCTAATTGCAGCATGATAACCACCTGGACCAGCTCCAATAATTGCAATATCGTACATATCTTCGCTCATTTTATATTCTCTCAAATTATTTTAGTATTAGTCTATAAAATATTTTTTTGATGAAAATAATAATTCAAAAAATATTAATATTAATATTGACATTGATATGGAAAATGCACATCCATTTTGAAAATAATGAACATAAAGAACCGAAATACACTAATATCTAAACGCTTAAAAAAATCAACACTTGAATTAAGAGAAATAGGATTAAATGCGTTAGAAAAGGCAATAGATGCCGTCAGGCCTAAAAATTTAATGAAAGATACCCTAAAAATTCAAGATTCAACACTATGGGTGGTTAACGATCAATATCCATTGGAGGATTTAGAAAACCTCTATATTATTGGTGGTGGGAAAGCAACGGCTAATATGGCCCATTATATGGAGAAAGTTCTAAAAGAACATAATTATCAAAACTATAAGGGCGTTATCAATACTCAAGAAGGATTAAATACGGATCGCTCCTCTGTATCTTCTAAAATTAAAACAAATCCCGCGTCTCATCCGATCCCAGACGAAAAGGGGATGAAAGGGGTTAAAGAAATGATGTCCCTAATTACGGAATCTACCAAGAGTGATCTAATAATCTGTCTTATTTCAGGAGGGGGTTCTTCTCTGCTTCCTTTACCCGTAAACGGGATTACATTGGATGATCTTAAAATAGTGAATTCTCTTCTCTTGGACTCTGGTGCATCCATTCACGAAATTAATGCTCTAAGGAAGCATATATCTTCAATAAAAGGCGGAAATCTTGCAAAATACATTTACCACGAGAGTGGAGCACAAGTAATCGCCCTCATTATTTCGGATGTTATCGGAAATGATTTGGACATCATTGCCTCGGGTCCAACCGTGCCAGATAATAACAAATTTAACGATGCATTGAATGTCTTAAAAAAATATAATCTGATACAAAAGATACCTCATTCGGTCCTCCAATTTGTAAAAAAAGGAACAGAAGATCCAGAAATGGAAACTCCAAAGGAGGGTGATAAATGTTTTCAAAATATTCATAATTACCTTATAGGAAGTGTCGAATCAAGTGTGAAAACCGTGAAACAATATTTAAATTCCATCTCTTTTGATGTAGAGTGTTTTTCTAGTGAGATCTCTGGTGAGGCGGAAGATTTTGGAAATCAAATATACGAATTACTGCAGACAGCAGCTCAAAAAATTATGCCAAATAAGAACTCGGATAAAAAAGCGCTTATTGGGTCTGGGGAACTCACTGTGACGATAAAAGGAGATGGAATTGGTGGACGTAACCAAGAAATGCTCTTGAGCTTTGCAGATTACATTAAAGGAAAAAAACTTCCAGTCAACTTTCTTGTTATCGGAGCAAATTTAGATGGCATTGAAGGAAATTCTAAGGCAATGGGAGCACTTGTTGATAATCGAGTTATTCAAATGACTCGTCAATTAGATTTAAAAACTGATTTACATTTAAAGGAAAATGATTCGAATACATACTTCAAAAAAGTTAAAGCAGAAATTATCACGGGCCCCACGGGCTGCAATGTAAATGATCTTATTTTTATTATTCTTAAAAAACCTTAAAATGATCTCTCCTTATCTATAATTTTTTAATGATATTTTTAAAAAGAAAGATTGAATTTATATTTATATCATAATATAATTTAATAAGTGAAATCTAATGGGTTTATTTAGCAGAGATAAGGAAAAAAAGGAAAAACAGATGGGTTTTGATGAAAGCGAAGCCGAAGAAGCGGAAAAAGCGGAAGAGGTTTTAGGTACGGAAATGGAAGAAGAAGAGGTATCAATCCAAGATCCAGATCTATCAACTACCGAAATTGAAACTGTAGACGCAGATACTGGTAAAGTGGAAGGGGAAATTGTGTTGAAAGATGGAGAGAGTACTGGAGAGAGAATACTAGTAAACTTTATTGAAGATGTGAACGTAAAACAAGATCATGCATTAGAAGATGTCGCAGTTTCTTTTGACGGCGAATTAGAAGTTAAAAACCCCAGTAAGGTTAGCAGAGTTTGGGATATTGATCTCACTTTAGAAAATACGGATAAAACGGATATAGGAGAAGAAGAAATCGATATTAGAGAACTCGGAACTAGCGAAGACGATAATTCTTGGTCAAAACAATTCAAACTGTCAGGAGAAGCAAAAAATCTTTTACTGGTAAAAGAATATATTAGCACCCTTCCCAGGGAAGAAGCTGATAATGTTCTTAATCCAACGGATATTGATAATGATTTGGATAAATTTCAAGAAAAAGAAGTTGAGCAAGTTGAAGGAGATTTTGAAGAAGAGGAGATCGAAGAAGAAGATAGGGAACTTGAAAAGGAAAAGGAAGACTTAGAAAATGGGGCAGAAGATACAGGTGACGAAGAAGAATTACCTGATGGGGGCGCAGAAGTTGCAGAATATAGTTTAGAATCTTTTGCCGTTCCAAAAGACGCAGAAAAAACTATTACATTCGTTATTGCTATGAAAAATTTATTCGATACACCTCTTCAGAATATTGAAGTTACCAAACAAATTACAGATCAATTTCAGAATATCTCGATTTTAGATGTCCCCGTGGGCATGGCAGATGAAAATGGTGAACTAATCACCTGGTCAATTGAAGAACTTGAACCGGATAAAACAGTGATGCTAAAATTCACGGCAGATATCTTAACAAGTTATATTGATTCAATTAACACGGGAAAGATTGAAGTTACCTATGAGGGAATATCTTCCTTCGCTGAAGGATTGAAAGTGGATAAATTTGATGCATATACAAGAAATAAATTCTATGTAGAAACACTGGAGCGAGATGAGGAACCGGGCGTCTGGGATTGTCAATTAACCTTTGAAAACACTTCAGACTTTATAGTACAGCTCCTCAACGCTGATGTCTATGATCCGGAAAATATGTCAGAGAAACTAGTAGATATTGATCCCCACGATGTTCAACCTTTACCAAGAGGTGCTCATTGGACTTCTAAAGGATGGACATACGAAAGTCAAAAGTATCCGTCATTTAAGAGAATATTGGAATTCCGAGTTATGCCAGATTTTGAAACTTTTGTAAACGGAGCATTATCAATAGATGACACGAAATTAGAAATTGCAAGTATTAAGGGGAGAGTATTGTATAGTTTGGATGAATTAGCAGATGCAACGGAAGAGGAGGAGGCAGAGTATCTTCTTTCTGTTCCTACATTTGAGGAAAAAGATATTTATGCCTCTTTAAAGATAATAAATGATGGTTCGGCTCCTTTAAATGAGATTAAAGTTACTCAAAATAATTTCTCAGAAGTTTTTAAAGCTCCTGACCCAAGTAAAGATGAGATACGTCTTTTTTGGGATGGAGATGAGATACAAGTTGAAGAAGATGCTATTGCCATTGAAGGGAATACTCTTCAGTTCACCCTAGAAGATTTAAAGGACAGCGACATGGGAATGTTTGAATCTGATTCGGAATTAGAATTGCAATATCCAATCCATTGCAGTAAACCAAAACGAGATGATAGATTTGCATCCGATATTATGTTTACTGGAAATACCTATCCAGTGAGTGAGACATTAGAATATATACCGGACGTTCCCGAAGTTGAAGCTGTTCACCTTCGCAGAAAATTCAGAATTGGAAAAGAAGTTATTCCAGTCGGAAAACTCGGAAAATATCGCATCGAACTTACAGCTGAGAACAGAGGTAACATGGCGCTTTCGGGTTTAGTCTTAATGGATAAGGTTCCTGACAGTTTTGAATATACAAACGAATCTGAAGAACCGGAAATTGTGGATGAAGTGGAAGGTGATATACTTAAATGGCCTCTCGACTCATTAGAGGAAGGTGAAACTGTTCGTATCACCTATGAAATAATAGGAAGTAAAGATTATCACCCAAGCGATGCCCAAATAGGATTATAATTTTATATTTATTTCTATTTTTTTATTTATTCTTTTTTGTTGTTATAAGTAATATGTTTTTGTCAAGTCTATCAGTAATGAATAATTATTAGGATTTAGAGATTTGTTTCTTTAATTAGTAGACCGTCGAGGGATACCAATATCCTAAATGGTGCTAAACCATCGTTTGATTTTTTTCATCTCCAGATGATAATGAGTGGTGGAGATCGGTTTTCTGCCTAAACGCTCCGGTAATCGCGAATATGTCGAGCCTAACTCTCCGATCAAATTCCGAGATTGTGTCCCATTGTCGCTCAAAGTTTCGTTTGGGTGTTTATATTTCATCACCACGTCTCTGATTATTTTAATGACGTTGATTCCTTTCTGGTCCTTGAAATATTGTGCTACCACGACAAATCGGGAATTATCATCAATTATAATTTCATTACTGATCTATAGAACAGTTGTCAAAAATCCGGCGATGAAAAGATTCCGAAAAAGAGAGAATTTACTGATATTTTTTATACCAGTAATGATTTAAGTGTCATGCCATTACTGATTTTGCGACATTTTTTAATTACTGATCACATCTTTTTAATATTTCCAATAATAAAATTTAATATTCTCATCACTATTTTATTAGTATAAATATCGGATCAGAAAGTTTTATCTCTGATTTAATTATAAATTTATATCACAGACATATGCTTAAAAAAAGCTTTCAAGAAAACTGGAAAGTTGAAATTCCCACCGCGGTTCTTACATGCACTATATTAAAGTGCAGAAATAAGGAATACATTGTATTTGGTGGGCATGATAGATATCTATATTTTGGAGAGCTTAAAAATGAAGACTTGATGATATCAGACGATATAGAATTTGACGGATGGATTCGCTGCATTTATCCCATTGATATCAATAATGATGGCTGTCAAGAATTATTAGTAGGGTCTGGAGATGGAAGTTTTTTAGTCTTTCAATTTGATCCAGAGAAACACAAACTTCAAGGAATAATGAGATATCAAGCAAAGGGAAAAATTACTTGCTGTATCGCGGGGGATATCTACAGAAATGGGAATATAGAACTGATATTCGGAAGTGAAGATAAAGCCCTTAGAATCTTTGATGGTCTAGATTCAGAAAAGCCGCGAGAAACCTTATATTACGATTCATGGATAACGGTATGCACTTTAGGATATATCCAGAGGCCAAAAGACCGAAAGGCACTTTATTCATTAATAGTTGGAAATAAAAACGGAATAATCCAAGCGATAACCATTGAAAAAGAAATGCCGAATATAATTTGGCAAAAAAATGTCTCGTCTCAGATTAATGCCGTTCAAATCGGAGATGTTACTAATGATGGTATGAATGACATCTTACTGGCTACGAATGATGGAACTTTGAAAATATTAGATGCCGAAGCTAATTTGATAAATGAAATAGAACTTCCTAAATCTCGTGCTGTTAGTCTCTTAATTAATGATATTGATGCTGATAATATAAATGAAATTTTAGTTGGATGTGCTGATGGAGATTTTATGGTTTATCAAAATAAGAATCCTAATTCCATTAATTTTGAGATCAAATGGAATAAAAAAGTCAAAGCTTCCATCAAAGATATAACTTGCTCTTTAGACAAACGGAATGACCAAATGAATTTAGTTTTTGGAGGATATGAACGAACCTTGAGATGCCTTTCAGATATGGATTATAAGCAACTTCCTAACGTTGAATTTCCGGATAAAATGAAACTTCCTAAAAAACCCAAAAGAGATGAAGAGACACCAAGGAAGATTAAATTTGAAAAAGTGCACACCAATATGCGGGAATATCTTATTGATATTTTTGAGGAATATGATGTCTTTCTATCTCTTGATGGTTTAAAAGAGGAATTAGAGAAGTTAGGTTATTCCCCATCACAGATTTCGGAAAACTTGGACAGATTGAAAGAGCAGAATGTCATCAAATATGAAAAACTCAAAATACCTGTTTGGACTTATGCTGGAGGACCAGAACAAACCCAACGAATTGAGGAAGAATCAGTAACAAAACCCGAAGTGTCAAGAAAAAAATCTGAATCTGGTAAAGATTTAAAATCTACAAAAGAAATGACCGCAGAGCCTTTAAGGACGGAGAAAGAAGAAAAGAAAGAATCTAAAAAAACCGAAAGAGCTGAAAAGAGTAAGGTGCCAGCAGACCCTAATAAAAAATCAAAGAAATTGAAGGAAGCAATTCCCGACGAAAAAAGTAATATCCAAGATGTTATATTAACTTATTTGAGGAAAGAAGGACCCGTTTCGAGTAAGGACGTTCTAATTGAGGAAATAGAAGCAATGGGTCATTCGGAGGATGATATTGGGGTCCATATAGATAAACTGAATGATACTGATAAAATAAATTATTTCCGAACTAAACCTCGAGGATGGAATATTGTAGAATGAAAAATTATTCAAAATAATCAAAAATCTCTTTCTTAAATGGTTGAAAAATAAGAAATCATTTATACATCAAACAAAATGACCTATTGCATCGTATTTAAAACTTTGAAATTGGTCTAACTCAGTAAAATCTGCTCCATTATATTTTTCTAAGAATTTCTCTAAAACCGTCTCAGCTTTCTCTAAAAAATCTTCTACTAACTTCTCAGTGTACTTCTGCTTTTCCCTGTTTACAAGTCCGTAAAATATAATATCTTCTTTGCTTTTACTATCCGAGGGCTCGGCAGAGGCGTATTTAAAGATGAATAAGATATCCCCGGATTCGAGATATTCAAGATTGGAGTCTTTTGAAAAACATTTTTGAGCAAATTTATTCATAGCCTCTATAAAGGCACCTCTTAAGGTTTTTTTCGAGCTTTTTTCTTTATATTTATCTAATTTTTCAAAAGAATGTTTGAATAAAATAAACCCGCGAAAAATAACTCCAATCTCAATTATATTTTCCTTTAACTTTACCATTGTAACCCGCACCTCTATTATTTTCTACTTATAAATTCTTTTAATTCAATAAAAATCTTGCTTGTAATTTAAATATATTCTTCCCTTCTTAAATTTTCACTCTTTCCTAATTTTGCGTTTAAATCACTAAAAGTCCTAAAATTCTCTTAAATCAGAGAACATAGACTATAAGGTTTCTCTTCCGAGATATTATAAAAATTACAAAACAAACCCGATCTTACCAAAACTCTTAATCCGTAGAAATGATTATTATCGAATGGATAAAGACTATATCTATATATCTTACTCTAAGGACTTGAAAGAAAACTATGCCATAACAAGATTACTGAAAATAGAATATAATGGAATGAGAAAATGGAATGGTAAGCAGAGTCAAATGGAAATTAAATATATTCCATTTATAAAGAAGTTTTATGCTTATCAAACAGAGAAAATAGAGCCAAGAACTTTTGCTACAGAAGAGAGAACTATATGCTCTATAGACTTAGCCATTAAACGATATATTAAATCCTATATTAAAGACTCTAAAGACTTTTGCTTAATCTATGACTCAAGACATATTTTTTTAAGATTATGGAAATATTACCAAAAAAAAAAATAGCATATCAAATTAAAATACCATTAATTTTTATTATAACTAGAATGGGTAAGACATGTAAATATTATTTTTGTTGTCCGATCCGCTACTACTATAAAAAGGGTAAATTAGATAGAAAATGGGTAGAAGAATACTGTTTAGTGGGAAATAAGGACTGTGTCCGATACCAAATGGAAGAGCGGGGGAAACCACATCCAAGTAATATGTTACCTAATGGAGAGATACGAGAGAATTTAAAATGAAAATTTGTTACCAACACACACCTTTTTATAAAGATCTGGAAATCTGTTTTTAATTTTGCCTTTATACTGAGTACAATGGCATGCGCCTATAAAATTTATCCCGTTGAGAAAAGAAAACTTTCGAAATCCATGAAATCCTCCAATCACAGCCTCTACTTCACCTAATTCCTTTCCTTTTAAAATAAACTTTTCCAATCCTGGATGAGTACATCCCACTACGATAATTATTTTACCTTCTCTGGTTTTGGAAAAGAGTGCTTGCTCTTTTAATAAAGAGCCAAATGTTCCGGATGTATAGATATTCTCCTCGATTTCTTTTAAGTTATTATTAGTAAAAATTTTCGCTTTTGGATAGTTTCTTTCATAAGAGCTTTTGCTTTTGCTCACATAAATTTGTATATTGGGATTAATTTGATATACTTTATCTAAACCCCCAGCATGGTCATGGTGATTATGAGAAATAATTACTTTCTTGATCTCAGAGATATTTATATTAAATTTTCTGAGATTATAGACAAGGGTAGGTCCGTTACCGCCCGTATCAAAAAGAATAAAATTCTTGCTAAAATGATTATAAATTAAAGCAGAAAACCCAAATCCCTTTTTAAAACCCTTTTCAACACATTGATTATCAAAGACAATAAAAACATCAAAATTTCCTTTTGAATTATTATTCATAATTCTCTATTCTAAAATTATTATTGATTCAAATTTAAACTTTCTATTTTTAACGATTTTCTATTTCTAACCGAGGAAAAGTGTGAAAATTGAAACATTACAAATTGCAATATCTATGCTCGGTTTATGAGTTAAAGTTCGATCTTATTAACTTACAAACTTAAATAATAAAGAATAAAAATTAACAAATTAAACAATTAATATGCCATCCCTACCTAATAATCCATCTCATTACCATATTTATCTTAAACTTGATCCTCACCAAGATTCGTTTGATGGAATTACGGAAATTAGTATGAATCTCCCGCAAAAGAAAGATAGTATAAAATTAAATATTGATGATTTAGATATTCAAACGTGTCATTATTGGAAAGAAAACGAATATATTAAATGTGAATTTGAGCCAAACCAAGAAGAAAGAGAATTAAAAATTGATTTACCGGAACCTAGTAGGAAACAGATAAAACTTAAAATCATTTATCAGGGGAAATATCACTCTGATTTATTGGGCATATATGTGAGCAAATTTATGGATGATGGAAAGGAAAAATACGTGATATCCACTCAACTAGAAGAAGTATATGCAAGACGGGTCTTTCCGTGTAATGATCATCCTGCTAAGAAGGCGACTTTCAAAATTGAATTAGAGATCGATAAGAATTTAAAAGGAATTTCAAACACAGAAAAGGAAGAGGTTGTTGAGCTAAAAAACGATAAAAAGAGAGTAAAATTTAGAAAAACCCCAAAAATGTGTACTTATCTTCTCTATATAGGAGTAGGAAATTTTGAAATTAGAGAACAGAAGGGGGAACACTTAGTGAGACTAATTACTACTCCTGGAAAAACTCAATACGGGGATTTAGCAATTGATATGGCCATGAAAGCATTAAAATTCTGTGAAAAATTCACATCTGCTGAATATCCTCTTAATAAATGTGACCTCATTGCAGTACCTGACTTTCCCTTCGGCGCAATGGAGAATTGGGGTGCTATCACCTTTCGAGAAAATATGTTATTAATGTATCCTGATAAAACTTCAAAATTGGGAATCTTCAATATTGCAAGTGTTGTTGCCCATGAAATCTCTCATTTCTGGTTTGGGAATTTAGTAAGTCCTCTCGATTGGAAATATATTTGGTTAAATGAATCTTTTGCCTCTTATTTCACCTATTCTATCCCTGATGAATATTATCCTTCATGGAAATCCTGGGAACATTATCTACTTCAATATTACGTCTCATCACTCGAAAGGGACGCTTTAAACCATACATTTCCCATTGAGTTTTTAACCAATGAGGATATTTTTATAACTCCTGCCAAAATAGGAATTATTTATAACAAAGGAGCCACTATTTTGAGAATGCTGATCAACTATCTGGGGGAAAATGATTTTCAAGAGGGTGTAAAACATTTTATGGAACAATTTCAGTATCAAAATGCAAATACAGATAATTACTGGGATGCCCTTGAAAAAGCAACTGGAAAAAAGGTCAAAAAATTTGCAGAAAGTTGGATTCTTCAGCCGGGATTCCCCCTTATAACCGCAAAAAAAGAAAACGATAAATTAATTTTACGACAAGAACGCTTTTCGTACCTTGAGTCGGAGTTGGACAACAAGTGGTTTATTTCTTTGGAATTAATCTATAATAGAAAAAAGGGGAATACTGAAACCGAAAGGATTGTTTTTGACACATCCGAAATTAAAATACCCTTACCTGAAGGAACAGAAAGTTATAAGCTTAATCTTGGACAAAAGGGTTTTTTCCGAGTAAAATATGAAAAAAATAATCTGGAAGTATTGGCCCCCCTCATAAAAGATAAGACGATCCCCCCTATTGACAGATTTGGAATCGAAAATGACCTTTTTGCTTTAGTTAAGAAAGGGGATATCTCCTTTGATTATTATTTAGACTTTATCCAAAGGAGTTTCATAAGTGAGTCTGATTATTTACCGTTGTCCAGTATCTTTTCCCATCTAATCTATTCATTCAAGTTAAAGAAAACATATCAAGAACGTATTCGAAAAATTGGACTTCAAATTACTGAGAGATTTTTTGAAAAATACGGGTATGAGCCACAAGAAGGCGAAGATTTACCCATTGGTATTCTGAGAAATATCCTTTTATGGAAGGGGAGTATACTCGGCTCTGATGATATTTTAAAATTTGGAAAGAAAAGGTTTCAAGCCATCAGAGAGGGGAAAAAGATATCCCCCGACATCCTTTCAAGTATCTATAAAATTGGAACTTTAACTCATCCTGATGCGATTAAATACTTTAAGGAACTCTTGGATAATCCTCACGTTCCACAAGTGGAAAAAGTATATATCTATCACGCCCTTGGATGTGTTCGGGAAAAAGAACAAATAGAAATGGTCTTTGATATCATTCTAGAAAAAATCCCCCCTCAATCTTGGCTCTATACATTTCGGGAACTGGGCTCCAATATGGATGCTATAGAAAAATTGTGGCCGTGGTTCAAGGAAAATATTTCTCTATTCGAGAAGCAAAGTCCTTTTGTCTTGGCACGCACTATAGCAGCAATCATTCCAATAGGAGGACTGCCATACGTTAAAGATATTAAACAATTTCTCTCAAGCTATGCAGAAGAAAATGAATTCCATAAGGATACTGTGGAAATGGTCTTGGAACAATTAGAGATAAATATGAAATTTAAAAAGAATTAGATTTCAATATCCTTTAAAGATTAGTGGACTCGTAGGAATCCCCGTCCTTTAGGGCGAGGAGACTTCAATACTCTTACGTCAAAATAATCCACAATTTTGACATAATTTTAAAATAGTTCTGATATCTCTGATTAACCTTTAGTCCTTATTTAAAATAAAAATTTTTTATATATATTCTGATTTATTTAAAATAATCGTTTGTTCTTATTTAAAATATAAATTTTTTCAAGTTGATTTAGAAAATGCCAGGCGAACAACAAAATCGTCGAAAATGTCCTTACTGTGGAAATCCCTTAGAGCATCCATACTGGGCCCATATTCAAGCCGAACATCCGGAAGAGTATCAAAAAAAGGAGACATGGGTACAGCTTTATAATGATTATAAATCAATGGGAATGCAGAAGGCGATGTCACTTAAGGTAATTTCCGAACTCTTTAATACCAAACCTGCCGAAATCGAGTCATTCTTAAAAAATAAAGATATCCTCTAATTTTCTTATTCCTTTCTCACTTATACGTAACAATCAAGTTTGGCCATAATGAAGCAATGCCATAGAGAAATATAATAACGTCGCTCATCTGTTGTTAAATAACACAAAAAATGATTTTGAAGTTAAAAAATAAAATTTGGGAATTAATTTTTAAAAAATAAAAATTGGATTAAATTTATTATACTCTAAGTAAATTTTCAGTAAACCTTAGAACTCTTCTTCTTCTGCTTCCTTTAAAAAACCTACTTGTTTAAGCATATCTTCTAGGGAGTCTCGTGTCTTCATGACGTTCTCATTATCTGCAAGTTCTAAGCTTTCCAGCATATCATCGGAAAATTCCATGAATTTCTTGATACTGTCGGAAGAGAAATCTTGGACCTTTTCTTGAGTATCTTCGACAAATTCCTTTCCGGATTCACCAAAAACGGAACCGACAAAGTCCACAAATGTACTGTTTAGCTTCTCGACAATATTTTCATTCTTTTCTTCTTCAAATTCGCTCATAATATATTCCTCTTTATATTCATAAAACAATAAAATTCTATTTATAAAATTAATTTCTGTTTTATTTTTAATTTTTTCCTTTTATTACACGTATTAAAATTCTTACTTTTGCTATGTAGAAAAGATATTTTGAAGTGAGCAAATTTATCCATATTATGAAGAAGAATTTACTCGCACGTCAAATAGCCCAAACTTACTTGTAAGAAGGGATCATGGTCGCGGGCATTGTAAACGAGGGCACTAATTAAATTTTTAAATAAAAAACATTAATGATAATATATTATATTAACTGATAAAAAAATGGATTCAAAGGTCGTGGCATTTTCGGGAAAAGGTGGCGTAGGCAAATCTACTTGCTTAATTTTTCTTTTAAAATACTTAATCAGTGAAAGACCTGAGTTAAAAAAATTAGTTATTGATGCTGACCCAGATGCAAATATTGCGGATCTGATAAATAAACATATTGAATTTCGGGATACCTTGGCGGGAAAATTGCGGGATTATCGAGTTAAAATAGAAAAGAATATGAAAACGATCTATGATGGAGAAAAATCAGCAATAGAGAATGAAATCTTCAATGCCATGATGAGTTTGGAGGGTTTTGATCTCATCGAAATGGGAAGAATGGAAGGAGAAGGATGTTACTGTTTAGTAAATGACATATTAAAGCACGGAATCGATATCATCGCAGAAAATTACGCTGTCACCCTTATTGATTCTCCAGCAGGATTAGAGCACTTTTCCAGAAAAACTGGTCGCAGAGTCACTGATCTAATAATTGTGGTAGATCCCACTCAAATGGCTATGAGAACTATGAGAAGAATAGTATCTATGACCGGTGAATTAAGCTTAGAATTTAAAAATATTTGGATTCTGGGAAATCGTTTTGCAGATGACAAGATTGAAGACTATCTGCTTGATGAAATAGATAAATTTGAGGATAATAAAAAAATTAAATATTTAGGATATTTTGAAAATAATTCAGAGATAAACCGTCATAATCTATTGGGCAAGAGTCTACTTAAAATTTCCGAAGAAAATGAAATTTATCAAAAATCAAAAAAACTTTATGAGAAAATTTTCGAATAGTTAGATTATTTTTTTTTTCTTCCACTCTTTAAGTTGTTTCTTGTTATATCCTAAGAGATCGCATAAAACCTCTTCATTATGTTCCCGAAATTCTGGACCAGGAGCACTCACCTTTCCCTCTGTTTCGGAGAATTTAATTAACGGACCTGGGATACTTGCTTTATCAACTTCCCATTTTGAAAAATCAAAGTGATCCACAAGCATTCCTCGTTCTTTTAAATTGGGATGATCGTGAACTTCATCGATAGTTAATGTTTTTCCACACGGAATCCGGACTGCTTCTAATGCCTCAATTGCTTCTTTTCTGGTTTTTTTCCTCGTCCAATCTTCTATGAACTCATCCAAAAGTTCTACATGTTCGAATCGCTTTATTGGATTACTCAGTCGAGGATCATCAACTAATTCAGGCCTATCCAACACATTTTCACAAAGGCGTTTAAATTGTTTTTCTGTTAAAGTTGTCATGGCGATTAAGCCATCTTGGCAATGATATTGATTATAAATAGGAAGAAATTTACTTCCTAAATCTAAATTAGAGGCAAGCGGAATAAATTCTTTGGCTTGGGCTCTCATATTGATGGAAAACATTAGATCATGCATTGATACGTCGATGAATTGACCTTTCCCCGTTTTTTCTCGATAGTATAAGGCTTGGCTAATTCCCATAGCCGCTACATGTCCCGCTGTATAATCTGCAATCGGCAATTTGGGAGGGCCAGTTTTGATATCTAATGCATCTAGCACCCCTGCTTGCGCTTGAATAATAATATCAAAAGCAGTCTTCTTTGTATATCTCTCCACCCCAAAATTGCCATATCCGGATATTTTCGCATAAATTAATTCAGGCTTGATTTCTTTTAACACATCGTAGCCGATTCCCCATTTTTCCATGGTCCCCTTAACGAAATTCTCAACCACCACATCGGATTCCTTTACCAGTTTCTTAAATATCTTCTGCCCTTTTTCCTTTCTTAGATTTAAAGAAATTGACTTTTTTCCCCTGTTTAAGATTGAAAACAAAGGGAATATCGTCTTATCATACAATACAAATAATCTAAATGCTTCTCCAAAGGGAGGACTTTCAACTTTAATTACTTCAGCCCCTTGGTCAGCAAAAAAGATACTTGTCCATGGTCCAGAGATAAATTGGGATAAATCCAAGACTCGTAATCCTTCAAAAATTTTAGGCATTATTTTTTTCACTTATTCTTATTTAAGATATATTTAGTCCTTTAGTCCTTAAATAATTTCTTACATGTCTTTTGTCAATTAGATCTCTTTCCTTTGCTATATTAGGATTTGATGTTCAGTTATATGACAAACTACGACAATATTACAATTTAAAAAGCCAAAATATTAAATCCTTAATATTTTGAGTATGTTTAGGATTCTCAAAAAATACCGGTAATTTTTTCATTATTTTGATGTTTGATTTTTGATAAGCGTGGCAACCTTGAGAAAATACATTACGAGTATGGCACTCCCCATTATTAGCGTTTAGAACTGAGAAGAATCTCAAATCGATGTTTAAATCCCACTTTTTGGAAAAAAAATCTTTAATTTCTACAATTATAACTCCATATTTTGGGGAAATTAATGAATAATCAAGATGTAAACCTCTCACTATGGGCTCACAATATACAATAAGGTGATCTACATTTTCAAATATATCCCTTATCCTATAAAAAAACCTTTTCTCCCCATAGGTGGCAATTTCAGAAGGTTCACTGAGTATATTTGCCATGATTTTATAGAAATTTGCAGAATTTGTTTTATAGGAATGTTATCTATATAAATGATTGTCTGGCTTATATATAATCTAATCTATGTATATATCTGGGTATTATGAGAGATTCTACGGAATCTGAATAAAAAATAGAAAGTAAAAGAATTAACTAAAATTCAATATTTACATTTATATTAATTCCATCTCTCACAGAAGGAGTTACGATGCAAGACTTTTCAAAATACATTTCTCCATCTCTCATCTCTCGAACACATTGCTTCATTCTTTTTAACGTTTCGGGATCTTCAGTCATAGGTTTAATTTTTACCTTAATTTCTTTTATCCGTTTATATCCTTTCTCGTCTTTTTTAAACGCAACTTCTGCATATCCGTCTAAATCATCTGGATTTAACTTTCTTTTGTTCAAGCAAAATATGAAACTTGCACTCAAACAGCTTAAAATCGATAAACCTAATAATGAAGCGGCATCTGGTCCCCATAAATTATCAGATTTTCTCTCTAATGTTTCGTCTATGTAAATATTTCCTAACCTCTCATAATCATTCAAGTGTTTAAATATCATATCTTTTTCAAGTTTAATCTTTACCTTGGTATTTTCTTCATGAATCATACTAATCTCATCTCCTATTCTATTAAGAATTATAAAGAATAATTCATACCAAGTTTTTGAATCTATACTTTATAGTCTAAAAGATTACATCCTTTCTAAGATCTCCTTGATATGTATCAAAAAGTGTGGTGGCTTTATATAAACTAACCAATTCATCACTTAAATCATCAAAGTGTTGTAAGGAATTATTAGAAAGATTACTTACCAAAATTCCGCACCCCAACACTCCGGGATTTACTAAGATATTTTCTTCTTGGATAATTTCCAAATAAATTTCAATATCTTTTATTTTCTTTTTTTTTATATCAATATTATGTTTATTTAAGAGAATTTGGAGTTTTTCAGTGATTTCTCTCTTCTCTTTAAGAGTGAAATAGGCATACCATAACATGCATTTGATGTCTCGTTTTGT
Source organism: Promethearchaeia archaeon (assembly GCA_046483985.1). Lineage (GTDB taxonomy): Archaea > Asgardarchaeota > Lokiarchaeia > Sigyniarchaeales > SOKP01 > JAWOCD01. The sequence continues at coordinate 44,248 of JAWOCD010000124.1, forward strand.
TGCTTCTAAAAATACGTCAAAATAGGATAAATAATCTTTCCCTTTTTCAAAAGCATGATAGGGATCGAAATGGATAAAATCTTGTTTGGTCAACTTCTCTAATAATTCATAAGAACCAATAATGGAATCTTTACAATGCGTTTCTATTATTGTTTTGAGGTTTAGATTTTCAGAAAATTTTTGGATTGCTTCTAATGGTTTATTTTCAATATCAAAAAAGATAAATTTTTCTGAGACTGAACTGAGAATTTTCATAGCTAAGCCAGGGGAACCCAAATAGGTATTCAAGCCATTTTGGTTATCAGGTAAGTTTTGAATTAATTTAACGTAATTTGTATTACTTAAAAGGGTAGAGTTTTCAACCCGCCTGAAAAAGGTATAAACTCCGTATTCTCTTGCGGGATTGTGATTTAATCGATAAATTGGTCTTGCGGAATTTGTTTCGATATAGAATCTCGGTTCTTCATTGGTTAGGAAGGAACACAACGGGAGATGTTTCCATATGTCTCCAATATTTCCATAATGCTTATACCCCATATTTAGTAAAAGTTTTTATCTCTTTTATATCCTCCTTATCTGGTAGCTCTAAGCATCTACTTTTTTTAAAGCATCTTATCTATTTGACTTTCCTTTAATCTTTAGAGAGGGTCCATAAAGAAAACCTCTTTTCCTTTCCTAAATTTGATTATAATTTTTTATAATGGTCTTCCTTTAGGGAGAGGGGCTTCAATAAACGTTGCCTTTATTAACATTTTTTATAATAATTATACAAACCTAATTTTCTAATGAAGAGGTAATGAGAATTAATGACTAACCATAAAAAAGAACAATCGTTAACAGAGTTCGTTTATCATTCAGAAAAGACAGATAAAAAAGAAGATAAAAAAATATCTGCTGAATTATTCGCTCAAAGATTTAAAAGTCGATTAATTGAAATAAAACAGCAACTCAAGGGAGATAGTAAGAAAAGTCTTTTGCAAGTTATCCTCATTTTTTTGTCTTTTACCTTCTTAATTGCATTAGGTACCCTCTTTTCTAATACGAGGAACATGTTTAATAATCATCCATGGGACCTTTCTACTATCTTAGTCGTAATTGTGCTGACTATTCGAATTTTAGCGACATATGGACTCTCGGGATTTATGTTTAAAAGATTTTTGGAGGGAAATAAAAAGGTCCTTACTGTTCCTTTCTTATCTGCTATATTCTTTTATTTGACTGCAACCGGTAAAGTTTTTGATTTATGGCGTTCTATCTACTTTCTTTCACCAATATATGATGAGCAATTATTAGTTAATGTGCTAAAATGGAGAGAAACATTATTGGTCTTTACTTTCGTCCCGCTACTAATGCTTACTCTGGTGCCTGCGACAATGAGCTTATTCACAATTCGCAAAAAGAAAAGTGTTGAGGGATCGGCTTTATTCGTAATAATATATCTGATAACTTTCTCGGTGTGGTCCTTTAGTATAGAAACTCTAGCGGGGATGGGAGTAATTGTGACAATTTTATCGCTTTTGGTTTACATTTTAGTGGCGTGGCTATTTTGGTTCATTCATATAAACCAGAAAATGCCGCAAATTAATTCCAAGATGCTTGCTGTACTATTTTTAGTATATTTAGGTGTTTCCTCTCTAAGACCTACCCTAGGTTTGTTTATGGTTCAAGAAGACTTTACGATCATTGAGGAGACTCTATATTTTATAATGTATATCTTATTTGCAGTTGGATTAACCAAGCCGGCGCCATATGCTACTGTAAACAGCTCTATTTGAGAAAAAATATGTTTTTTTTAACGATCTGCGAAAGAAGTCCCATCCCTTTAGGGTGGGGATGAATCTCGTATATTATACAAACATTTTTATATTGGGTTTGGTATTATCTTAGTAACCAAGTGAAATAGTATGGGATACGAACTTGATAAAGGTGCTCATTCGGTGTATTCATTAAACTACCATTACATCTGTTGTGTAAAATCTCGAAGAAAGATATTCCATACCGATGAAATAATCAATAGATTAAAAGAAATTAATATATCGTTAGCGGAAAAAAATGAGATTAAAATTCTTAATCAAGAAACCGATCTTGATCACAT
>JAWOCD010000125.1:0-12758 GCA_046483985.1 Promethearchaeia archaeon
ATATAAAGTTGCTTAAAATTTCTCTATTTTGCTAAGCAAAAATCGTTTTAACGCAGAAGTTTACTGATCTTTTTTTTGTTTTTTCAAAAATTGAGCCGCACGGTATAAATGCAACTCAAAAAGCATCTCATCTTGGGGAAATTCCTCCCGCAATTCTTTTACCAAATCCTCTTTTTCTTGATCCGGCAAATGCAATTCTTTTAAGATAGTGTCAACATCATATAGCATATTATCACCTCTATAATTGAGGAGGGGCTAGAATTTCTATTGATTTATATCCTTCTTTTAAGTTAATCAAGTTTACACCTAAACGAGTTTTTCTTTTAACTAAATGTTTAAAATTCCAACTTATTAAGATATCCAATGTATGAACTGTCGTTAAAGCAATTAGTAGAGCATCATTTTCATGCTTTTTAGGAATTAAACCTTCTTTAATGATTTATTCGTTAAACTCTTATCTTCTTGGTTTATTTCAACCTTTCTTCCCTTTTTCAAGAGTTTTTGCATTTTTCTTTTTAACGTTGTTAAGATGCTCTGCTGATATCAGAGCAAACAAAGAGAATTAGAGTATTCAGATTAGTTGAACTACTCACGCCTAAAGGCGTGGGAGATAATTAATCTAAGATGTTATGATATTAATTAACTTATTAATTACTTCATCCATTTTCGTCTTTTTTATTCTCCCTATTGAACGAATAATGATCCGAACGTCGGCGGTAAAAATACGATTAGGACGAATATAACTTTTTGACTTATTTAGGGTGCCCTTCTTAAAATCTTTTTGAAAAAGAGGTATTGAATAATTATCCGATCTGCTTTTGCTTGTTATTTGACATAGAATGAGATCAAAACCTTTCAAGTCCTTTATTACTAAAGCAGGTCTTTTTTTATTAGTGCGGGATAGATCAGAAAAAGGAAAAGGAACTACGACGACATCGCCTTTTATAAGTCTTGCCATGCCTTATCTTCCTCTGGACTTAGCCAATCCTTCTTAAGACTGGATTCACTCATCATTGAGTTTTCCATATTTTCTAAAAAAGTTTTGGCTTTAGCATATGAAGAAGCTTTTTTTTCTTTGTTTTCCCTATCTTCTTTGGAGAACAATCTTTTCATTTTTTTAAGACCTCCGATAGTTAGACAATAGTTTTTAATTACACTATAAATATCTTCTTTCTTTTTAATAAATTTATCGATTTTTATCAATAATTTCCATTTGAAGCTTAGTGAAAATCGAATGAGTTTTTGGATCATAAGGTAAAATCAGCAGCGAAAAAAGATGAGATTTCCACTAAAAAAGATGCTCACAAAAATCGCATAAGTGTAGAAGACTCCAGAACAGGAAAGATATTTTTCTTAGAGATTAAAGATTCCTACACGGTTAGAGAAATATAGCCTAACTTCTCCAAGTTTAAATCCAAGAAATAATTGGATTCCATAATATCCGAAAGGGTCAGAAAGGATAAAAACTGCTTATATTCTTGATTGTGGATTAGGATCAAAAAATTTGGGATTTGGGTTTGATATTTAGGAAAGTGTGGGTTCTGATGTCTTTTCTATGTTTCTTTTAATCTTATTTTTTAAGGATCTGTACAAAAAAATCGGGATCGTAAAAAGAATAAAAATCATCACTAATCCTAGTATTAATGAAAAGAAAGCATATATAGAAGATCCTGACCAGAGAATAGTTATATATCCAAAATAAAAAAAACCAAAATATCTCAAGACATTAGAAATGATCAGCAACAATAATACGATATTAATCCATTTTTTGATATTTGTAAGATTGTTATCTATTCCTTTTGTAATTTCCGAATGGATTTTAAAATTAATACCCAGGGGAACAGAAAGAAATATAAGACTTTCAATAAGAACCCCAGCAATGAGATTTCCGATAAGATATCCTAAAAAAAAAGAGCAATAAAAGATACCCATAAATATAGCAGATAATATGCTAGGTAGCCGAACAGGTAAGAAGAAGAGCAGAGAAAATACATTACCCAATGCCAGATAGGGAAAAGCTTTCAGATTTTGATTTTTTATTTCTTCAATATTTCCCATCATAATTATTCTTTCGGTAAATAATAAATATATTTCTAGATCTTTATCTAAATTTTCTCATTCATAATATATAAATACTTCTCTCACCATTTATTAAAATTCATTAAAGTTGATTAGATTTGTATAATCCATACTGAGTAAAATTACTGGATAGTGCTGGAACAAAAATATTAAAAATATCGAAAATAAACATATTAATCCGAGAGAAATTCCTATTTTTGTAAGCATTTCATCGCCTCCGTACTTAGAAGATATTAATGAGACCGTGAGCAAAATTTACGATTTAATAGATTCCCTAAATATAAGAACTATACTTTTAAAAGAAAAACATTTGGCATCACCGCGCTTTCACATTTAAAAGGATATATCCATATAAGTAAAGCCATCCAAACATCATACGGCGGCATAGTGGTTGGATTTCCAAGAGATTATTATAAGGATGATAAACGGGAATTTTACGAGCCCACTTTATGGAATCATATAGAAGGTGCCATGATGTATCTCTCAGAAAAAACCATGCTGGTGATTCGGGATGTCAATATTAAGAACGATAATGGTATATCGAGTATTGGGGATAAGATTATTTTACGGAAATCCATCAATAGAAGATTTCATCAACAAATCCGAAGAATTTAGTCAAAAATTGAAAGAAACCTGTAAAGAACCAATGGAAGTTAAAGAATCATTTATGAAATTATTTTGTTACAGTTCCTTTTATTAGAAAGTTCAAGACATTATCTATCAATTCCTCTTCAGAAATTTTTTTATCTGAATTGATCCACCACACAAAACTCTCAAGAATAACTGTTTGCCAAATATGAGAAGTTAAATCCGTATTTTGATCCCGTATAAATCCAATTTCTAAAAGCCTAGAAATCATCTCATAAATTTCCTTTTTAAAAGAAGTTAATAATTCTCTTTTTTTTCTCAGATATTTGGGACTAATACCACCCATTTGTTCGGCAAATAAGAGAGCTGCTTTGGTTTTTTCTTTATCACTGAAAATATTTAAATATTCTCTAATAAGATTTCTTAGGTTTGATGTTCTAGGAATTTTATTCAATTTTGAAACTTCTCGCAGTCTTACAAGTAAAATTTCATATAAACTCTCGATAATTTCATCAAATAGTTGTTCCTTATTTTTAAAATAATGATAAAAATTACCGACAGATGTATTTGCATTATCGGTGATATCCTTGATCCTAGTATCAGGGAATCCTTTTTCATAAAAGACAGAAATGGCACTTGAGATTAGATTTTTTCTCATTTCCTTCCTTTGTTTTTCAAACCTATTCATTTAATCATCAAATTTTGTATATGTTAGTTTAAAATACAATTTTTAAAATTCCTACCAATTTGTGATAACATTTATATACTAGTTTATTGAATGATCATTTAATGAATGAATGTTCAATCAATGAATGAATGTTCAATCAATAATATATGTCAATAATTGGATATCCATATTAAATATATGGGTTTTCAAGGGAACAAACAAAAAAAACAAAATAAATAACTAAAAAATGTGATTTAATATGGTAAAATTTGAAGAATTAAAAGAAGATGGGAAAAAATTCGCCTCAAGTTTTTGTCAAGCTTTAAATGAAAATGAGGATTATGAAGAAGCCGGAAAAGGTTGGAAAGGAGCATTACTCATGGAAATGAAAGCATGTGGTGAAGTTGAAGATGACGTTCGAGCATTTATGGATCTTGAAGACGGAAAGTGCAGAGAAATAAAGTTATTGGGACCAGAGGAAGATCTTCCAGAAGAACCCGTAATGAAAATAACGGGCAAAATGGATTTATGGAGAGAATTGGCATTTCAGAGAAAAGATCCAATTCAATGTTTAATGACTGGATTATTAGAACTTGACGGAGACATGGCGCTAGCAATGAAATATTCACGAGCGGCATTAGAATTAGCTAATACGGCTGAAAATACGGATAGGACATTATTAACTAAATTTGATTTAGGAGATGGAGAGGAATGATGGTGAGAGTTAAAAATGAGTGATTATGAACAACAGATAGATTATTCCATGCCACGTCAGTGTGGACTTTATCCTCCTCCACCCTATATTTACCCTAACATGCGTGCAATCTTGGTTATAGTTCAATGTAAGCCGGAAATTAAAAGGAAATACTTACCTCCTGAATTTGAACCAATAGAATATGGTCTCGATCTCGTGTTTATCACAGAATATCCTGAGTCTAATCTTGGACCCTATAATGAAAGCTTGATCATGTTAAACTGTAATTATAAGGGAAATCCAGGTGCTTTTGTGTTCAACATCTATGTAGATTCAGAAGAGGCACTCACGGCTGGAAGGGAAGTATATGGCTATCCCAAGAAGATGTGTGACATCAGACTATCTGAAATTCAAGACAATAAGGTAAACGGATCATTGACGAGAAAGGGAAAAACATTCTTAAAGGTAGAGGTAGAACTGACGAAGAGAGCTCCGGGCATGGATCCCAGCGATATGATCGCAAACATGCCTTTATATAACTTAAAACTGATTCCAGATGTTGCTGATAATTCGAAACCTATGGTCCGCCAACTGACATCAACTACTTTATCATGGGATGTAAAGAAGCAAATAGGTGCTGATACAAGTTACCTTAAAACGGAATATTCTAAATACGATATTTGCCACAAAGTCTTAAAAGATGCCCGCATAAATATGGGCGCGCTTTATGTAGAATGTGATCAGACGCTTCCGAATGGAAAGGTCTTGAAATAAGTTAAGATCATTATTATAAAATAAAAATAAAAACAGATTTGAAAAAAATGAACGCTATTCAAAATGCTTTTGGTAAAATAGAAGATATTGTTGGAACAAAATATGTATCCACCGCAGAACCCATCCTTTATTCCTATTCAATGAATTGCGATTCAGTAATGCAAGGCTTTCCAGATATTGTCGTTCGACCAAGTTCTGTCGAATCTATCTCTCAAATCATGAAAATTGCGAATGATTTAAACATCAAAGTAATCCCCCGGGGAGGGGGGGCAGATTTAACAGGCGGAGCAAAACCAATTGGAGATGGAGGAATTGTAATTGATTTAACCAGAATGGATAAAATATTGGATATTGATGAAAGAAATCGCATTGTAACAGTAGAAACGGGAATTTCGTGGAGTCAATTATGTAATGCACTGAAAGATGTGGGTAGAGGTTTTTATACCGGTTCAACGGGGCCAGCTTCTGGATTTTCCGCAACTGTTGGGGGAGGGCTTTCTAACAACTCTCTTGGAGGTGGTGGGGCGGCAATGTACGGTAATGTTACAGAACAATGTGTCGGGCTTGAAGTTGTACTTCCTACGGGTGAGATAATATATACCGGAGCTAAAGCAAATTCATTTTGTGACAAGCCATTTACCAGATATGGGTTAGGTCCCGATTATTCAGGATTATTTCTTGGTGATGTAGGAATTCATGGTATAAAAACTAAAGCTTCATTAAAACTATATCCAATTCCGGAATATGCTGCTTATAGTACTTATGAGATTAATGGTTCTGAAAAAGAATCAGAAGCTGAAATAGCCACAAGTGTAATGACAAAATGGCAGCACAATGAGTTACCCCTTCATGATTTTTTCTATTACACTAAAGGGTATACAAAAATGTTAACAATGTTTGGAGTTAAAAAAGGTTTAGTTAATGCGGGAGTTGAGGGCAGTGTGTTATTCTATACAACCGTCGCAGATAGCCAAAAAGAATTGGATTATAATGTAGAACGAATCGAAAAAATCGCTAAAGATGCTGAAATAAGGAAATTAGGTCCGACAATAGAAGAGGGTAATTTGGGAAAGTGGTTTTATGAAGAAGATGGTCGATGGCAATGGGCAAATATTTATTGGGGATTATTGGGTCCGCAAGGCACCTCATTAGGAACTTGTTTAAAATGTCCGACTTATCACTTGCCAGATTATGTAAAACTCTATGAAGATTTTGCCAACTCCCATACTAAAAAGATGCTTAAAGTGGGTGGTGGAGGCACTAATTTCATTGTACTTGGTATCCACCCGTGTTATATTGACGTAACGGGAGGAATCATGCTTCATACCAGTAAAAAGGACAGGGAAATGCAATATGAATTGTGGAAAGAACTGCTTATTGCTCAAATAAAGGAATTAGGAGGTATCCATTATTGGATGGGAGAAATAATTGGAAGATCTTTGGTTGATTCTGGTGCTTTAACACCTGAATATTATGATTTTATGATTTCAGTAAAAAAAGCCCTCGATCCCAAGAAAATCCTTAGTCCCGGTAAATTCTATTTAGGAGAAAGATATTAGGTGAAAAAAATGAGTGGAGAAAAAGAAAAAAAATTAAAATACTTAACAGAACTTAAAGATGCGGCTTTATCTTGTGTCCATTGCGGACAATGTAGAGTTCCCCAATGGCCAGTAAAGGGAATATACGATGTGTGCCCCGTGTATAAAACGGAGATTACGCCAAAATTTGAACCGTTTTTTTCTCGGGGAAAAAATGTAATCTTAAAAGGCTTGTTTTGGGGCGATCTTGGTTTAAGTAAAGAACTTAGCGAGATAATTTATCAATGCAGTCTATGTGGGGCATGTGAAGAATTCTGCTTCAATTCGCATAATGAAAATATTGCCTTTTCTCAAGAAGAATGGATGAAGCAAGTTGATGTATATGAAGCGTTAAGAGCGGATTTGGTTGAGGCTGGTTATGCTCTTGATTCACATACCGAAATGAATCAAGCAATGGTCGATTTGTTAAATCCTTATCAAAGGGATAATCGAAAAAAAGAAGAATGGACTAAAGAATTAGATTTCAAGATAAAGAATGCAAGTCAAGAAAAAAGCGATTTATTATATTTTGTCGGATGTACGGCCGCTTTAACACCACAGATCCGTGAAGTTGCTATCGCAACTGCGAAAATCTTACATAAACTGAATATAGATTTTTCGATTTTCGGTGAGAGCGAAGTGTGCTGTGGAAGTGTTGCAATGCGTACAGGCGATAGAAAACGGTTTGAGGAGGTCGCCTCCAAAAATATAGAATTGTTTAAGGAAAGCGGAGTGAAAACCATCATTACCAGTTGTGCTGGTTGTTATCGAACGCTTAAACTAGATTATGCTGACTTTCTTGAGGATTTAGAGATTGAGGTGCTGCATACCATTGAATTTCTTATTAGAATTTTGGATGAAAAGGACATTCAGCTCAAAAACTTAGGATATTCAGTGACTTATCATGATCCATGTCATACTGGAAGACATATGGGAGATGATGCTTTATATGATGAGCCTAGAAATATCTTAAATAGAATATGTAATCTCAGTGAGATGAAAACAATTCGAGAAGGGGCAATGTGTTGCGGTGCGGGAGGCGGTATAAAAAAGGCATTTCCAGAGCTTTCCCTAGAAATGGCAAAAAATAGACTTGAAGAAGCAGAGGCCACAGGCGCCAAATTCTTGGTTAGTACTTGCCCATTTTGTTTTAGAAACTTATCTGATGCCATAAATGCGTCAAACTCTGAAATTAAAATGGTGGATTTAGTCAATTTAATCTTGGAGGGTTTAGATGAAGAATGATTGATAAGAAGGGAGGGGAACTATGAAAGAAGGTCAAAAAGATACGGTGCTTTCTCTTTTTATTCGTTCCCTTAAAGCTATAATCGAAAAAAAGCGAAAGAATCCTAAATATGAGAAAAAACTAAATAAGTTTAACGGAAAGGTAAATTTTGGCTTAGAAATTGAAAAGGAAAGATACATCTGGTTTCATTTGATTTCTAACAATAAGGTAGTAGAAATTAATAAGGGAAGATTAGAGGAAGATTATGATTTGGAAATATTGTCCGTACCTGAGGACTTAATGTTCTTTACTAATGGTGAAAACTCATTAATTCACATGCTTTTTAAAAAAAATAAATTTGGGAAGAGAAAATTGCGCATTAATAAAGGTACTACCGGCAGAAACTTAAAGAAATTGATAAAACTCCCAAGTATTTTAAGAGTGGATAATGGAAAAATATAAAATAAAAATAAAAAAGAGGTGAAAAGATATGATAAATCAGATTGATCTGAGTCTTATTGGATGGATAAATGGAATTTCAGCCACTTTAGTCGTTTCTTGTGCTGCGATATTCGGATTATTGATGGCAGCCCAATCTAAAGATAAAAACTCAAATTTGCTTATGTTTGGAGGCCTTATGGGATTTTTCGCAGGAATGATGTGGTTAGGACCTACTGCAGACTTTTTTTCAGTAATAATAACAGGAAAAAATTTACCTAATGAATATGTCTATGGAATTCTTACTTTTATGTGGGTTCTTCCGCTTCTTGTAGTTACCATGTTTCTTGGCGGAGAATTGATGCTTACAAAGAAAAATAAATATATTTTAGTGATTATTTCTGCTATTCTTGGGATTATTTTCGAATTATTATTGTTTTTTGATGTGGAGGCTGCAATAAAAGATTCTTCTGATCCAGGAGGGAGTGAGTTGTTTGATGCTTCAATTGAAATAGGACATCCAACTTTTTTTCTCATATTAGTAGGATTAGCACTACTTTTTGGATTTGTTGTAATAGGTGGATTCCGTCAAGCACTTAATACCACAGGAGCACTAAGAAAACGATTTATATATATGGCTTTTGCAATATTTTTATTCATTCCCATTGCTATTATCGATGCTTTTTTTGAGCCCGTAATAATAGTTCTTCTTATGCGGTTTCTAATGATTTTAGTGGCTTGGTTACTATACCTTAGTTTGAAAATTAAAATTTAGTATTTTTTCTTTCTTTATCTTTCTTCATATAATCACTATATTAGAGAATATAGTGATAATCTTTAAAAAAACATCAAAAACCTTTTTTGTGTTTGAAAAAAAAGGGATACTTATGATGATCCATCCATAAGACCGGTTTATAGTCATAAACGAAGTGAAGAAAAAATGGAAGAAAAAAGGGAAGAGAAAACAGAAAACTTCCATAGATTGCCTTTATCCTATGTATTCCGTCTGGACTTGCTTATAGAGGTTTCTACTGTAGACATATTTCATACCGGATCGACCAGCCCATAAAATAACCAAAATCGGTACTATCATAGTTGCGATATATACCCATAAAGGTATAAAAAGAGACACCGCAAAATAATCTTCATACAACGATAATAACCATGTTCCTACGAATGGAGTCAACACCAATGAGATACCTATCGATAATAGAAGAGGTAAAAGATTTTCTGATATAATGGTCTTATAGATGTTTCGCTTTTTGTAACCTAAAGACCGTAATATGCCATATTCGGACTCATGATCTCCAATTGACATGAGAGTTGCATTATATAAAATAAAGAATGCAACGATTGAAGCAAACGCAATAAGAATTCCCATGAAAGGGATTAACATGTCAGCATAATAACTGATATCATCCACCATATCTTCAATATCTTGTACAAGTATTACATTATTATCTACATCATAAATATCGCTTATTATCTCCTTTCGGTCTTCTCTTGATAATCCGGATTCAAACTCAACATAGAGATTATTGGCCTTCCCCTCCTTATTCATAAATTCCCCAAAAGCATCTAAATTTATGTAAGAAACTGCCATAATCTCGTCTGAAACGCCTACAATCTTGAATTCTTCTTCTTGTCCCATCGGGCTCGTAAAATTTACCATTTGCCCGATTTCAAGTTCCATTCGATTCATAATAGTAAGACAGACCACTACCTCCTCATCATTTTTGAACAATCTGCTCTCTTCTCCTTTAAACTCAACTAGTTTATAGTCATGCATGGAAAAGTTACGGTATAATCCCAAAACATGGGTATTTAATTCATCAATATCTTCCTTCTTGGGATTTTCCATGATGACAGGCGATTTAAGTGCGTAATCGAGGTTTGCGAGATCATCAATATCTTCAATTTTAGTAGTTATTTCATCGTCAAACTCAACAGCTGATGATAACTCTATAGATGCATCCCATGTTTCTGTTTCATATATCTTTTCATTTACCGTATAGTCAATTGAGGTAGCCATCACTAAAGATGATGCAACGATTAAAAGCGAAAAACCAATCCCGATCAAATTAAGAAAAGATTTTTTGGGATGTCTGAATAAATTTCGGAGTACGATCTTTGTGGATGCCTTTCTCTTAGATGTTTGCTTCTTATGGGACATTCGTGAATAGAGCTTTTCTTTTTTATATAATAGATCGGACATATCTCTTTTCAATAATTTTCGAATTGCCGGGAAGATTGAAATTAACGCTAATCCCATACATAAGACAAAAGAACCCCAGAGAAATTTAAATTCAAATGGATAAAAGAACACAACACCTAAGATTTCGGACGAAAATTCTATAAACATCCCGACCATCATCAAATAACCGAATAAAGCACCGATTATGGACGCAATCACACTAATTAGAAGAACCAAGACGAAAAAAGATTTATAAATATCTTTTTTTCTATAGCCCAGAGAGGAAAGCGTTCCCATTTGTTGTTTTTGATTTATTGCAAACCGCATAAAGATAGACAGGCAGGAAGTAAAAGCCATGATTAATGCGAGTACCATAAATACGGTCATAAATTCCGCAGATCCCTCTAAATCTGCCTCCACCATTCTCCAAGCATAACTTTCTTCGAATGGAGTGCTTGATTTTCGGATGATCCCCTCTTCCTCGAATACATCTTCAATCTCCTCATTTACGCTTTTAGCATCAAAACCTTCTTGAATAGTCACAGACAGCTCATTGTAATTAAAATTAGTATACGGTTCAAACTGATCAGGTGAATATGTATCTATGAGATCTCGGAGCACAGTTCGATTTAAAAGTGCAACCCCCATAGTACCATGAACCGGAAATAACACTTCGGGTAAGGTATTAACCATCACGAATTCCATAGAAAAGAAGGAACCTTTAATATTAAATTCTGTTCCTCCTAACGCTCCTACAGTTAAATCCTCTCCTACATCGATTTCGTCATTGTTTTCGACAAATCGTTTGGATAAGATAATCGAAAAGTTATCATCCGGTTCCAAATTCTTGCCATCTTCTATTTCATAGGAATAAATATCCATATTGTGAGTATCATTAAAATCTTCAGTCACATCAACACCCACTAAACGAATCTGTAGGGTTTCCTCTCGACCTTCAATTTCTAGAGGAAACTGGACAACCAGCCTTCCTTGAATGTCATCTACACCATCGACATCCGCAATCTCATCGATAAAACTTGAATTAAATCCGGATGTCTCATAGGTGTAATCGGCGGCATTTGCATCTTCATAAAAACCTCGAAACACGGGTAAGATATCCGTGGACATAAAAAACATTGAAAGCACAAATCCAATACATAAACCTAAGATAAGGATAACTACAATCCCTCGTTTTCCCATTTGTTTTAGATCCCGTATCGGTTTTAAATAAAGTTTTTTCATTTCTTTATTACCTCCGTTAATTATGTTCGGTTATTCTCCCATCATGGATGTGGATTTCTTTAGCGGCTAATTTTTCTACGATGAGTTTGTTATGAGTGACAATTATAAAGGTGGCGTTATGTTCTTCGCTTAGATTTTTAATTAATTTAAGGACCTTGTCGCCTGTTTTTTCGTCCAAATTTCCCGTGGGTTCATCACACAATACCATGAAATTACCATCAGTGAATGGTTGTTTAGCAAGTGCTCGAGCAACTCCCACTCTTTGTTGCTCTCCCCCGCTTAGTTGGGACGGAAAATGATTAACTCGATCTGCTAATCCAACATCTTCAAGATAGCGTTTTGCGATTTTTTTTACTTCTTTTTTAGAGCCTAACATTTCAATGGCAACTTCTACATTTTCCATAGCATTTAGAGTGGGTAAGAGGTTAAAAAATTGGAATATAAAACTTACATTCTTCCTTCGGTATCCTGCCAATTCTGCCGTAGAAAAATCTTGTATTTCTTTCCCGAATATATTAACAGTTCCGTTGGTAGGGGTGGTGATCCCTCCTAATACATTAAGCAAGGTTGTCTTTCCCGCTCCAGAAGGACCTAGGATTGCAATCAATTCACCAGCAGCCATTTTTAAATCAATATCATCTAAAGCTTTTACCGTGGTTTCTCCCATTTGATAATGTTTTGAAACTCTATCTAATGATATAATATCCTTTTTCATAACGAATTAACAATTTGTATTAATTAGTATTAGATAAAACTCTTATATAAATCTTTATTCTCTGTCAATATAAGAGATACACAGTCCAAAATAATTGGGAAATCTGATTGAAATACAAATTACGGCAATTTGATAAGATATAAAAAATATGTAAATTACAAAAAAGCCGTAAATTATTTGTTCATTAAAAAAATATCTATCACCATGGATAATCGTTTCAATGAAGATTTTGAAAGATTGATGAATTCGCTTTCGAGTCATATTTCCCATAAAATACTGTTATTATATTCTCACCAAGAAGGTTTTAATCTCACCAGCACTTCACAGGAGATTAAAGAAAAAATATCCACCACGCAAGATCATTTAAATAAGTTATTAAGTCAGAGATTGGTCTATCGGATAGATAAAGATTATTTTTTATCTAGTTTTGGAGAATACCATCTCAGACAGCTTCAAAATCTAGCCCTTTTTGAAAAATCTAAATCTTTATTTGGCAAAATACCTAAAGGACTCATCCCTCCAGAAATCGTTGATAAACTCTGTCCAGCATTAGGGAATTGCACTA
>JAWOCD010000019.1:0-6163 GCA_046483985.1 Promethearchaeia archaeon
TTAAAAAATAGTCAATCCTTAATTGAACTTTACGATTTGTCCTTTATAAATCTTTAAATGAATGGTCTTAATTATTTCGAAAATTTTCTCCTTAAAGGGAGAGAACATATAGAAAAAATCATAAAAATTTAATTAATTCAATCAATTACTAAATTATCATTTAAATGTGTTTTAAAGTAAGTAAGAAGTTATTAAACTTTCAATCTTGAGAAAAGAGAAAATGACAGATGAGATCATTAAAACGGTAGACTTAACCAAGGTATTTGAGTTGAAGAATAAAAAGCAATCAATTACCGCCCTTGATAATGTAAATATTTCAATTGAGGAAGGTGAAAGATTTGGATTTCTTGGTCCAAATGGAGCGGGCAAGACGACGTTGATTAAGATTTTGACTACACTCCTCACACCTACCTCGGGCAGCGCTTTTATTGACGGTATCAGTGTAGTAGATCAACCGCGTAAGACAAAATCAAAAGTCGCTTTAATGTTGGAAAGCGATATGCTGTATAACCGTATAACAGCGTACGATAATTTAAAATTTTTCTCGAAAATCTACAATGTGCACAATTATCAAGAAAAGATCAATGAACTTACTGAAGAATTTGGATTAGAGAAATGGCTAAACCAGTACGTGGAAAACTTTTCCAGCGGCATGAGGATGAAGTTGGCCTTATGCCGAACGTTATTGTTAGACCGGGAAATCATGTTTCTGGACGAGCCCACCTTAGGGTTAGATGTGAAGTCGATTTCATTTATTGTGGAGAGGTTAAAAAAATCGGAGAAGACCATTTTCTTAACCAGCCATGACATGAATGTGGTGGAGAAACTATGCGACCGAGTCGCATTTATAAACAAAGGAAAAATTCTCAAAATTGGAAAAACCACCGAAATCAGCAATTTAAAGAAGACTGATGTCGATATCATTGTGGAGGTTGCCAAAAACCAAAAAGATACATTGATATCAAGGTTGAGAGGGCAACAGTATATCAACTCTGTGAAGCCCCAAAATACAGGAATATACATAAACTTGGAATCTCGAGAGTATTATCCCGATCTTATCCGTATTTTAAATGAATTTGAAGTTCTGAAGATAAGCGAGCAAAAGTATTCTTTAGAAGATTTATTTATCAAATTAATGTAAAAAAATCAGAGATTAAGAGACTATTAAAATACGATGTTTAGAATTAGCGACATATTCAAGGTTAAAAAGCTCTTTAAGAAGAGGGTTTTAAAGGACAACTTATCCCAAATTTATGCATTAACCGAGAAGAATGTGAAATTACACTTAAGATTTAAGTACCGAGTAATTTTTGGATATATTTCCCCTTTGGTTACGATTCTTCTCCCGTTAATTATCTTTGACAAACTCTTTCAATTCACCGGCTCATTAGGCCCTTGGACTCCAACCACCTACGCTGTTTTTTTAGCAACCGCCTATAATTTAAATCTTCTCAAAGATTTGATTGGTGATTTTCCGAGTCAATTACGGAGGGAAAAGTTTTGGAAGACCCTCCCCGCGCTGATTATTGCGCCATTCAATCGGTTAAACCTCCTTTTAGGTATTTTTTTCTCTAATCTTATCTTAATCTCCGTTCCCTTTGCTCTCTTTTTGCTCTTAAATTATTTCGTATATCCCATCTCATTTTTGACACTTCTATTTTGCTTATTCATTTATCTTCTTATTGCGCTCATCTTTAGCGGAATAGGCCTCTTTATCGGTGTTTTTGCCATAACAAACGAGAATTATTGGCGCTTTATGAGTTTTGGGCTGAATTTTGTCTTTTGGGCAAGTTGTATCAGTTACCCTTTTGCATTGTTTCCCGAAATTTTTCAATTGGGAATAAGTCTCAACCCGCTTTATCATATATTTACGTTTCTTCGGTTCGCATGGATAGATGATAATATATTACTTACCATCACAACTTATCCCCTGCAATTTGTGGTCATATTCTTGACGGCTATTCTCATCCCCATTATTGCCGTTGTCCTATTTAATAGAATATACAAAAAGCACGGTATTACGGGTTACTAATACGGTTCTGAAAACAACTCTAAAATTTAATATTCTCTTAGAGCTTAGAGCCATAATATTAGAGCTTAGAGTCATAATAGAGTGAGATTGAATTAAGATTGATATTGATAGGCGTCCGAACGAAAAATTAAATTCAATATCCCACTATATTTTAACGTGAAATTTATAACATAAAAAATAAAATGAGAGATAAAATGATTGTACGTTCGAAGGCCCCGTATCGCGTGAGTTTTGGCGGCGGTGGGACCGATATGGAACCGTATTGCGTAGATCACGGCGGCTGCGTTATTAATACCTCCATAGATCGGCATGTTTATATCAGTTTGGAACCCAGGGATGACAAGAAAATTCACGTTAAGTCCATCGATTACGAAAAAGAAATGCTTTTCGAGATCGGGGATAAGGATTACAGCACGGATTTCGAGCTATTTAAGGGCATTGTGATCGATGTATTTTTGTTCCATCTTGAAGCAGAAGGAAATAAACCGCAGATAATTACCCAAGTAAAGAATAACTCGAAGAAGGTGGGAATCGCTATAAATCCGGAAACCAGAGTCTCTGAAGTTAAAGAATATCTCGATAAGGTGGATTTCATCCTCGTGATGTCGGTACATCCCGGCTGGTCGGGGCAATCGTTTATTCCCGAGACTCTTGAGAAGGTCAATGAGCTGGCTAAGTATAAGCAAAAATTTGACTTTCTAATTGACGTGGATGGGGGAGTAAATCTGGAGAACGCAAAACAGTTAAAAAATGCGGATATTTTAAGCAGTTCCAGCACCATTTTGAAGGCAGACTCCCCGAACCGTGTAATTCAATTATTAAAAACATCTCCGATATTGCTTCATGGGAAATTTTTGTGGAAATATTTAACGAAAGAAAGGAAGCGGGAATGGATCTCATACAATCTACGCTCTAATGAGCAAAATATGGTCCAGTCCTCGCTATTAGCGTTTGCACTTTCTTGAAAATATATTTATAAAAATGAAAGGTATAATCACCTTAAATAATATATGAGAATTCTTTATAAAAAAGAAAAATATAATGATTGTTTGCTCAAAAACCCCATATCGCGGGCTTTTATCTTTAATTAAAAGATAAAAATCCTAATAAATGAGGAATAATAGCCTTTAATTCTATTTCTGATAAAATTCTATCCAATAGTTATACATATCTCTTAATAATTCTGGAATAGTCTGTGAGACTTCAAATCCGAGCCCTTTTAATTTGCTGTTATCTCCCCGTATAATGGGTTCATCTGTTTTCCGTAACAATTCGGGAGTATTCTCTTGTACCTCAATTTCTTTAGAAGAGAAACTCAAAACTGTATTTAATATTTCCCGGATTTGAACTTTTCTCCCCG
Organism: Promethearchaeia archaeon; assembly: GCA_046483985.1. Classification (GTDB taxonomy): domain Archaea; phylum Asgardarchaeota; class Lokiarchaeia; order Sigyniarchaeales; family SOKP01; genus JAWOCD01. The sequence continues at coordinate 3,393 of JAWOCD010000019.1, forward strand.
AACACACATTATACGTTTTACCTGATTTTCCGTTTTTAGCCGCAATCCATGTAGCCCGCACAGAATCTTCTACACTTAAAATATCACGGAAAGTATCCAAATTCCCTACTTGAAGGAGCGGTTTTTGCAGTCCAAGTTCTATTTTCGCCACTTTCCGGGCAAAATCGGAACATGCATCGTTAGTTTTTCTGGGTCCCGTTTGATTAAAATACCTTAAATTGATTGCATCAACCCCGAAATTGAGATGATATTGTCGCCCCATCAGTTCGGTTGCAATTTTACTTATACCGTAGGGGTGAACTGCTTTTAATGGATCCGTTTCTTTCAATGGGCGTTTAATCTTTTCAGCAGTGCTCCCGTATTCGGCACTTGAACATGCCGCAATAACGCGGGTATTTAGGTTTTCCTTCTTTATGGGTTCAAATAGATTGATGGTTCCGATCACATTTGTCTCAATCGTTTCCCTGGGATATTCCCATGATTGGAGAACATAAGGTTGGGCGGCAAAATGAAATATCAAGTCCGGTGTACAATCTAAAATTAATGATCTTAGCAATTCTGCGTTTCTAATATCACATTCAATTAGTTTTAAATGCTTATTGAGAGTAGGAAGCAGAATTTTCTTTTTAGAATAAGAAGTGCTCTTTTTCTCTTCATGTTTCGAGGATTCTAAATAGTGATTCAGATTTTCAATTTGATCTTGGGGATCTTTAAGGGCAATCACTGTATGCCCTTCATTAAGACAGAAATCTGTAAGATGTGACCCCAAGAATCCGTCCGCTCCGGTAATTAATATACGCTTCATAGAGATTTACTCAGTGTTGGTCTTATCATAAAAAACACTTAAATTAAATCTAAATGAGAAAATACGTACTGCTTTAAAATATTTAATAAAAGAGACCTTATAACTTCGCCTCCTTCTAAGTAAATTAGAGATGTAGAGTACGAACTAAATAAGAAATATGCAATTTGGTTTATTTCTAATTTATTTAGTCCCTTGGATGCCTAATCTGCAATCTTTTCAGGAGGGAAGTTTAATTCTAAGGCATCAATTAGCCCCACCGAGTTTAGAATTCTTGTCTCCTTTACTTTTTTTAAATCTAATAAATCCTTATCCCCCGTTACCAAAAATTGACAGCGTGCACTAAGTGCACTTTTTAAAATGTTGGTATCAGAATGATCTCTAACAAAGACTTGTAATTTAACATCGGGATTTGCGAGATTAAAATTCGTGTAAATTTTTGAAAGATAATTAGAAACATCCCTATCATCAACATTGAATTTTTCTTTCAATACTTTCTTTATCTCATCAAGTACTTGTTGAGAAGTAAAATATTCGATCCCTTTCTTCTTAATCTTTACAAGATTTCTTTCATTACCGTTCCAGAAATAGGCAGAAATAAAAACATTCGTGTCAATAAAAACCCTAATCATTTCCCATGTCTCACTTCAGAACATGCTTCCATAATATCGGCAGGGGTAATTTTTTTTTCCTTTGTAATTAAATCACCCCTAGAGAAAATTTCATCCCAATCGGGAACATCGACTTTCTTCATAAAAATATAATTGTCTTCTGCCGTAATGGCTAATAAGTCATTTTTTTTAAGTTGCAACTGTTTTTGAATCTCTGTGGGAATTTTAATTTTCCCATTCTTGGCCATCTTTAGCATTTTAACTTTCATAATCATCTCACCATATTAATCAGTAAAAAATTCATATTTATATTTTTATCTGAAATCCTATATTACCTAACATCTATGCACTTCAAATTCCACAGAAGAAGGTCAGCCCAGTTAAAAATGGAAAAAAAATTTTTTTAAAAAAAACTTTACTTCAAAAGACCTTTATTCTTGAGCTCTTTTGCGGCTAAATCGGATTTATCCTCCACTTCTCCCTCTTGCTTTTTCACCCACTCAACCAGTTCTTTCATTCCCTCGTCAAACGAGTATTGCGGCTCGTACCCGAGCGCACTCCGAATTTTCCCGATATCGGCAAAACAATGCCGGATGTCGCCCGGTCGGAACTTTTCGCTTATTTTCGGCTCAATTTCGGGGTTAATGTACTTCGCCAAAACCTCCGCCACTCTTTTGATGGTGGTAACCTCGCCCGTGCCCACATTAAACACTTCACCCCTAGCTTGCGGTTTTTCCATGGATAGCAGCAACGATTGACAAATATCCTTCACATGCACGAAATCCCGCGACTGTTCTCCATCCTCAAAAACGGTCGGGCGATTCCCGCATAGCAAGCTGCTCGAGAAGATCGCACACACGCCGGTATACGGATTAGAAAGGGCTTACCGACTTCCGTGCACATTGAAAAATCGCAACGCCGTGGTATTAATGCCATAGGTCTCCCCGATCAATAAGCACATCTTTTCTTGCTGTTTTTTCGAAAGCGTATAAATCGAAAACTTTTCCGGCGGTATGAGGATGAAGTTTGCCTTATGCCGAACGTTATTGTTAGACCGGGAAATCATGTTTCTGGACGAGTCCACCTTAGGGTTAGATGTGAAGTTGTTTCTATAGTAGGCTTTTCTCTATATATAGTAGTACCCGGCTTCTCAGCTAACTCCGCCCTGAATGTTTCATAAGCATCAAAATATTTTGAAGCTAATCCCTTCTGTGCTCCTGTTCTTTGAGATGGTAGTAATTCCAAAGATACAGTAAGATCCGGATTAGTAACTCCACCCTCAACCCCTAGTTTTTCTAAACGTCTATCCAACTCCACCTGGTTCTCCCGAGTCATTCTAGCGGCCTCTTGAATTTTAC
>JAWOCD010000069.1:0-5036 GCA_046483985.1 Promethearchaeia archaeon
ATTGGCAACCAGCCTAATTTTTTATGATCCATTTTTAGCTCTTCCTCCGTTTTTTAGAGCTTTGATAAAATATAATACGTTCCACCGAGATCTAAAAGATAGGACAAACTATCATGCCCATTTTAAAGATGTTTATTGGTAAAAGATCTCTGTTTTCATGAGATAGTTTTAGCTCTAAACATGAAAAGCAAAGTTTTAGGGTACAAATACGAAAAGCAAAGTTCTTGCAAGAACTGAAAAAATTCTCTACTATTATAATGAAGTTAACGATATATAAATGATTGTTTTCAGAATGAGTTTTTACTCAATGTAACGGATCTAATGCCCCGAAAATCATATTTTCCATATTGGAAAAGATATTTCTTACATAAAAAATGGGAAGAACCTTGTAAGTCTCCACTTTTGAAATTTTTAAATCTTAAGGGCAAATATTCGAATATATAATAAATAACCTTGTGTCTATCGTCAGATTGGCTGATATCTATCTTCAGCGGACTGGTATTTTTATCCAAATACGTAAAGAGTACAAAAAGATTTTTTTCGGGATCCATGGCACCCTCTAAGAGATTTCAATTTTACTCAATCATTTTTTAATTGAGTTCTCTGAAGTATTTTTGGCTTTCTTTTCCTCCTCTGTTGGCTTTGAAATTTTTTTCTTTCTCATTTTTAAAAACCAATAGATAGTGACAATCCAAAGGGCGGCAATCATCGTAAACCAGAGGATTATCTCGGTTAGATGAGGAATTGGGGAAAAAGGCCATTCAGCAAAGGATTCAATATTGGAATCCATAAAATTGGCATGCACGTGAAAGACTGAGACATACATTAAATAATTAAAGTAAGGCCATAGAGTGAACGGTTCATTATATTTATTTCCATCTTGACTTTCCCCACTTATTATCATACTAAATCCTAAGACGGTACCGCCATCGGGTCCCAACGACTGTTCGGAAATAATCGAATGTTCTTCATCTATCGATTTAATAATTTCTTTTGTGCTTGATTTGGACTTCACAATTAAGCGTTTGCTGATCAACGGACAAGAAGGCCATGCAATATGTCTCACTAAAATATGAGCCTCTGCTTTGTCTTTTTGCTTAATTTCTTTGATTTCCTCCTCTATGGTAATTTGTATCTTATAATCTGTTTTTGCTTTCTCCTCTGTTGAAGTGTTTGTAGTCGAGTCCATTCCAAAGGGTAAAATTGTTTTTATTAAAGAAATCTGATCAGAGGTAAAATCATTTTCATTTTTTCCAACGTTAATTATTCCTCCAAAAAAAATGAATCCGCAATTTCCTTCAGTTCCATTAATATTCGAAATTAATTTCTTTAAATCTGTAATATTTTGGGGCAAAAAGCGATCTACGATTATTACATCAGTAAGTTGATAGATATCTTCTCTCCATTTATCATCATAATTATTTTTGGTAATTACGGTCAAATTTATTGCGTTTTCATCAATATTGAGTGCCCGACTCAGCGGTGTTTCTTTTTGGTTGGAAAAAAGGATCACATTAGCCTGTGCATGCTCCCGTTCGATATGCCCTATTTCTGGAGAAAAGAGAACTGCCGTGAAAACAGCAAAAAGAATAATGACGATAACCATTATACTTATTGATTTTTTTGAAAGTAGACCATTTTGACCCAAAAATATTCACACTTTAATTTTTTAAGTTGATTTAATCAAAAGCTCTAATATAATGTTAAATTAATCAAGAAAATATTTAAACTTTGAAAAATAGGATTAAAGCTCAAATAAAATGAGCTTTGAGTAGTAGAATCTTTTTCTTTCTCATTTTTAAAAACTCTGGAAATTCTTGAAAAAGGTATCGTGAAGATACTCCTTTCAATGAATTGATGAATTTTGTAAGGTGTGTCGTTGGTTTCGTTTTGAATATAATGTGTATGTGTTCAAGATCGGTTTCTTGGTTAAGAATTTTAATATCATTTTTTTCCGCTAACGATATATTAATTTCTTTTAATCTATTGATTATTTCATCGGTATCGAATATCTTTCTTTCTTCGATATTTTACACAACAGATGTAATGGTAGTTTAATGAATACACCGAATGAGAACCTTTATCAAGTTCGTATCCCATACTATTCACTTGGTTACTAAGATAATACCAAACCAAATATAAAAATGTTTGTATAATATACGAAATTTTTTTTTATATTCACAATTTTATTAGGAATACCAGAGTTGAGCGTTTATTAACGAACTAAAGCAAGAAAAAGAAGGACATTCCGCGGAAAACGGTGAAAAGTCCGAAAAGAAAAGGGATAAGTTATGGAAAGAAGTTGGCTGGCATCGACCTCTCGGAGGCATGTTATATAATTATCTTTTATTATTAGTGGTAATGCTCCCCGGTATTTTAGTGGTAAGTGTAGTCGTTCCTAATTTTATTATGCCGTATCCCGAAGCTGTGGGTTTTTATAACGTCACACTTTCCTATTTAAACGTTATTTTCTTTGCGGCGGATTTTGGATTAAAAAATGCTTCAGAGCGCTATATTGCCGAATATGCGGAAACGGAACCGCGAAAAGCGATTAGATATGTCTCTTTCTTTATTTGGTTTCAAATGATCACTGGCTTGATCCAAATCACGGTTATCTCCGCATTTTCCATTGTAATTCTTCCCCAAACCGATATGGGGTATGCGGTCTGGTTCTTTTTGGTATATATCATGGTCCAATGGCCCGGAACTATTGGAATCTTTCAAGTTTCCTTAAATGGGTTCCAGCAATTTGATAAAGCTAATATCCTCTATATCATTCAAAATTTCGCGGTACAAGTCTTAACGGCCATTGGATTCGTTTATCTGGGACGATGGTATGGAATTCAAAATCCCGCGGTAGGAGAGTTGATGGGAGCAACAATGGGATTCATCTTTGGGATGTACGTCGATGATCTCATTGGTTTGTTGCTCGGTATGTACTTCCTTCATAATACCTTAAGACCGTTTGGATTGACATTAAAAGATTCCTTTATTGTTTCCTATGATAAGGAATTAGCAAAAGAAGTTCTCTGGTACGGAGGGAGGGTAATGCCTTCGGGGTTATCCTTCTATCTGGTATCATTTTTAGTTGCTCTCATGCTTACCTCATGGCTTCCCAATTATTCCACTTTAATTGGACTTTATTATATTGCAAGTACCTTAGTAGGTGCATTATCGATGACATTTCCCATGACTGCCCCCCTTTCAGAATCATATAATAATGGTAAAAAAGAATTAGCATTATATCTAATCCGTATGCAATTTATTTGGTGGGGGATTTTGTCAATTGGATTCTTTTTAATTCCGGTGTTGTTGATATTTCCCCTAATTTTATTGAGGATTGGTGGAGAATTTGCCGAAGCATCGTGGATGATCTTTCCCTTGTTTGTTCCCGCGTTTATTTTATTCCCCTCAAATTTTGCCGGCATCATCTGTGAAGCATGTGATCTGCCAGAGCAATCCACCTTCATGAATTTTATTGAACAAGGGACTCGGCTTTTAACCTACTTCTTGGTGTTAAACCCCGACTTTGGGATTTCCCTTTTAGTGGGGAGAGCCAACGTTGTATATTTTTGGTTGTTGGCTGAAGCGCCTGGACATATCACAAAGGGATTTTATGGCTGGTTTATTGTTAAGAAAAAATTGTTCCCCCATAATAAAATTAATATTCCCTTGGGGCAAACATTTCTTCTTCCTTCAGTTGCAATGCTCCCCGAAATTCCGATTGTGTTAGGGATGATCGGGATCTTTAATATTGTGTTTGCTCTGAATCAAATTTTTGGATTTGTAATTCTTGGTATCTTTTTAATATCAATGTTATATATTCTTCCCGCTTATGTTTTAATGCCCATGTACGGCTTTCTAGGGGGATGGGATAAAAAGAGTCTGGATGATTTTAGGAAAGCCGCGTTAATTAGCGGCCCTTCTAAGGTTATAGTCACGCAGTTATATAAAAAAACGAAATGGGCTTTTGAAAAATCTCCTTGGAAGGATAAATTTACAGTTTCATACAAACTAGCGGAAAAAGAGGCTCAAGAGTTAATGGAACAACGTGAAGAGCATGAAGTTAAAGCAGCCGCGTAAATATCTCTCTTATTTCTCTTATTAATTCAAAACTCAATAATATTGGTATCTTTATAGATATCGATAAAACACTTTGTAGAGGTATATGAAAAGCCACCAGAAGATATTTTGAACAAAAAGCAACGCTTAGTCAGTAATTTATTTTGAAAAAGAATACATTATATTTGCAGTTTCCTTTCCTCAAAATCCACGTACAATTTAATCACTCCACTAGCAAAAGCACAAATCCCATATATAAGCAAACATGATATAAAGATAAATTCAATTTCTTGGATCGATATAAGATCTAATGCGAAGATCATAACCAACGAGAACGCAAACAAAGAACTAGCAATTTGAATCCCGGCAATTATGGTATTTATATTGGAAATAATTCTTTTTTCTCGTGTACTAGCTTCAATAATTTTAACTTTCCCGAGATTTATAGCGATTTCTTCTGGTTCCTTTTTCTTTATGATGTAATTCACAATTTCGCGTACAGAAACTATATCAAAAATAACCGTAATTAGAGAAATAATTATAAGAATTTCAAATATTCTTATTAATATTCCACTAAAGATGACATCGAGATTAGGAATGGGAGAGGCAATTTGTCCAAAATACACAATAAAATAATTAAAAAGGGTTAATATTAAAACTGCTACAAATTTAACACCGGATAACGTATATATAATTGAGTATCTATCTGCGATTGATACTAAATAAATCGCTATTCCAATAGCAATAATTATAAATCCGATATATACTTCCGCTAAAGTGAAGAGAAAAGCAGTTACTAAAAAAATAGTCCCATAAATCCTTCTCTGACTGCTAAAAAATAAATAAACAATCAGACCTATTAATAACCAAATCATTGGCACAAAAATAACAGACAATTCTATAGTAATAACCAACAATCCACACATGAGAATTCCTATAATGGTACTATATGGGTGAAGGGGGACTTTAAATGT
>JAWOCD010000033.1:0-55973 GCA_046483985.1 Promethearchaeia archaeon
TTTCAATGTCAACACTCTAATTTCTCTAGTATAAAGTTTATATATTTTAAAATTCAAATTTATTGTAATATTAATTACTTTAATATAAATTTGAACTTTTATTATGAAAATGAGATCTAAAAGAACATTACTTCTACTCATAATCTTTAGCGGTACAATTTTTCCGTTCTTCCTTATGCAAACGCCGGCAGCTTCGGCAAGCTGGTTATCACAAGGAACAAAGGCATCCCTTGGACCAGTTGGCTTGTCTTGCTATGATCCAGCGATTGGAGTTGATTCAGACGGAGTTTTTCATTATGTTTATACCCTGTATGTTCCAGAGAATAACTCATATGACATTGCTTATGGTAACAATTCTGAGGGAGTAGTTCAAGATTATAAAGAATTATCCTTAGGATATGCAACTAATAACACGAAGAGTGATCTCTCTATCGATAATAATAACATCTACGTGGTTTGGCAAGGAAAAAATACTTCTCTTTCCGGAGATGATTATGAAATCTATTATACGAACAACTCTGGAAATGCTTTAAAAGATAATGTAATTGACATCACCGATGATGAGGGGGAGTCCACAGACCCTTCAATTGTGGTGGTCAATGATTATGTATTTGTGAGTTACTATAATTCTACATCGGATGATATACGGATAAAAACAAATTTTGGCGAGAATACGCTAACTGGTTCTGCGATAGATCCCACTTCTGGTTCTGGTTGTTCGAATGGAACATTGTCTTTATGGAAAAGCCCGGATGCATCCGAATGGCGGGTCGATTTAGGATATATTAATTCCGACGGAACGATCAATAGGACATATATTAGCAACGGAACAACAGGAATTGAGGAAGATTTTACAGAGAATGAAGAAACCTATACTCAGCCAAATAGTGCAACAGATCTCGCTATTGCATCAAATGAAAAGTTGGCAGCAATTAGCTATGTTGAAAATAATAATATTTTCATTACAAACTCTTCAGATGTCACACATAACAAACAAATAACCTCTAACACATACGATGAGGGTAACCTTGACATAACTTTGAACGAAAATAACGTTACAGCGATTTATTTCGTAAGGAACAAATCTGCTGACAGTTCCGTTATCATGTCTACCAATAATTTAGCAAATTACTATAATCAATTGGAACCAATAATAAATAAAGACGTAGTACCCGATTCCGATGATGGATTACATATCTCTGGGTTTGATGTGGAATCATTTTCCGGAGAAGGGACCTTCATAATGTACGATGCTTCCGTATCGGATGGAAGCGATTATGGGAATTTTGTCTTATACTATAACAGTTGGACAAGTCTCTATAATGACGGTTCTGGGAGTTATAGCAATTATGAAATTTATGAAAACTTGCAAGGGAATATAAAGAACACGGGATTTTTAATAGAAGGACTTCAATTCTCCTACAACACCAGTTCGGAAACTTCATTTGATTTGAAAATTAGATTAGAGGATACCGTTACTAATGTAACTTGGGAGAATACGACGACAATAGACGGAAATGGAGGGAAAGACTATAATATCACCGTATTTCAGCCTGGAGATTATTTTATTGCCAGAAATCCCGTAATTTTATACCTGGAAAATGCCTCAAATCAACAAGATTTAATTAAATTTGAATTAGATCCAACTCAGTTTTCAGAAGATGAGATAAATACTACCTCTAATACTGAAAATGAAACCCTTCCCTATTACATGTATCAAATATCAAATGAAGGTTTTGAGGGAACTCTCTTTTTTTATGATCTAGAAGATTATGCTGGTTTGGATTCTTTAATATGGCAACGTGACGATGATGCCGCAAACGGTATTTCTACAGGGGAATTTCACCCTTATAGGCATGTAGATATGTATAAGTTCCGCATGGACGCGGGAGAGCGATATAATATGAGTTTAACTGCCGATGGAACTGGAAGTGAGAATTGTCGTCTCATGATATTTAACTCGACCACTCAGATAACCAGTCCAGATAATGCCTTATTTAATAGAAATACTTCATCAAATAATGGAACATATTTCACTCTAGATAACAACGAAGGAGAAAAAGATTATTACGTTGTAATTGAGAATCTTCAATACGGAGCTACTTATGATTATTCATTTGAACATCACCTATGTCCAATGACTGCGGATCTGCTCTCGCCTACAAATCTCACTTATACCAAGGAATCAGAAATGGAATTTTCGTGGGACGTGAACCCTAATGAGGGAGGGGTAGTAGAGCCAGATTCTGAAGATCCGTATCTTTTTCAACTTTATGATTCTTCAATGAATCCAAAATGGAATTCCGATGAAGATTTATCTGATCCTCTTAACGAGACCGAGAAATCGTTGAATCTTTCCCTAATCGATGAATTAGAATTGACTGATGGAGTTTACTATTGGAGTATAATAATTAAAGGAGAAAATGGTCATAATAGTAAAGAGATTTTTCATGAACTTCGATTGGATACTGAAGCTCCCGATAGACCAAATATGTACACTCCCGATACTTATTTCGAGATTCCACAATTTCAGGTAAACTGGACAGAGCCCTCTGATGGACCTTTTAACGTCTCCCATTACGAACTTTATCGGGGAAAAACTTCGGATTTTTCTTGCACTCCTGATAAATTGATTAGCGTTGAAGATACCCTAACGAAGACATCTTACCGGGAACAAAATATGGATACCGAAGTATATTATTATAAAGTAATTGCCGTTGATCACGTGGGACAGAAATCCGAACCTTCAGATGCGGGTCGTTATGTAGTGGCTATAGCAGGTTATCCAGATCCAGCAGGGCAAAATTTTAAAGTCTTAACTGGTAATCATTTAGAATATCAATTTGTTGATGTATACGATAAAGATACTAAAGACCCAAGCGAATTATTTGCAGAGTTCAATGGAAGAAATTATCAGATTAATTCATACATTCATTTCTGGTTATCATCTGTGTCTTCAGATGCAGTAATTCCAGTAAGAGGAAATCTTTACAAACGGGAATCAACTACAACAGCAGAACAAGCTGGCACGGGTTTTGAATTAGTTGGGAAAGAAGTAGATACTTTTCCGCTGGTGACGTCACCAGATACAGAGTATCAAAAAGTGGTATTTGACGTTTTTCTAGCTCGAAATTTTGAAGGGAAATCCTTTAATTACGAAATGAAGGACACTAAATATTTCGATACGTTTCAAGCAGTTGACGTGGTGGTTCATTCCTATTCAACAAATATAGACTATAACCAAGAGAAAATGTCTGATATTAATTTTGAATACGACTCTGCAATTTTTGTGGTCGATAAGAATACTGGAGTGTTAATTGAATTAACCATTTACAACAGCAAGGACGACAAGGGTTATGCGCTTAAATTAACTGATACGAATATTCCCTTAACGACGTTTAATTTTATATGGATTCCGTTTATCATTGTCGGTATTTTAGGAATAGTAGCAGCAATAATAAACCAAATTGTTAAAAGAATGGAGAGGAGGTTATAAGCATGAAACGGAATAAAAAGGTTTGGATATCCTTGATTTTTACTGTGACATTTTTGATTGGTAACGGATTATCTATGTTTGTGTTTGCGGAAGAACCTCCCACTTATGAATATACTCATCAAGGAGATTCCGAAACCCCCGTAGTAGTTGATGATTTGAAAGGCAAGACATTAACTTGGAAAATCATAAATGCATCAGGAGTATTTGCAGACGAAGACTTACAACCCGGTACACTAATTCGTTATAAAGTAGATACGATAGATACAGAAAATGAATACTATAAGGTAAAAGTCGCGAAGAAATTCTGGGGAGATACAGAATTCAGTAATTATTCAAGCGCAAACGCAACATTCTCAACAGAGTTACCGTATCTTCTGTATAAAAGGGATTGGGGTCAACTGGCAGGGTATTTTGTAGAAGAAGATTCAAGTTTCTGGGGAGATAAAGAACGGATTCATAATAGTTACCTTGCCGAATATGAAACGGAATGGTGGGAATGGAAATTGTTGAATTCCGTAACCGTTAGCTTTGAAATGAATGAAACAAACTATGATAGGATAAAATATACGCGTGGCGAAGGACTCCTACTAGAACGAAAAGCAGTGGTTAACGCAGCAGACGGAGAGGTCAAAGGATATTTATATATCAAATTAGACTCGTATTCAGGAGCGCTTATCCTCTCACCGTGGTTTTATATCATAGTTATCTCAATTATTATTGGATTAATTGCTGTAGTTATAATAGTCGTTTCATTAATTATCCAGAAACGAAAACAGCAATACCGAGAGATAGAACGACTCTAAGACTTAAGTTGCAAAAACAAAATTATTTATTTATTTATTTTCCTTTTTCTCATTTTTTTCGCAGATCGTTAAATTAGATTATGGTATATTGCTTTGGTTTCAAATGATTACCAGATTAATCCAAATAACAGTCATCTTCGCATTTTCCATGGTGTTCTTAATGCCCGTCGAATTTGCCGGAACTCTAGTGGAAAATTTTTTTTATAAAGCGTTATAAAAACTAATACATAACAAGGTTTTAAAAACGATAATTGAATAATATGAAATTGAAAATTAAACAATATAGAGGATGATATTATTATGCCAAAAAAAATGTTAAGAGTAAATATGGAAACTCTCAATGTTAGTTGGGAAGATTTTCCTGAAAAATATGCAGCATTAGGGGGACGTGGTCTCACTTCTACAATTATCAGCGAAGAAGTCCCTCCAACGTGTAATCCCTTAGGGAGTCATAATAAGTTAATTTTAGCTCCTGGAATTGTTACGGGGACTAAGGCACCAAGTTCTGGACGGATTTCTGTAGGCGGGATGTCTCCCTTAACGGGAGGGATAAAGGAAGCAAACGCTGGTACTATTTTCGGGCAAATGTTGGGGAGAATGCGGATAGCAGCTATAATAATCGAAGGGAAAAACAAGACGGATGATTTCTATCTTTTAAAAGTGAGGGATAAGAATGCAGAGTTAATTAAAGCAAATAAATGGTCAGGAATTGGGCTTTATAAGGCATATAAACAGATTTTTAAAAAATTTGGAGATAAAGTAGGGGTTTGCGGAGTAGGAATTGCCGCAGAAATGTTAGGTGCAAATTCTGGTTTATCATTTAATGATCCAGAAGGTTTACCGAGTCGGTATGCTGGAAGAGGAGGACTTGGAGCCGTTATGGCATCAAAAGGTTTAAAATTTATAGTTGTAGATGAATCAAACGCGCCGGGCGTGGAGATTAAGAATAAGGAGGCTTTTAATACAGGTATAAAAAAATTAGGGGATGCTATGAAAGAACATGATGTAACAAAACCACATGGAGCACTAAATTCATATGGAACCAATGTTTTAATAAATCTCATTAATGAAGCTAATGGATTACCTCAATGTAATTTCTCCTCAGGAAAAAGTGAAAAAGCGTCTCAAGTTTCTGGAGAAGCAAAAGCAGAGGCAATAAAAGAAAGAGGAGGAACCCGTCCTCATGGTTGCCATCCTGGTTGTATAATGCAGTGTTCTGAAATCTGGACTAAAAAAGGAGGAAAAGATCCCGTAGGTGTATTGGAATATGAATCTGTTTGGGCATTAGGTCCTAATTGTGGAATCTATGATCTTGATATCATTGGGGAACTAAACAGAGCATGTAATGACTTGGGAATGGATACAATTGAAACGGGGAATACTATTGCTGTAGCCATGGATGGAGGTGTTGCTGAATTTGGAGATGGAAAAAAAGCATTGAAATTAATGAAAGAAGTTCGCAAAGGAACACCATTAGGAAAAATTATTGCAAATGGGACTGAATTTATGGGAAAGGCTTTTGGAGTGACCAGAATTCCTGTTGTAAAGCATCAAGCATTACCAGCTTATGATCCAAGGGCTATTAAGGGTATTGGAGTAACCTATGCAACAACCCCTATGGGAGCAGATCATACTGCTGGATATGCCATCACAGCAGAAATTATGGGAGTCGGTGAAGAAGCTGACCCTTTAGATATAAATAAGGCAGAATTATCCCGCAATTTGCAGGCAGCAACTGCGGTTATTGACTCTACAGGTTATTGCCTTTTCACCGCTTTCGCAGTACTTGATATTCCAGAAGGATTGGAGGGAATGGTTGAATCTGTCAATGGTGTATTAGGAGCTAATCTTACTGTGGATGATATTTCTGATATCGGTATGGATATTTTAAGAACTGAACGCAAATTTAATAAAGCTGCCGGATTCACAAAAGAGGATGATAGATTACCAGAATTCTTCCTAGAAGAGAAGTTTCCTCCCTCTGGAGAAGTATTTGACGTTCCAGATGAAGAATTGGATAAAGTCTTTGAATAAGAGAAAAATGTCTATTAATGTTAAAATGTTTGGAGACTTGAAAGAGAAAGTGACCCACCCAGACCCTGGTGCAGGGATTCCAATTAAGTTAAAGATTGACAAAAAGAATGTTTTTACCGTAGGTGACGTCTTTCAACAAGTGAATATAAAGAAGGAAGATGTAAGCCATATTTTCGTTAATGGGACTTATTCTGGATTTAAAAAAAATGTTAAAAATGGAGATTTAGTATCCATATTTCCAAAAAATATGGGATTACTATATAAATGGTATTTTAAGAAAGAGGAAGATGACGGTTGAAGACAAAATAACAGTAACCGTAAAACTTTTTGCATCCCTTCAGAAATTTGGAGCAAATAAATCTAAAGTTACAATAGCTCGTGGGAGTAAAGTTAAAGACATTTTAAATAAATTCGATATTCCCTATGAGGAAATCAATCTAATCATAATGATTAATGGAAAACCTCATCAAACTGGAAAGACAACCATACAAAATGGAGATATTATTTCCCTTTTTCCACCTCTTGGCGGCGGTTAATTATTACCTAAAATTTCAATTTTTTTTATTTAATTCTATTAACTTTTTTTCCGATATTCGTTTGATTCTACAATTTAGAGTCAAAGAAAGAATACATCAAGAATTCATTAAACTTGTTAAGTTAAACAATTTTAAAAGATAAGAATGATATTAAACTTGTAAATAAAAATTTGGAATAATATTAGAGCACTAGAATAAGGTGAATAATTATGATTATTAACATCAATTCTATCGAATCAACGATCGAAATATTTTATGAAAATTACGTACATATTCACGGTTTCTTAAAACTCATTGATGATTCAGAAACGAGAAAAGTGATAATAGTTGTCCAAGTCCATGATGAAAAGACAATTAGCGATTACATCACGACCAGACAAAAATTACGTAACGTGAAAATGACGGATTATATTAAAGCAGAACTAGAATCCGAATTGCAATACGTTATTCAAGGTCGCCCAATTCTTTGTGTTGTACAAGATTTAGATAAGCAAGGAAACATCGTAAAAGAAGAAGTTTATGATAGAAATGTTTTCTTTAAAATTGAGGATCTTATGCAAAAAGGAGAGTTAAAGCCCCATACAATGGAAGTTCCTGATAATCAGAGAGATAAAGCAAAGTTTTTGGAACACATATTTAAACCGAATGGTCTTTTTATGGGAAATCTATCTTCTGAAGAGTCTGTGGATGTATATTTCCCAGCAGAGTATTTAATGTATCATTTCTTCATTGCAGGAGCAACTGGGGCGGGAAAATCAAATTTGAATCAAGTAATCATTGATGGTTTAATCCAACATAATGCAAATGTGCTTTTAGATGGAAAGGGAACTAAAATCTCCATGCTTGCCATCGATATGCACGATGAATATGCCAATGGCTGTGTAGAATACGGAGTTCATGATATTTGTAAAGAAGTCCAATTTAATAAAGAATTAATGGGAGATTGGTACTATTTATACCCCAATAAAGGAGTTCCGCCAGCAAACTTGACGAGTTTAGCTCAACCATGTATTATCAATTATCAAGAAATAAAGCCCGAAGATCTCTTTGCCACTGGCTCCTTTAACGAACTTCAAGCTTCTGTAGTTTATTCCGCTTATAATACTGATCCCGATAATTACATTGATAATTTAACAAGTAGTAATTGCGATCCACCAGGTGGACATAATAAAAAGACGATTGCCGCTGTTCAGCGTCGGCTCCATTGGCTTGAGTATTCCAATATGTTTCAATCCCACGCGTCTTCAAAATTAAGCAAGATAGTTAAAAAATTAGAATCGGGAGGGCTAATAATCTTTAATGTATCAATGATTTCGGATTTAGAACAGTTTCTTTTCAACAGTGTATTGGCTCGGACTTTATTTGATATCCGAAAGACTCTCAAATCAACTTCTGAATTTCCAAGTTTTAAGGCAAAGCTTGAGCGAACTCTCCCCAACGGATTTTTCCAAAATTATGAATCGGAACTGAAGAATATTTATATTAAATCAGGCAAGGAAATCAAGGATCCCACAGATATGCCCATTATTATCTTTACCATCGAAGAGGCGCCAACCATCTTGAGGCCAGAAATGATGCGATTCAATAACGTGTTTAAAGACATTTCTCGACAGGGAAGGAAATTCAACTTGGCGCTTGAGGTAATTTCTCAGCAATACTCTCCCATTGATGATACTATACTCAGCAATATGAACACGGTGATAAATTTACCCATACGCTCCAATAAGGAGAAAACAGAGGCAGCACGGACATTAGGAGGCGGAATTGAATTATCCGATTTAGAATCCCTTACAGGTACACGGGGTATTGCCTTAATTTCGGGAATTTGGCTTACCACTTTTCAAAAGCTGAAAATCCCTCTTTATGATGAATATTTTGAACATGTGTCAAAAAAATTTTATCAAGACTTTAATCAAAAAATAAAGAGTCAATCGGTAAGCCCCCCACCTACAAAACTCCCCTAATCAATCTCCATTTTCTCATAACCTTTTCTTTTTATAAGAAATCAAAAAATCAGTAAATCGATAAAGTCCAATGCTATTAAAGCTGATTAACATAGGAATTATTAATTAATAGAAGATCATTAATTATTTTAAAATCTCAAGGTTTTTACATATAGTTGTTGATAAAAAGATTAATTAAATGAGGATATATTATTATGGCTTTTAATTTCAAACTTATCTCATTGAAAAAATCCTTGAACGGGTTACCGGAGCATTCCGCGGAAGAGGAAATTCACGATTTGCTCAGAGAGAATCGAAACAATTGGGCTAATGAACAAGAACTAGATCAACCAGAAGATGGATTACATGAAGTACCTCCGCAAAAACTGGGACAAAATATGGAGGATATGGAATTGATTGATTTTTCTGGCAAAAAGCACCAATATATCAAAAAGGACTGTAAAATTATTGGCTTTGATGAAAGTTCGAAAACATGTTCGGGAACTTATTCAAAGCTATCTGTGTATAAGTTTGGGGAGGGGCAAATTGCCTATAAAAATGATAAATATGACAAAGATCTTACTATGTTTGAGCCCATGATTGCATATATCGAAGATGACGACCACAAATTAAAGATTTACAAATCAATTATTAAAAATTTCATTGCCACAATAAAGGATAACTTTTATGTGAATCCCCTACAAGGGAGTATTGATCAGCTGGAAAAATGGTATAAATCTAAGTTTAAAAAAGAGTTAGAGGAAAGAATTGGAAATTCTGATTTTCGACGCCCTTCAATCAAACATATTATCAACAGAATAAGGACTTCGGACGAAATCTTAAAATCACTTATTAGAATTCGGGATATTTCGAACTGGGGTAAAAAGAAAAATTGTATCTTTTTGGGAGATGGAATCCATATGTTCCAACACTTTGAATTCCCGCCCCAAAAATTTACTGAGTTCTTTAACAAGTTTATTAAAGAGTTTGACATTAAGTACTATAGTTTCAGTAAAGAGTGTAAATTAAGAGATAAAAAGGGGAAGTTTATTGTTCTGTATTGGAAAAAAAGGATCAAAAGCAGGGCGTTTTTGATTAAATTGCCTAAGAATTTGCATTTTTCGAACAGTCAAACGTTTATAGTTCGTCTGGTGGAAGGCGGTCCGGTTTTACGTTTTGATCTCCCTGAATTTTATTCCCTTTCAGATGCAATATCCATTCTCAAGAATCTGATTCCGTATTCACCCTACGGCTATCCATTAGCCTTAAGTGGAGCCCATAAAGCGAGCACTCTGTTACCCTCGGAGCAAAGAAAAGTAGATGGTAAATTCTTAAATTTGCAATATCAAAAATCCACAAAAAATAAGGCAAAAGTCAGTAGGGAAGGAGTTTTACCATATTAGTGTTTGTTAATCTTGTTAAGTTAAATAAAATTAATAGACCGAATTTCTTTTAGTATAATATAATACAAAAAAATAATAAAAAAAAGGACATGAAAAATGTCAAATGATTATGAATTTAGTTTCAAATTAATTTCATTAAAAAACTCAATACAATCCATACCAGAAGATACAATTAATGATCAGATTAATGAATTTAAAAAGCAAATCAAAAGCGGCAAAATAACTTTAAAAAACGAGGAAAAGATTGAATCCGTGGAGGAAAGCGAGGAGCAAGAAGAAAAATTATTGCAAAGAAATGAAGTCCACTTTACCGATTGTCCCTATCATTTTTTGGATGATCCTTTAATGGATTATGTTAATAATGACTATACAATCGTTGCTTTCGATGAATCTTCTCGGTCTTATTCGGGAACCTATGCAAGGTTAGCATACTGTAAATTCGGTGAGGGTCAACTGAAATTTGATGGAGATAAATATGAAAAAGAAAAAATTATGTACAGCCCTATTGATGGCTATATCCGGGATGATGTTCATAAATTAAAGATATATAAGAATATTGGAAAGCAATTTGTAGATACCATAGAACAAAACTTTTATAAAGGAGAAATGAAAAATTCAGTTAAAGATTTAAAAGATTGGTATCAAAATACATTTGCTCAAGACTTGGATGATGATATACAAGATCAGAATTATTTAAAACCTACGTTGGGCCATGTAGTAGATCGTCTCAGAACAACCGATGAAATTTTAAAAAGTTTAATCAGGGTAAAAGAATTGAGTAAATGTGGCAAGAAGAAGAATATCATTTTTCTGGGAGATGGAATACATTTGTTTCATAATGCATCTTATCCACCAATTGATTTTACAGATTTCTTCTATGATTTTCTTCATGAGTACGAGGTAAAGTATGTAACATTTTCTAAAACTTGCCGGCTAAGGGATTTTCAAGGAAATTTTATTTTACCTGCTTGGGGAACCATTATTAAAAATGATCCATTTCTTGTGGAATTGCCAGAAATTTCAAATTTCAGTAGAAGCAAATCTTTTCTCGTTCGATTACAAGAATCTAGTCCGGTCCTTAGATACGATGTTCCAGAATTTTATGCTTTAGATGACGCAATTGAGATACTAAATAATTTAAGAGCTTATGCCCCAATGGGCTATCCATTATGTCTTGAGGATGCTCATCATGCAAGTGATATAATTGCTTCTGAAAAAAGTAAATTGGAAGGAAAATTCTTTAAACTAAAACATGATGTCAATAGTCAGGCTTTTATTGAAAACTATAGAGAACAAGTTTTAAGTTCTGATGGAAATAATTAAAGAGAGGTTAAATAAAAAATATGGTAAAAATAATTCATATGGCCGACACGCATTTAGGATATCGAGCCCGACGCGGCGCTATAAATCAATGGAGCATCGAAAACTATTCTCGACCATATGAGCAAGAAATCTACGACACCTTTTTAGATGTAATGACAGAAATATCGAAAATGGATGACCTTGACTTTGTAATTCATTGCGGAGACATGTTCCATCAACCTTCTGAAAGGAACCCATTCCCTCCGAATGAACCAGCACGAAGGGTTTTGAAGAAAGGGTTGGATATCTTTTTTAAAAATACAGAGAATAAAGTTCCTTTTATCTACATTGAGGGAAACCATGGAATCTTCAAAGGATATGACTATACTCCCTTTGAATCCCATATAAGTCAGAAAAAATACCCTGAATTATACTATTTTAAAGAAGGAGATCTCAAAAATGCAATTAATGAGCAAAAACCTTTACAAGTAGAATTTCCCAGGAAACAAAGTCGATTTTACTTATTCCCTTATTTTGAATTTAACAATTTTGAAGTCTATAAAAACGCTTATGATAAATGGGTCTATAACCAACAACCTTCAAATAACGATGATTTTATAAACATCGCGGTGGCACACGGCTCTCCTTTAGACCATTCCTTACATGAAAAAGTATTATCTGATGATTTTAATTATGATTATATTGCACTAGGGCATGAGCATGGATTAAAAGCTCAAACGAAAAATAGATATTTTTCAGGTTCCCTATTACCGCTAAATTTTAAGGAAATCTATAAAAGCCACGGATATATAATAGTTGACGTTAATTCTGGAGAAGAAGACTTAGAAATAAAGAAAATTAAGACAGACAAGCTTCTTAAGAGATCTTTTGAAGAACGGGAAGTAAGGATTTCACCGCAAGAGTCTACAATTGAGCTTAAAGAAAAGATCCAACAGATACTAGATGATTATAAGTCCGAAGAGGGTTTTAACGCTAATACTGCTGGAAGAGTCAAAATAAAATTTGAAGGCGAAATGAGTATTGAAAAAGTATGGCAAATTAATGAATTAATGGTGCAATTCCGAAGATCTTGTTTTTCAAAAATCGATAAATATAATATTCTACAGCTTATCTGGAAAACTTCGGATATTTCAGCCTATGTGGAGGAAGATTCAAGCCCAGGAGTCATTGAAGATTTTATCTTGGAGGAACCAGAAAAGGAATTTCGAAGCTTTGTCGAAGAAAAGTTAACCGAGAATAAAACTAAATTCGATATCAGTAAACTCACCAAATTTGGCATAGCGGCAATAAAAGATGCCTTAGAAATAATGGACACGGAGGAGGAAGTATAACATGAAGATCACGAAATTAAGCTTCAAAAATTTTATGGGTTATAAGAATCTGAACTTGCCCAAAAACGATCAAAAGTTTCCTGACGGTTTAATTTTAATTAGTGGAGAAAACTCTCATGGTAAGTCTACTATCCTAGAGGCTATCTTAGTTGCGTTTTTCGGCCCAAGAATTATCCCCGGAAGAACTGCCTCGTCCTTCATTACCTACGGCTCTGATAAGGCCGAATTATATGTCTATTTCACGCTAGACGATCAAGATTATTACATGTACAGAAAATGGGGGCAATCCGGAGGAACTACCAAGAAATTATTCAAACACAGCAAACACTCGAAAAGCTATCAAGAGATCAAGGACTTTGATATTGAAGAGTTTTTTGAAATTTCTAAAGACCAAGCCCTTAGTACAGTATTTGTCCGGCAAGGAGAAGTCGAAGAGTTAGCGAATCTAAAAGGAGCAAAACTCAGAGATATGATTATTGATCTCTTTCGACTGAATATCATTGATGACGCCCTGAACCATCTAAAAATTCAATCTAGAAGAAAAAAAGACGAAAAATCGCAAAAGGAAAGATCCCTCGTCCCAATTGAGCGAATTAAAAAGGATATCGACCAAACTAAGGACGATTTAGTAGACAATGAATCGAAAGTAAGGAAAAAAGAAAACAAATTAAACAAACTGAAAACTGAGTTAAAAGAACTTCCGTCTGAAAAGATTATCTCGCAGTTAGAATCCCTATATGAAGATAAGTATGTTTTCACGAAGCAGACTAAGTCAACAAAGCAGAAATTGGAACAAAAAATTAATACTTTTGAATTTGAATTAGATGATATAAAATCGAGTAAAAAAATTAATAAAAAATTAGCAGAGCTTGAAAAGCAACGAAAAGAGATAGAATCAAAGAAAGACAAGAAAGAAAAGAAGAAAGCAGCTATGCTGAGAGGGAAAGGAAAAACTAGCGGAAGAATAAATGATATTCAGAAAAAGATATCCAAAATGAAAAATAGTATTTCCTTCAAAAAAGGAGGAAAAGAAGTAAGTACTGCTAAATGCCCTACATGTCAAGGAAAGTTAACAAAGGAGCATTTTGATGAAATGATTTCCCGATTTGAAAGCAAGGTTGAAAATAATCAAAACAAAATAAAAACCATCAATTCTCAAATCCGTGCAAAGGAGAAGAAAATAAAGGAGTATAGGCAAGAAATTGAAACAATTAACAACAAATACAATTTACTTCAAAATTTGCAAGAAAATTTCAATGACTATCAAAAATTTAAGAAAAAGCTTAAAGCCGTGAAGGCAAAATTAGAAAATACTCTCAAAAAATATAAAGAAGTCATTAAGGAGCAGAGCCTTCAGGGAATAAAAAAGATCTCACATAAAATCGTAAAACTTAAAGAAAATATTCAAGCAGTACAGAAAGAGATTAAAAATACAAAGGAAAGCATCCAGGACAATAAAGAAAGGATTAAGGAGTTAAACAAGGAAATTGAGCAGATGAAAAAGTTGAAGAAAAAAATTGAAGAATTAGATGTTGATATAGAGCATATTGCCAAGGCAAAAGAGTTTGTTCGCCGTTTTGTTACGGAATATATGGTAGTTCAGAGGTTGGTGAAAAATATTGCGAGAAAAACCAATAATTATATTAGTAATTTTACTGGTGGACAATATGATGACTTGCTGCTTGATCTTACGGGCTCTCGAAAAACCGGGCTTTCAATCAAGATAAGAGATAATTTTAACGGGATGTATGAGGCAATAGAAGTCCTTTCCGGCGGCGATAGGACGGCTTTAGGAATGGCCTTGCGATTAGCTATAAGCGAATTGATGTCCATTATCCGACCAACAAAGGACTCTCCGAAAAAAAATCCAAAAGTTGACTTTCTTTTACTGGATGAGCCCTTGGCAGCACTTGACGCGGGAAGGCGCAAACAAATCCTTAAATATCTTACCAAAAATAAAACGTTTTCGCAAATTTTCCTGATTACCCATACAGCTATTCCACCAGAGATTCATGCGCATCGGGTTCTTGTCAATAAGGATAAGTCTACAGGTTTGAGTCACGCAGTATTCAAAAATGTTTCGGCTTTAGAAAGCACATAAACATAATAAAAAAAAGAGATAAATGGATTTTAAAAAAACAATTTTTACTTAATATTTCTAGTTTTTTCTGATTCCCTTTATTAGAATCTTTTAAATGTCCCGAGGTTTTACCGTTTTTCTTCCATTTGCTTTAGCTCTATCGATTGCATAGTCAAGAATGTTAACGATTCTTTCATTTAACTTATCTCCATCAACAACGGATTTACTGGTGTTGCAGTCGTGAGCTTTTATATACTCTCGGACCTTTGATTTCACGAACAAGGGATCTAATTCTTTCTTTTTAGCCATTTTTAATTCCTCCATTAATTTTGAAATTATGTTTAATATTTTTCTATATTGAATTTATAGTAAGATTTGTTAATTTAATATTTAGAAAGAGTTTTATTTAAAATCTTCTATTTTTATAGTTTCGGACTGAATAAACCATAAATAAAAGTATGAAAAATGGCAGAGAGTTCTCTTATTTCATTTATCTACTTCGTAAGTATATATAGACCATAATAAATATTATTTAGTATCATCTCCTTTTAACTGAACAGATATTTTGGGGCATTTCTTAATTAATAAATAATAGAGTCTTTATGATCTCTACTTTAATTCTAGTATTCAATTGAATGGGTCACATATTTAAGAATTTATAACCAAACATAAAATTTATGAGCGGACTTTAGCATATATTAGGGGTGAAGAACAAGATAATAGGGTTAAAGATTTAAAGTCTCTAAGATTCCCGTATTTAACTACAATGGAGAAATCTTCTACATTCTCTTTTTTTCGCTTTCGCTTTTGATGATTACGTCACCCTAAAAGCAATTTAATTGAACTACCACACCATAAATGGCGTGGATTTGTAATCCATCGAGGATTGCTGACATAACATTAGTCTGACATCCTCTTCAAACGCATTCACCGTGGTTCCTACGGCAGAATCATTATGAGTAAGGAGTTTGATAGTATTTTCTTCTAATTGGTTTTTCCCTTCTTTTTTGATTTCTTTAATAATCGTCTTTATAAAATAAGGAATAATGATCAATAGTTCATCCCATAAACTCCTTTAGACTTAACTTAGGGAAAAAATCATTTGAAATTCCCCTTAAAAATAAAAAATAGAAATTGAAAGGGGAATTATTTCTTTTTTCGAGGTGATTTACCACATTTGGGACAAACAGTAGTATCTGCGGAGATGATCCATCCACAATTGGCGCATTTCCTTAGATTTGAGGACGCTTCCTCTTTTGCTTGTTCTTCGGCTGTTTCTTCTTGCTGAAGTGCTTCATATTCTGGTAGAAGATAATGCTTTGTGTAAAGTGGGTATTCATTTATTTGGTATTTAAAGAGTTGACGAAATGCCTGCATATCGTCTAACGCTCTTTTAACCTCATAATTGCTGACATCATAATTCTTCTCTTTTTCAAATACCTTCTCCACATATTTGGCTAATTTCTTGGATTTGTCCTGCTTTTTAATCTTTTTAGCAATCCCTTTGGCCTTTTTTTCTTTTTCTTGATAAACCCATAGATCTTTTTCAATATTATCGAAAACAAATAATACACCCAAGTAATCTTCTTTAGAAATCATAGTTTCAAACTTTCTGAAGTTAGGGATGAATTCTTGGACTGAAACGCCGGCTACATTGGAAAGATAATAGGCCTCAATATTAAAGCCGCAAATATCTTCATATTTTTGTAATACCATATATAATTTTCACAGAGATTAAATAATTCTATAAGCTTAATTAGCTACTTTTTTATTTAATTTTTAAGGAAAAAAAAAGTAGTATAAGGTTAATAGCTGATATACATCTAGACAAACTTGGACATAATTTAAATCTCTTTATTATCTGTATGACTTCGGGGTATATTAACCGCCGATCTTTTTCAATTTTCATGTATTCCATAGTGGGTTTTGGCCAGATAGCAGCGAATGTGGTTTTACTGGCAGATGCAAGCCCATGTGGAGAACCGGCAAACGATCGAGGGTTACCGTGTAACCGCGGGCAGCATATGCATAAGTCGTCGGTGCACGCCATGTGCCGTTTACCGCGATCGTCAGTCAGCGATCCTTTGAAGATTTGTGGGGTTGTCCCGATATGTCCAGATTTTTTCTGACTGTTTCAGTGCAGAAGAATCCACATGACTCTTCTCTACTATTCAATAGAATTTTTGAGATCAGATTGAACTACCACGCCTAGAGAGCGAGCAATTCGTAATTCATCGCACACTGCTCATCTAAGTGCACGAGTCTTACAGATTCACCGTACTCCCCACTGCAGAATAATTATGAATAAATTATTTTTCAGGTGGACTTAAGACAATCTCCATGCTTGAAACATTGTTTTTTCGACCATTTTCTCCCTCAAGTCGTTCCGTGTCAATCTTAATTTCTTTATATTCTGTACCTTTGAGAAACCGATTTCTTAGAATTTCGCAAACATCCACAGCGTGGGAAATTGCTCTGCCGCGTGCCTTGACAGTACAATCCTCTCCTTTGTTTAGAACCATCATTCCGGCCATAACATAATTCATAGTTGGTCTGCGACCGACATAGACAGTATTCTCATTTTTATTTGCCATTTTTTATTCCTCTCCATAAACTTCTTATTTTAGTTTTTTGTATTATATTGTTTTTTTGTAATAATGTATTATTTGTTATATTTCACAGTTTTTAGCAATCAATACTGTTTGTACAGTTTATTAACTTCTTTATTTTTTGAACATTAAACAATAAATATTTAAAATTTAATAATTTTCTTGATTTTTTAAATTTTATTCATTATTGGTCATGAGTCTATCTCTATTTTGTAGGCGGTCAGAATTTTAAGAAGGTCTAAGATTAAAACCGTAATCCATAGAGGGAATCCGTTATTTATTTCTGATAAATTGAAAATTTATCCTCTTTAATTTCTCTAATTAAGGTTAATATTTAGAGGGTAGTGGCGAGAATACCAGAGAGAAAAATCATTCTAATAATATAATATATAATAAGACCAGACATAAATCTGTTTGCCATAATTATAATTTATGTCGGCATAAAATAATAAAAAGAAGATATTAGAGGTAGAAATTAGTAATCTTCGTTTTCTTCTTTTTTGATAATAATTTTGTCACCATCTCTTGTTTCTTTTTTTTCTTCCTCTTTTTCTTGATATATATCCCAAATAATACTAATGATAAGGAGCCCTCCAAAAATCACTAAAAGTGGGATAAACAAATTGAACTCCGTCAAAAAGATCCTTACCCAGCCAATATATGGTATCCGCCCACAAACAACGCCGACTACTCGTTCCGCAGGAACCCAAGCTTTGTCCACATTAAAATTAGCATCTCCTTTAGTTAGGAAAAAATATCCGCTTTCATTATGTTCCTGATCAACTACCCGATGGACAATTGGTTCATCTGGAGCTCCTGCCCATAAACCTCGGGCATCGTAGACTATAACATCCCCTTCTTTATTTTCTATGGTGCCGACTTTAATATCCTCTGGTTCCTTATCGGTTAAAAAGAGAAGGTCTCCTTTATGGATGTTAGGTTCCATAGAACCCGAAACCACCACTACCATGGGAGTATCTGTACCCAAAGAAGCTTGTAACCCAAAATAAATGATATAGGAACCAAAAAAGGCAAAGAAAATAAGAATTATACCAATAATAATTTTCTTCTTGGACGTTTGGGACTTTTCCTTTTTTTTTTTTTTAGATTTCTCGATATATTTCTTAGACGACATTTTAAAAGATTAATGAATAGTTAAATTACAAAATTAAGAGGGTAAATTTAATCTTATCCTATCACATCAGCAACTATAACTCGTTTTGGTGTATTTGTATTAGGTCAGTCCGTTTGATTTGCATTACGAATTGCTCGTCTTATCGCCTTCTTTTGTATGATTTTCACCGCAATAATGACTCCCGCAACTATTGCAGTAATGCCGATGGCTAAAATTAGAAAATCCCCAAGCGGAAAATTAGAATCTATATCCCAAGGATAATTCCCCTCATAATCTTGATTTTTTTCTGTGTAATAATTATTATAAATAAATTGCTCCACTGTCTTTCCCGTAACTTCAAGGCTGTTCCTGGAAATATGGGATAAATCATCATCTGTGGTATGGTGGTAGGGCCAATCCGGATTTTCCCAAAAATTAATGATCAGATCTGCTGCTGGAATTCCTTCGTCCACAAATGGTTTATGGTCATCCTCAATTTTATTTACTTCCGGCATTGTTGGAAATTCATCTGTGTATCCAAGTGCTCGACCGACTTGAAATAGTTCGTCCAATAGTGAGGAGGTTGAATACTGTTCATCGATAAATTTTAGATTTTCTCCAGCCACCATATCTAAGAGGATCATTGCATCAAAATCTTCAGTATTCTTATCATAAAACTCCGTAAGATCTGAAACAAATTCATTAGAGCCTTCGCAAAAAGACCACTCTTGCATTGCATATTCCCCACTATTATCTTTCCCTTGATCTTCGGCGTCAAAAAGAAGAAACCACAATTGACAATCCAAATTTTCTCGTTGTGCATAGAAAAGGCGTGCCAATTCAATAATTACTCCACATCCTGAAGCACCGTCATTCGCACCAGGAACGGGAGAATCGGGGTTAGTTTCATCTTTCGTAGCTTTTGCGCGAGAATCATAATGTGCGCCGATTATAATGATATTTTGATGACCCTCATTAAGTTTAAACAATAAATTTCTGCAATCTGTGGACATTATTGTATATTCATGCGGATAATATGAAATTTCATCCCCAATCTCGTTAAATGCATTAATAAAATACTGCTGGCAATCAAGACTTGCTTGTG
Organism: Promethearchaeia archaeon; assembly: GCA_046483985.1. GTDB lineage: Archaea > Asgardarchaeota > Lokiarchaeia > Sigyniarchaeales > SOKP01 > JAWOCD01. The sequence goes on from JAWOCD010000033.1 coordinate 19,778, forward strand.
TACCAGGAGATCTATTCCCAAAATTTACCTGCGTCTCCACATGAGAATGAGCAGCCTCTTTGTTAAATTTCAATTCTACATCAATATTTTGAAACTCGCCCGCCGAATGAGGCGGAAAAAAAAATAAGGTAATAAATAGTCCACCGATTATCATCGGAGTTAAGATACTAAGAACTCGTTTCCACAACAAGGTGAACAACATCACAGTTTTTTTTGAACTAACACGGCCTAAGGAGCGGTGGATTCGTAATTCATCGCAAATCCCTCGCCTAAGTGCACGAGTCTTATAGATGCTCCAAACGCTAACCCCGCAGCCCTTGCGGTTACACGATGAACTCGGTTATCGTCCATCACTATTTTTATAGTATTAATCGTTTATAAATGTATGTGCGAATCATCCCCGCCTTGAAGAAGGGGGGCATTCTCACACTCTAGTGGTAAAAATTGAAGATTATATTTAAAATAAGGTGCTCAAGATTTATAATGTTTTGATTTTAAAAGAAAACAAAAATAAAAGATAAAAAGAAAGAAAAAAGAGTTATTCTTCTTCGAGCATTTCTTTAATTCTATCAATGGTGGTCGGATCTTCAATAGTACTGAGATCTCCCGGTTCTTTTCCCTCAACGAGATTTTTAATGGCACGCCGAATGATTTTTCCAGATCTGGTCTTTGGTAATGCTTCCACGAAATAGATTGCTTTTGGGGTTGCAACGGGACCGATTTGTTCACGTACAATCTGTTTCATTTCATCAGCTAATTCTGGGCTTTCTTCATACCCTTTCTTTAACACAACCATCGCAACGGGCACTTGTCCCTTCACCTCATCTTTCACTCCAATACAGCATACTTCTGCAACGGCTTCATGTTTGGTAAAAACTGCTTCCATTTCGCCTGTACCTAGTCGATGTCCCGCAACTTTAATAACCTCATCAGCTCGACCTAAAACATAAAAATATCCATCTTCATCTTCAATCGCATAATCTCCAGTAGCATAGTAGTTATGATCGGGAAATACATTATAGTAAGAGTCCTTATATCGCTGATCGTTTTTATAAACAGTTAAAAGGACTGATGGAGGAGTTGGAGGTCTGGCAACGAGATATCCCTTTTCGCCTTTACCTACTTCCTCTCCATTAGCATCTACAACGAGTAAATCCCATCCCCACATTGGTTTCGTGGGACTGCCAGGCTTTATTTTTAATGGAGCAACACCATAAGGGTTCGCTAAAATAGGCCAACCAGTTTCAGTCTGCCAGTAATTGTCAATAACCGCGATATCCTCTCCTAAGACTTCATTCATCCATTTATAGGTGGGTTTATCCAACGGTTCACCTGCCAGATAGATTGTATCTAAGGAACTCAGATCATTGTCGGTGATATATTTTTTATCATATTTCTTTAAAATTCTAAAGGCAGTCGGGGCCGAAAAGACGGTATTTACATCATAATTCTCAATTATTTTAAACCAAGCATTGGGTTCAGGATAGACTGGAGTGCCTTCATAAATTATCGACGTACATCCTTTAAATAAAGGAGCATAAATAATATAGGAGTGCCCCACAACCCATCCGATATCGCTTGTTGCAAAGTAGACTTGTCCAGTATCCGTATTAAAAATGGACTTCATTGAATGATAAAGCGCAACAAGATGACCTCCCGTATCACGGACCACACCTTTTGGTTTTCCGGTCGTTCCGCTGGTGTAGAGAATATATGAGGGATCTGTGCTGTTCATTACCTCTGGCTCAACAAACACATCATCCCCTTTTTCTTCCATCAAATCATCCCAATAGACATCTCTGCCCTCTTCCATAGAATGATCAACTAGTTCCCGATTCACTACTATGTTATGGGGGACTTTATATTCGGTCGTCTCTAATGTGTCATCAACAATCGTTTTCAGATCAATCTCTTTTCCATTCCTCACACTTCCATCTGCACTAATTATAACTTCAGGCTCAGAATCCTCAATTCGTACAGAGAGTGAGCGGACTGAAAAGCCTGCAAATACAACTGAATGAATTGCACCAATTCTTACACAAGCAAGCATAGCAATGGCAGCTTCGGGGATCATCGGTAAATAAATAACAATTCTATCTCCTTTTTCGACTCCATAATCTTTCAGAACGCTTGCAAACCGGTTAACCCGGCTTAATAATTCTTTATATGTGATCTTTTCTTCCTTTCCGAGCTCAGAATACCAAATAAATGCATTGCGATCTGGAGCTTTTTCTGCCCATCGGTCTACCGCGTTATAACAAGTATTAGTCTGACCTCCAACGAACCATTTATAAAACGGAGGATTACTGTCATCGAGAACTTGATCCCATTTTTTATACCAATGGATATTCTCGGCAATAGGCTCCCAGAATTCTGCTGGATTCTCTAACGATTGCTTATGCATTTTTTTATATTTCTTAAGATTTTCTTTATGACTCATATTATTTTCCTCATAATTCATATATTTCGATTTTATTAAATATTGGATTAGAAAAATTTTAAATCTTTCCTAAAAATTGAGATTTAAAATCTACTAAATTAATATTTTTTTAAGATAAAATTTATCTTCTTCATATTTTTATGATATCTTAAATTTTGCAAATTTTAACAATGGGTCCTTTTTGAGATCAAACTCCTTCCTTAAGAATATTTTCAGACCAAAGGAAAAATCCTAAAATTGAATGGTAAAAGTTATTTAGTTTCGTAATTTACCTAATTTATTATTTATAATGAAAAAGAGAGTTAAAACACATGAATGAAAAAAGATTTGAAGGAAAAGTTGTATTCGTAAGCGGAGGATCTTCCGGTTTAGGGAAACGAACTGCTAAGGACTTCGCAAAAGAGGGTACGAAAGTTATTCTTTTCGATAAAGACGCAGAAAATGGAAACAAAGTCCAAAAAGAAATAACAAAAGAGGGCGGTGAAGCAATCTATATAGAAGGCGATGTAAGAGAGAAATCCTCTGTCGAAGATGGAGTTGAAAAGGCATTTCAAAAATTCGGAACAGTAGATTTTTTAATCAATTCAGCTGGAATCCTTCAAGACGGTATGATCCACAAACTTCCAGAAGAAAAATGGAATAATGTGATAGACACAAACCTTAAGGGATGTTTTCTATGTCTTCAAGCATGCGCTACACGATGGATCAAGGCTGCAAAAGCAGAAAAAAAAGAGGAAATAAAAGATTATCCCGATAAAAGAGTAGTAAGTATAAGCTCACAAGCAGCGGAAGGAAATATCGGACAAATCAATTATTCTGCATCCAAAGCAGGATTAATAGGAATGACAAAAACAGCCGCAATGGAACTTATTAGATACAACGTCAAAGTTCATAGCGTAATGCCCACGTTAATTGATACTCCAATACTCGGAGAATTATTATCAAAACAAGATGGAAAATGGAGAAAATATTATTCAGATCGTATTCCGTTAGGGATCGGACAACCAAAGCATGTATCAGACGCAATCCGGTTTCTCTGTAGCGAAGAATCTTCCTTTACAACAGGCATCGTTCTACCCGTTAATGGTGGACGCTTAGGTAAATTATGAAAAAGATTCGTTGGCTATGGAAAATTTTTAAGAATAAGTATTTTTTTATTCCTTTAGACATTTCTAATTTCCGATAAGGGTTTTTACCTCTTTATATTGTTTGAGTTTCCTAAACAAATAAGAAAGAATATTGTTAAGATAATTACTGAGTTTTCTCTTGCGTTTTATAGCGAATCTTCTACTTCTCCTGGTAGAATATCTCTTATTTTCTTTTATGGGTTTTTGTTGGTAGTATGCTATTTTTTTTGTTTTTTTTATAAATTGCCAAGAAAGAAATGTATGTTAAAATCGAAGAAAGCTAAAAAGAAAAAAAAAGCAGTAATGGAATGCTTGTATTGTATTAAAAAATACAAAGCGCATAAAAATATCGTGGAGGAATAAATTTTATGGCTAGAAACAAACAAATGCATTCCATTACCAAAAAATTTGTTTCTATTATACTAATATTGTTCCAAATTAATAAATCTTTCTGTTGAAATTATGAACGCTTAGCATAATTATTCCATTAAGTATATTGCTAGACCATATCTTAAGAATCTAAAAAAAGGATTAACATAACAAGCCGATCGATTATGAATAAATTCTTTAAGCTTTCATAATTTTTATAGAAAAAAAAGATTTTTCTCCAATTTAATGGTCAAAGCATCATTTTTTTTAGAGTTAATTGTTTTGTTTTTGAGTTAGATTTTATTTTTTTAATGAGAATTTTGACAGCTTACTAAAATTTATTAAAATTTTAATAATGAGCAAACTAATAACTCAGATGTTTTGATGCAATATTCGTGAATCTACACCAGAACTAACATTATTCTGATAAGAAGATAGCCTAATTAATCATAAATCAATACACTCCTCAGAGTATTCATGTTATGTGAGAAAAACCTAAATATCGTCATAAACAAAAATTGAGGGAGATTACACATTATGCATTATAATCCTCTTTTTTCAGAATGGTTTCTTGAGGTGATTCTTCATTAAATCAAGATATTTTCTTAGGGTTCAAAATTAATTCTAATTTTTAATTTTCCTTCCTTCGTTTATGATATAATTTGCGTATTAGAAAAAGAAAGAGGATATAGTAACGGACTTTAATTTGAAATAATGAAAAATAAAAGTTATAAATCGGCTGGATTTAACAGAGTGAAATCTTTCTCCTTTAATACCTTTTCAGCCTTTTCATTGTTATTTACACGGACAATCATAATTGTTTCATCCCGGAGGATGGTTGAGTACAGATACTCAATATTTACGTTATTTTCTCCCAGTAAGTTAGCGATATCGAATAATTTATTCGCCTCGTAGGAGAGTTTAACCGCTAAAACCTCATTTGCATTAAATGAGTAGCCATGCTCTTCCAGTATATCTATACATTTATCAGGCTTATTAACTAATAGAAGGATTAATCCATAATCCGCGGTTTCCGCTACAGATATAGCATCAATTTTAATTACATTCTCTGAAAACAACTTAATCAACTTAGCTAATTCGCCTGGATTATTTGGCAAAAAAATTGACAATTCTTTTATCATTTTCTCTCTTCCAATACATTTATTTTTTTCTTTATTTATTATTAAATCTGTATTAACATTTATGTAATATCTCTTAAACAGTTTTATATTTTTTCAAAAATTTATAGAATTTTATTAGGGAGATTATAAAACTGCTGCAAAATGGTTTTTGTTTACTCAAGATGAAAAATGTAAAGGGTAAAATTTAGAATGCTTCCCTTTTTTCAAGAGTAAACCCATTTTCCTCAAGCACGTTAGTAGCCTTCTCATTATCGCTCACCTTTAAGATAATTAATGACTCATCCTTTATTAACGTGGAATAGAGAAAATCAATATTTACTTCATTCTCCCCGAGAGTTTCCGCAATTTTTTTGAGGCCTAATATATTTGATGATTCATTCGGGACTTTTACCGCAAGCACTTGCGTTATCGAAACAGAATATCCGTGATCATCTAATATACCTACACATTTCTTGGGCTTATCAACTAATAAGAGTAAAAGTCCCCATTCATTATTTTCAGCTACAGTAACTGCTCTGATTTCAATATTATGATCGATAAGTAAGTCTAAAAATCTGGAAAATGTCCCAGGTTTATTTTCTAGGAATACAGATAGTTGTTTTAACATAGCTAATACTTCAACTCCAATAATTTATTCTATAATCATTTTAGCTTTTATCCTATTAAAATTTTAAAAACCGAATTTTAAACATATTTAACCTTAGCTGAATTATACATTAAATAATGAACAAAAATAATCATAGAGTTGCTCTAATTACAGGCTCCTCCCATGGAATTGGAAAGGCTATTTTGTTAAAATTAGCAAAATTGGGATATTGTGTCATCGCAAACGGAGCATCAACAGAACATCTTCCAAAAAGTTATATTGAAGAATTAAATGAGAGATACAGAGAGAAAAGTGAAAATCCGAGTGAAAACTTCTTATATATTCAAGCTGATATAAGTAGCAAAAGCGGACGGAAAAAAATAATCTCGCAAATTAAAGAAAAGTTTGGAAGGATTGATGTATTGGTGAATAATGCGGGAGTTGCACCCAAAGAAAGAAGAGATATTTTAGAGGCAACTGAAGCATCCTTTGAGTGGGTCATGAAAATTAATCTGCAAGGACCCTATTTTTTGACCCAGCACGTAGCAAATTGGATGATTAATCTAAAAGAAGAATTGAACAGCTCCTATAAACCATATATCGTCAATATTTCTTCTCTCTCAAGCTATGCATCCTCTCCATCGCGGGGAGAATATTGTATTTCGAAGGCTGGAGTAACCATGATGACCAGACTATATGCGGATCGGTTGGCAGAGTATAATATTCCTGTATACGAAATTCAGCCGGGGATCATCAAAACCCCCATGACAGAGCCCGTCAAGGAAAAATATGATAAATTATTTGAAGAAGGTATTGCCCCAATAAGCAGATGGGGAAAACCAGAAGATGTTGCAAAAGCGGTGTCCGCAATTGTACAAGGGCTTCTTCCTTACTCCACCGGAGATATCATCCACATTGATGGGGGGTTTCACCTTAAACGTTTATAATCCATTCATAATACCGAATTGAACTAAAATGAAGGAGTGAGAGATGAAAAAGAATTTACAACAAAAAGATGCAAAAATCAATGGGGAATATAATACAATAATTATTGGATCCGGCGCTGCTGGACTTAACTGTGCTCTCCATCTGGTTGAAGAGGGTGTTCCCCCGAATCAAATCGCCATTCTTACTGAAAACTTAGGCGGTGGGACATCCTTTAATACGGGCTCAGATAAACAGACTTATTATAAATTATCCATAATTGGCAAAGAACATGACTCCCCTATTGAGATGGCACAAGATTTCTTTGCGGGTGGAGCAATGCACGGAGATATTGCTCTAGTTGAATCCACAAATTCTATAAGAGAATTCTTTCATTTAGTACACGTAGGCGTTCCGTTTCCATATGATAAATACGGCGGTTATGTGGGATATAAAACAGACAACGACCCGCGCCAACGAGCGACTTCAATCGGACCCTTAACGTCCCAAGAGATGGGAAAATGCTTACTGAAAGAAGTACAAAAACACGAGATCCCCATTTTCGATAAGTCCTATGGGGTAAAGATTCTTACATCGAAAAAGGAGCCAAAACAAGCAGTTGGTGTGATCTGTTTAGACTTATCCAAACTAAATAATGAAGAAAAAATTTCACATGATCTCGGAATAGAAAGGCTGTTTCGCATCTTTAAAGGAAATAACATCGTGATGGGCACAGGGGGTCCAGCAATCTTGTACAAGAATTCTGTATATCCCAAATCTCAGAAAGGAAGTATGGGGTTGGCCATAGATGCGGGCTGTATTTTACAGAATTTGACAGAGTCGCAATTTGGTTTGGCCTCCGTTCAATTTCGATGGAATGTATCAGGTTCCTATCAACAAGTTATTCCTCGCTATTTTTCAATTGATGAAGACGGAAAGGAGCAAGAGTTTTTAAATAAATATTTTTCCGATTTTACCCGCCTTTCAAAGGCAACCTTCTTAAAAGGATATCAATGGCCTTTCAATCCAGAGAGAGTCCAGAGTTTTGGTTCCTCCCTAATAGACCTCGCAGTATATTATGAAACGGAGGTTTTAGGAAGACGGGTATTTCTGGATTTTAGAAGGAATCCCTCTAATTTCGATGAAGAAAAGATGAGCAAAATTGCCTTAAATTACTTGCAAAAATCTAAGGCGCTTGCAGATACCCCACTTAAAAGGTTGCAGGAATTAAACGAAGATGCTATTATCCTCTACAAAAATCATAATATTGATTTAAAAGATGAGCCATTGGAAATTGCCGTATGTAACCAGCATCTAAACGGAGGGGTGCAAGGAGATATCTGGTGGGAAACGAATATTCCTCATTTATTTGCCATCGGAGAGGTGAATGGTAGTCATGGAATACACCGACCCGGTGGAGCAGCCTTGAACTCGGGGCAAGTCGGAGGGTTAAGAGCTGCACAACGAATTGCACATATATACAATGATACCCTTGAGATGGACAATGAGAGGTGGCTTGAGATAGCCAATATAGAACTAAATTCACTGCAAAAGGAACTTGAACTACTCATTAGAGGGAGTGCAAAAAAAGAAGGAAAAATGAGGCCTAATAAAATGTTGCTTCAAATTCAGAATCGTATGTCTCAATTCGGTGGAATAATACGACCACAAGAAAATTTGGACAAAGAAATTAGAAAAGTTGAGGAAACTCTCGGAGATATAACCCAAAACATTTCAATAGAGTCTAAAAACGATATACTCTTATATTATCGGGTTAAGGACGCATTACTTACCCAAAAATTGTTCTTGGAAGCAATCATGGATTACCACCAGAACCATGGAAAAAGCAGAGGGTCATATTTGATCATACGGAGGAATCTAACATCAAGGTTTGAAGAAAAATATATATCCCCCCCAGCAAATTTAAAGCGTTTTAAATTTATTACCAGTTCCCAAAACTTGTCAGATCAAATCCAAGAAATTTCTTACGAGCAAGAACACGTAGAACTTACATGGGAGCATGTTCGAGAGATACCACAAGAGGTGGGATGGTTTGAAAACACATGGAAAAAATATCAGGAAGAAAAAATTTATCAGAAAACACAAAACTAAAACCCTATAATTCAAAAATAAAGAAGGAAAAAAATTGGAAAGTCTCCAAAAAAATTAATCTTCTAATTCTTCTAACACGTACATGCCTTCTGCTTTTAGGACTTTCTTGGCTTTTTCATTGTCATCCAGATGGATAATTAGCATAGGAGATGCCTTAATAAAGGTGGTATACAGAAAATCAATATTCACCTTATTTGAGCCCAAAATTTCGGCCACTTTTTCTATCTCTTGCGAACTTGTAGGATTATCGGGGAGGGGAATTGCCACTACTTTTTTCTTTGAAAATTCATAATCCTTTTCTTGTAAGATTTTAATGCATGCATTAGGTTTATCAACAATAAATAAAACCAGACCAGGAACTTGTGAAACGGTGATTGATTTAATATTTATCTCGTTTTCATGTAATAAGTTAGTAAACTTAGTCAATTCCCCTGGTTCATCGGTCATATTCACGGAAATTTGTATAAACACTTTTATCACTTATTTGACTATTTCTTATTTAATTAATAAAGAATCATTAGTATTATTTTTAACTAAAATTACTTTAAGGGAAACATCTTAAAAAAGTACCTATTTTGTTCTTGACATTCTACTTATCGTGGAAAGATAAATACAATTTTATTCAACTTGGTGATTGGGGAGATTGGAACTTTACTTTTCTATTCAATAGCCGAAATAAAGAAATAGAATAAAACATAACTATTAATAGAGAAATATAAAAAATTTGAACGTTAATGATTGAATGGGACAAGCGCTTTGAGAGACAGTTACGATGGACAAAACAACTTCGAAATTACCTATTTAAGAAGATAAATTGGCATAAAATGGAGAATTTACTGGATCTAGGATGTGGCACGGGGTTACTCTTGAATGAAATAGGACAGAAATATTCAATTAATTTATACGGTATTGATATAAGTGAAGAGCGATTAAAAGTAGCAAAAAACCGATTAGAGGAAAGCAATGTTAACGCTAGATTAATATACATGGATTTTCTGAAGAACCAATTTGAAGACAATAAATTTGATATTGTGGTGACCAATTGTTTTTTTTTATGGGTGAAAAATCTTCGCAAAGCGTTTAGCGAAATTGATCGAATTCTGAAGGAGGACGGCATCCTTTTAATTCTAGCAGAACCAGACTACGGCGGATTAATTGAATGTCCTGAAACAAATTTGAAGAATGCGCTCTATTCCAATCTTAAAAAAGAGGGAGCAGACCCCGAAGTTGGAAGGAAGTTAAACCAATATTTCGATTCTCGGTTCAAAGTACTTGAACACTTTTGCACTTCTATTCCATGGATTGGTAATGTGAATAAGGAGGATTTAAACAAGGAATTAGAATTTTTTAAACATATATTAGCGGAAGAGGACTTCCACGAGAGAAAAATGAAATTAAGTATTGAAACAGGAAAGTATTTCATTTTTGTCCCTATATTTTCCTACTATTTACGGAAATCAAAAACTTGTAGAAGAAATGAAGAATATTAAAACATTTTATGAGCAGCATCTGAATTTTGCAGGAAGAACTATGATAGAATATTTTATTTCACCGGGGATAAAATGCAAATTTGATATGATTAAAAACGTACTTGACAAAAAACGATTCCACAATGCTTTGGATTTAGGCTGTTCCGGTAACTCAATTCTACATTTCTTAGACCATATCCATAGAAAGTTTTTTTATGATATTGCAGCTCGTCCTCTGCTTCAATATACAGCATTAGATGAAGGAGAATCGATCTGTGGAGATTTAACCCGCTTACCCTTTCGAGATAATTTCTTTGATTTCATAACAGCCTTAGATGTTTTGGAGCATATTAAACAAGATAAGCGAGCGGTGTCTGAGATCAGTCGAACCATCCAAGAGAACGGGATAGTCGTAATCACGGTGCCCCACTTGAAAAAGTATTATACCGCACAAGATAGACTTATCGGTCACTACCGTAGATATGGAATTCCCGAATTAACTGAGCTTTTTTCTTCAAAAGGATTTGAAATTGTGTCTATATTCGGAGTCTATGGTCAACTAATGAAATTTGCTGACTTGCAAGTAACTAAACCACAAAAAATAGAAGAGAGTATTGAAAATCTTCGCAGAAAGTATATAAATAGCTCGCTTTTTCGGAGACTCTGGGATATTATCGTTCAAATTGGGGCATGGTTTATGAGATATGATGCTTTGCATCAGCCTGTTGATAAAATAATGAACGTAGCGTTAATTTTTAGGAAAAAATAGGAAAGTGGGAATTTTACTTCTTGATCTTATTAAAGAGGTATGTGTATTTTTCAAAATATTTTTCTTCATCCGTATCTTCTTTTTTTCAAGAGGTTCTATAGATTATCTTTTACCTTTAATGAAAAAAAGTTATAAAAAGAAATTCATCACCACCCTAAAGGACAGTGCTTTCGAGCACTCTAATGGAAAAAAACAAAACTTTTATTATTTCATTTTCTTGCTTAATTAACTCTATAACATATAATAAAAATGACTGCAGAAAATTCGTCTAATAAGACTGATAATATATCAGCACCTCGAATTTCGGAGGCACCTTTAAAACCTAAAGAGTTTTTAAAATACTTAGGCCCTGCTTTTGTTTTTACAGCAGCACAGATAGGAGGAGGAGAGTTAATCAGTGTTCCTCTGCTAGGTGCTTATATGGGAATGAAATCTCTTTTTCTAGCTCCTCTCATTGCGCTTATAAAAATTTTTGGACAATACTATTTGGTTCAATACGGAGTGGTGAGGGGAAAAACATTCCTTCAAACTTGCTGGGATAAAAAGTGGTTGAGATGGATGTTTTTCATTTTGATGTTGGGGTGTATCCTTCATTCAATGATGATGGCTGGACTTCTTGGTGAGACGGCGGGGACAATCAATTTTTTATTTCCTCAAATCCCTATAGATGTCTGGATTTGGATTGTAATGATTATAGGGTTCTTATTAATAGTGACACGGAATTATAATTTGCTTGAAAAAACGGCAAGCGTTTTGCTGTGGATCTTTCTCTCGTTAATTGTAATTGTTGCTGCATTATTCTGGCCTACATGGAGCCAATGGATTTTCGGTTTTACACCCCAACTTCCAGAAGGTATCGGAGGGCTCGAAACTACAACAGGGCTTGCCACGATGTCCGTGCTTTTTGTAGTGCTTGGAGCCGGATTCGGACCGACAGTCTCCTATATTTGGTATGCAAAAGATAAAAAGATGGGCATGTTTGAGGTTGAAGCAAAAGAAATTGACATCGAACCGCAAGATCTAACAACAGAAGAGAAAAAACGCCTCCAAGGATGGAGAAAGGTCGTTTTATATCAGAATCTTATATCTGCAACGATTCTTGCGATATTTTCGATTCTAATCTGGGTTGCCGCAGCTCAAACCCTATTTGTCGAAGGCTATCGACCTCAAGGATGGGATCTCATCCCGCAGATGGTCTCAATCTTTACTTCAACCTACGGAAATTGGAGCGGGAATCTATTTATAATTGCTGGAATCTTGGCCTTGTTTAGCTCGGTTATTGGGCCCCTTTATGGGTTCTCAAGATTATATGAGGAAAGTTTCGAACGTTTCGGAATATATCGTAGATTTAGGATTAAATCTGAAACTATATATCGAATATTTCTTGTCTTTTTCTCTTCACTTCCCCTAATTTTTATTTTCCTTATCTCCGAGGAACCCATGTGGTTATTCTCTATGGCTAGTCTCCTAACGGGACCCGTACTTGGCTTAGTCTACATTCTACCAATAATTGTAACGTATCTTGTCATGAAAGATACCGCCCCAGAACTTACCCCTAAACGGTATTGGGCAGTTGCTCTGGCTTTACTCAGCGGATTCTTGATGATTATACTCTCACTGCTGAATTTCTTTGTGTAATAGAATAAAAAATTATATAAATAGGAAAAATAATCATAAAATTTGTGAAAAGAATTAGGGAGTGAAAAAATGTCCAAAAGGATTGATTTATTACGCTTGGATTACGCGTTTAGTGTCTTGATTCCGATCGTGCTCGCCATTTTTCTTAATGACTTGAATCTTTTCAATTATTTGGATATCCTCATCGGTTTTCTTTTTCTGGCAATCACCGGAAATGTATGGAACGACGTAATTGATATGCGGGATCCGGAGGAGAAGGATACCCTTAAACGGGTGGAGGGATACCATCCAAAAGAGATTTTCACGATTGGAATGTGCTCTCTTCTACTCGGCATAGCACTTCTATTAAGGACATGTATCCAGAATCCGATAAATGGGATATTATTAATATTAATTATCGGTATGGTTCTTTTGTATTGTGTATGGCTAAAACTCGTGCCGATATTAAATCATATTCTCTTAGGAATCTCTCATATTGTTTTACCTTATTTTATGATAAAGATTGAAGCCGATCTGGCACTTTTGTCCAGCGAAATTGAACTGCCTCTCGTTTTAGCGTTTCTTTTCTTTGGGTTAACCGGACAGTTCGTTCATGAAATAATTGACAGAGATGCCTTGCGAAAGCATTTAAGTTTGAAAGGATGTCAATTTGTTGTATGGTTTTTTTCCATTTTAACCATTATTTGCGGTATTTGGGCTTTTATCATCATCCCCAATTATTTTTTTATTCCTTTTTTATTCTTGCCTCTTGGAACAATATACACCTTCCGTAAACCAACAAAATCGACTAAAGGAGTGAAAGATGTGGGGATATTAATAGGTAACTTTTTGTTATTATTTTTCCTCACTCTAGTTTCTTTGCGAATGACCGGTATAATTTAAATCTCCATATTTATTTTCTTTTTTATTTAAAAATAAAATCTTATATTTTTATCTGTATAATAGTTTATTAAAACATATAATATCCTCCATAACTATAGAACTAAATTTAGGAAGGTTAGGAAAATTTCAAAAGGTTTAAAACTGCTTCGAGTCGAATACCTGTTCTCAGTTATTTTTCCATGTCTTTTGGCAATTTTTATAAACGAGTACAATATTGCAAATCATATCTGGATACTTGCGGGCTTTGGCTTTTATGCAATTACCGGTAATACTTTAAATGATATAATAGATATGCAAGATCCGAGCGAAAAGGAAACTCTTGAGCGAACAGAAGGATATTCACGACGAGAAATCGCTATGCTAGCAATTCTTTCGTTTTTGCTGGGTACGGCAAGTTTTATGAATCCGATTAGAAAGACACCAATTCTCATTGTCTATCTTGCATTGACCGTAATTTTGGTGGTCATATATTGCAAATTTAAGTCCCTTGTCTTTATTAATCATGTCCTATTGGGGATCTCCCATCTTTTTCTTCCTTGGTTTATGATTAAAATAAATGCGGGAGATATCGTGCTCGGATTTTTTCCTGAAATGACAACAGTTGGATGGCTGATCTTAGCGTGTACTGCATCTTTTGCATTTACAGGAGAAATGGTCCACGAGTTAATCGACGGAGATTCCATAAGTCGATATTCAGAGAAAACTTGTCAAGAGATCGTCTGGATATCAGCGTTAATTTCCCTTATTATTGGCATCATCGCCTTAGTTATGACTCAATATTATTTTTTCTTACCATTCATAGCGTTTCCGGTTGGAATTATGTTTCTTTTTCGGAGACCACGGAACCTACTGGGCAGAACTTCTCTAAAAGATGTGGGCATCATAATGGGGAACATGATTACCGCTTATTTGATAATATTAATGATTGCGAATTTTTAATCAATAATATTAAACTTTTATATCTAAAAGACGAATTTAACTATAGATAACATTGGTTCTTTTTTGATTTAGAAGGATGGTAAAAATTAAACCTGTTAATAAAGATTTTTTCGGAAAATTTGACGAAAACGCATGCACCCTCTGCGGAGAATGCTTCACCAATTGCCCCGTCATCGATCTATCCCTAGAAGAAAGTAAAAAGGAAATGGAGCGTTTGGTAAAAGGTAGAAATACCAAACATCTACTATCAGAGTGTCAGAGTTGTTTTACATGTAATTTTTACTGTCCAGAAAACGCAAAACCTACGAGTTTAATTTTACAGAGGTGGCATGAGCAATACAAAGAAGAAGGGCTTAAAAAAAAGGCAGAATATTATATGACCCTTCATCCTCATTATCCAAATTTCAGGTCCTATGTGATGGAAAGGCTTCCTCAGCAAACGAAAAAACTTGTTAAATCATGGGCATCTTTAAAGCCAATAGAGGGGGACACGCTCACTTTTCCTGGGTGTAATATCATAACATATGCTGAATTAACACAGACAAGCCTTTTTCAGGATTTAGAAATTAGAGGAAGGTTAGAATATTGCTGTGGAGAAACCCTTTTCCGGACTGGTTATAAAGATAAATTACAGCAAATAACCAAACGATTGGATAAGTGGCTTAATACCCTAAAACCTCAAAATTTAATTGTCTTATGCACCGCTGGCACAAACGTGTTTCAAAATGTGTTACCACAGTATGGCTTAACTTACCAATTCGATTCCGTTAAATCTTACATCCAATACATTTGGGAACAATTAGAAAGCGGCAAAATTAAGATTCAAAAAGAGCTTGATATCACGGTCACCATCCAAGAGTCTTGCTATGCAAAAATGTTTGGAGAGAGGTATATGGATTTACCGCGAAAAATCCTTAATAAAATTGGAGTATCTGTTGTTGAAATCGAAAAATGCAGAGAAAATATGCGCTGCTGTGGGATTGCCGGAGGGTTTTCGGTAAATTCCTCCTATAGCCCTACGAAGATAATGAAAAGTGTATTTACAAATATGAAAAGCTTCAAAAAAACAAAAGCGGATGCTATCTGTGTATATTGTGCAGGATGTTTAGCCACACTATTAACTCCAAGACTCCTCTATCCTAAAAAATACATGAAAGTCTACCATATCATAGAATTATTGCAAATGGCCATTGGCGAAGAACCTATATCAGCTAAAACGAAACAACAGAGAGCAAAGCATTTCTTCTGGGGAATTCTCAAACATCAACTTCCTAAAACTCTATCTAGAAAAGAATTTAGAATTGAAGATATACCTGAAGATCCTCCTCCGTACGGAGAGGCTTGGTAATCTCCACTTTAAGTCTTCAGATAATTCAAAATGAGCGATTTAAAAATGTCAGAGCAAGAAAAACGAACACCCGCCTTTGAAGAAGATCAATGTACCTTATGTGGGTTATGCCTCCATGAATGTCCCGTTTTAAATCTTCCAATAGAGGTAGCGAAAGAGGAAATCAAGCATTTGATGGAGGGCAAGGAATCCCAGTACGTCCTATCGAAATGTAATACTTGCCTTTCTTGTAATATTTATTGCCCTGAGGATTGTAATCCCTACCAATTAATTTTGGAAAGATGGAATAGCAAATATAAGAAACGAGGAGCCCCTCCGCTCTATAAGTTTGTATGCCCTACTAATGAGCCCAATATTTGGCAGCTTTTAAACCATTTTCTCTCAAATGAAGAAAAAAAATGGATTACAAGGTGGGTAACCTACACACCTAAACCAGAAGATAAAATTTTACTCATCGGAAACTACACGCATCTATTTCCGTTTATTATCGGAGGAAGTAAATTATTATCAGATTTTAAGGCAATCTCAAGGGTTGATCAGTGGGAAGGGGGCGCATATTTATATCAAGGAGGATATTTGGATGTCGTGCAGAGAATTGCAGCACGCTGTAAAAGTGATTTTGATAGGTGGGGAGTCAAAAACGTAGCACATACCTTGGATGCAGTCCAATACATCTTTTCAGAAGTCCATCCAAAAGAGATGGGAGTACATTATACACAAGATTTTATAAATTTCAACGAATGGATGCTTGACGGAATTAAATCTGGTAAGATTAAGATGAATAAAAACCTCAATTTAACAGTTACCCTTCACGATAATTGCTTTTCAAAAGCATTGGATGGAGCGTATTGGGAAACCCCTCGGGAAATCTTAAAGGAATGTGGATGCCAATTGGTTGAAATGGATCATATTAAAAAAGATTCGCTATGCTGTGGATTTGGGGCAGGAGCATCTTGGGTGAGAAATATCTCCATGCCGTTTGATATCATCTTTGAGGGAATCAAAAGATTCGAGGAAGCAAAAGCAACAGGTGCCGATACATTAGTTTCATACTGCGGTGGATGTCTCTATTTATTATGGGTAACTCGAGAATTAATAGAAAGTAAGATTGATATCATGCACATCATTGAAATAGTGCGATTGGCCAGCGGGGAAATTATAAATTACCCAGACGACCATGTGAACAGATCGTGGGATATTATTGCCATAATTACTTATCAGTTGTTATTATCGGTGTTTCAGAGGAGGTTCTATATCGATGAGATTACCTATGACAAGCATATGAGCACCTTTCTACCCAAAAACCGTCCACTCCTAAAATTCATCAGATTTCTATTCGATTTTAAAGTCCTAAGGAAATTTTATTCCATTCTGTTTCGTCTCATGATGCCCATATTAACAACAAGAGAAAGATTAAACCCCAAAAATATATAAGTTTTAATAAAAGAAAAGAAGATTTATATTAGTAGATATGGAAAGGAATAAATTCAAATCAGTGTTTACCAAAAAAAATTTCTTATCATTTCTGAAGCGGTTGCTTTTAACAATATTAATTATAAGTCCGATCCTCCTATTTATGGGCGGTATTTATCTAAACCAATTGTCCTTACCAGATGAAAAGCAGCCATTCACCTATTTTTCCGGGAAAGACCCCAAAACTCAAGCCATTATTTCATGGGAAACCTCCCAAAAGTATGAATCTGTCTTGTGGTATGGACCCGAGGAGAACCAAATTGATGAAAAAATTGAGTATGAGGACGAGTCTAGTATTCATAATATATTATTGAATAATTTAACCCCTGACACCCGATACTTCTATCAAGTAGGAATGAGAGGAGACGATGCTGAGTATAAAAGTGAAGTATCCACCTTTAAAACGGCGCCCAATGAAACTGACAAGAATTTTGACTTTATTGCATACTCAGATTCCCAACAATATTATGGAATTGGATGGCATAGCCGAATAAGTAAAGCCATAGGGGGATATAATGATCTCAGTTTCGTCACTAATGTGGGAGATCTCTGCCAAAATTACGATTGCAAACCAGATTGGAATCAATTTTTCGCAGAAGCGGATGCTTTTATGAAAAAGTTTCTTTTTGTTCCATCTTTAGGGAATCATGATGGATTCTACGAAGAGGATAAAGAAAACCATTATTATTTAAAATATTTTGGAGATACTCTCGAAGAGGACACGTTTTATTATAGTTTTAATTGGTCCAATACTTTCTTTACAGTTGGAGAAATATCAAAAAGGGGAGATGAAGATCCCAATGATTCGAGAAATATCGCCCACGATAGCTGGTTAAACTCAACCTTAGAAAATGCACAAAATAAAAGATTTAGAATTCTAATGTTTCATCGTCAGATGTTTTCTGCAGAGGATAATAATGAAGTCCTTATAGACAGAATCGTCCCCATAGTAGAGGAATATAATGTGTCCTTAGTGTTATATGGACATCATCACCACTATGAACGATTTCTATATAAAGGGACGACTTACCTTTGTTTGGGTGGTGGCGGCGGACAGCAATTTGGTTCAAATGCACTTAACACTGGAGAATATTCTAAAGCATTGGCAATGGGTCCCAGTTATACGCATATCTCAGTCAGTTCCGATAAATTAGTGTTAACAACCTATTCTGTAGAAAATGACATTATCGACAAGTATACCATCAAATAAAATCAAGAATGGAAAAAAGTTTAAACAAATTTGGTAAAAAGTTATGTTTTGGACACCTAATATAATAACCCTCTTATTTGCATGGATTTTACAATCAATAATCCTTGCTGGATTTGTATGGTTCGATAAATATAGGAATCCATCCGAAAAATATACGTGTTGGTTAATCCGAGGGTTAAGAGGTTTTGTTTTTATAACATTCACATCTTTCAGTTTTCTATTTATAGATACCAATATTAAGATTCTCGTTTTTGGAATTATTGGCTATGGAAATCTCTGCATTCATCTTGCTTCTATCCTATTGACCTTCATTTTAGCAGCACAAATCATCATAGGGGTTATATTGGTTGCACCTAATAGAAAAGGTATTGCTACCTTTTTTGTAGTTTTAGGAACGTTTATATTCTTATGGTATATCTATATCCCTTCTACGAGTACAGGATCGCTTTATATCCTTGATTCAAGGTATTCTATTTTGATGAGCTCTCTTTTATTTGCCATATTAGTGGGCAGCAGTTTAGCGCTTATCTTATCGTGTTGCGAACTTATCTTGAATAAAATTAAAAAAGACAAAGAAATCGAGGATAGGCCCTTTTATGACGTAACAGAAAAATTCAAATCACTCTTCAATTGGAAGGTTAACTTACTCTTATGGGCACTAATTACAGCAGAATTGCTGCTTAATTTGCAGGGCTTATCCCTATTATTATGGTTAACTCTCCTATTTTAAGAGAATACCTAAATTCTGGAATTTTATTCCTTAAGGATCCGTGGAGAAGGTTTAAAATATGATCAGAAAATCATCAACGATCTTTTACTTCCTTTTCGAGTTTTTCAGCCCGTTCATACAAAATGTTCTCAACTTCCTTTTTATCTTCTTCATATGTGAAAAATGCAAGTCCCCAAAGAGCAATGTCGATTATCCCCATGATCGCAGCAAAAATGAATGCAACCGTATATCCGCCACTTTCAAATGACACAATTAAGTGCCCTCCAATGAACGCACCCAGCGCAATCCCCACTTGATCCATGAAATTCCCCAGCTGATAACTCGTAGCACGGTGTTCTGGTAGATTGATCTCAGTAATTGCACTCTGCCAGATGGGATGTATTCCGCTGCTTATTGAGATCGCAACAAAAAGAAGCACTAAAAAGAGCACAAACTCAGGTATTAGAAATAAGTCACCTAATGATGCACCGTCAGGGGCTCTCCAAGGGATTAATACGGCGATGATAAAAAGTGGTGTATATGTTATCAGCAAAGTAATGATAATTTTTATTCTTGCCAAGGGATCTTTCGTCTTTTGATAAATTGTATCGGCAACTTTACCCCATACCGGAGCACTGATATATCGTACAGCTAAAAGAAGAACTGCAAAGATTCCCGCTAATCCCAGGTTTAAATTGTGCTGCTCGCTGAGCCATAGGGTTGCAAAAAGAAAAATCCCTCCTGGAAGCGCGTCTGCAAAATTAAGAAGTAAAATAATGTTTGATTTGCGTTTAAAAATTCTCGGGATATCCTTAGGTTCAATATAATACTCATATTCTACTCCTTCTTCTTTTAAAATATCTTCTAATGCGTGTTCTTTTCTGCCTCTTTTAGGTAAGCGTATAGGAAGAAGGGCAAAAGAAAAGGTTAAGATAATAATTCCCGTTAAGATGTATGGTATTCGCCATTCACCAATGGTTAAAAATCCGAGAAAAAGGAGGGCACCCACAAGCCCTCCCACGATGCTGAGAAAAAGAATTAAACCGTAATTTGTTCCTCGTTTTTCTGGGGGAGTCATGTCCGAAATAAGTGCAAATATCACGGGGGCAATTATCCCGTTTCCTAAAGCAATAAAGACATGTGAAAAAAAAAAGACATCCCACGTTGGAGCAACTCCAGAGATAACACAGCTGATACCCGTTACCCATCCACCAATAATTGCAACCGGTTTTTTTGAGATATTATCCACATAATACCCCGCAATAACCCCCACTCCAGCAAAAAGAAGAACCATCGACGACAGAAGCTCTCCAGCCATGGCAGCATTTAATTCCCATGCAGGTTCTGCATCGAAGATAGCAGGTTGGATTATGGAATAGACATTATACGCAAGGCCGGTAAAAATGCTCGTAAGGATGGCGATGAGAATGGAAAGTTTAACCACTAAATCTAAATCGGATTTATGCTGGGATTTCGATTCGTGTTCGTTTGCGTTTTTAACCGAACTTTGTTTAGAGTTTTTCTTTTCTTGAGTATTCATGAAATAACGACACTAATTTGAGTTTGCTTATCAAAAGTTATACTTAAGTTCTATATATATCTTTTGGGAGATTCCTCAGATTTCATAATGATATATGAAAATTTGAATTATGTATTGATCGGTATCTCTATAAAATTTTTCCTTGAAACGGTATATAAGTTCTGAAAAGTTCAAAAAGATAATAACAAAGAATTCATATATATTTTTATAAAGATTATCAGAGAAAAAGCAAATGGAACAATTCCCCGATATCCCCCCAAGATTTCTAAAAAAAGGAAAGTACCAGTCCCAGTTAAAAGAAAATCTCGTGCGGTGTGGAAATTGTGAACATAAGTGTAAGATCAAACCAGGAAAAATCGGGGTCTGCGGCACTAGATTAAACAATAAAAATACAATCTATAGCATCGTCTACGGATGCATTCCCGCACTCTCGATTAATCCAATTGAAAAAAAGCCATTATTTCATTTTTATCCGGGAACCAAAGCAATTACTGCAGGGACATATGGGTGTAATTTTAACTGTTTTTGGTGTCAGAACCATCATCTCTCCCATCCAAAATTCGTAATACGTGAAAATCTTAAAGATAGAGAGGATTTATATATACCCCCTCAAGATTTGATAAAAAAAGCCATTGAAAACAATTGTCAAGGAACTTCCATCTCCTTTAATGAGCCCACACTACTCTTTGAATATGCCCTTGAAGTGTTTTCCTTGGCAAAAGAACAAGGTCTATATAATACCTATGTTTCCAATGGATATATGACAGAACAAGTGTTGAGAGACTTAGCAAAACATGGTCTAGATGCTATTAACATAGACATTAAAGGGGATAAAGAAATGGTCGAGAAATATTGCAATGCAGATGTAGAAAAGGGGTGGAGAAATGCGAAATTGGCAATAGAGTTAGGAATTCACACGGAAATCACAATATTAATTATTGAAGGGTTTAACTCCGAGGAAAAAACAGTAAAAAAAATGACAAAACGCATTCTCAATGAGTTGGGGGAGGATATCGCAGTCCATCTTAATCGGTTTTATCCCCACTATAAATCTAGCGATTACGGGTTGGAAAGTCCAACAGATAGAGAACTTATGAGAAAGGTATATAATGTTGCAAAAGATCAAGGATTAAAGTATGTTTATTTGGGAAATTTACCCACCACGGAGTATCAGCATACGCGATGTCCTAACTGCTCAAAAATAGTTATAAAACGGGGATTAAGAGGCATTGAGATAACAAGGTTAAATGAAAAAGGAGAATGTATAAATTGTGGAGAAAATCTTTTTGATAAAACCGAACTATGGAGAAAATCCTAATCAATATATATATAGGAGAAGAAGAAATCGATATTAGAGAACTCGGAACTAACGAAGACGATAATTCTTGGTCAAAACAATTCAAACTGTCAGGAGAAGCAAAAAATTCATTATTGATGAGGAGAGAAATTGGATGAATGCAATATTGATCATTGGAGAAAATCGATAATATGCTGATTAACCTCAGGAGCCTTTTCTCGTGGAGATTCGTGCCCCGCATTCTCAATAACGATTAACTTACTGTTTGGTATTTGCTTATGGATCATTTCATTCATTATTTTTGGGGTCTGTCGATCTTTTTCCGCCGTTAAAATAAGCACTTCACTCTTAATGTTAGGTAGATCGTCGTAAACATCATACGTTCCTAAGGCATGTGCTTGATTTTTGATATCTTGCGGTCTTGAAGGATTTTTTGCACTGATTTCGATTAAATCCTCAGCAGAGAATAATCCATAGAATTTTTTACTGGGATTTTTTTCCATTTTTTTTCGGAATTTACGGGTAAACCCCATTTTTGCCCCCGCAAAAAACGCCGCCTTGGGATCTTTCTGCTTTTCCTGATATTTATCAATTTGTGATTTTTCATACATCTTCAGTCCTTGATCATCTCCCGGCCATTTTGGTAAGGTATTTATCAGTACCACCTTCTTAACACGTTCAGGATACAGTAAAACGAACGATTGAACAATCATACCGCCTAAAGACCAGCCTAAAATATGAGCCTTATCTATTTCTAAATGGTTCATTAATGCCGCAATATCGTCTGCAAACATTTCCATTTTATATGGTTCATCTGG
Source organism: Promethearchaeia archaeon (assembly GCA_046483985.1). Lineage (GTDB taxonomy): Archaea > Asgardarchaeota > Lokiarchaeia > Sigyniarchaeales > SOKP01 > JAWOCD01. The sequence continues at coordinate 42,570 of JAWOCD010000033.1, forward strand.
GCGGTCCGACTTCCCTGCGCCTCGATTATCGAATTTTATCACTTTAAAATGTTCCGCTAATACATCAAATTGAGCTATCCACACTTCTTTATCCGCGCCGAATCCATGAACTAAGATAAGGGGCTTTCCTTCGCCCTTTACTTCATAGCATACTTTTATTCCATTTATTTCAGCAAACCGTTCTGTCATATTATAATTTTATGAGTACTCAAATTAAAAAATTTTTCATATGATAAAAAATAATTTCTAAGCATTACTCAATCAAAAAATTGTCTCTTTCTCTCTAGATATTATAAATAGATTTAAAATCAGTTAAAAATTTTCAAACTAAAGATGTGAAGAATTTTTCAAAAGTGATTAAAGATATTTTAACTTCCGACTATGAATATCCAAGTCTCACTCCATTATGGATTGGACTTTTCATTGATGTGTTAGGGTTTTATATTATCATCCCCTTCCTCCCTACATTTATAGAGGTTTTTGAAACAACTCCTTTTGTTATTGGACTGCTTTTAGCAACGAATGCTGTTTTTACTTTTATCTTTGCACCTATTTGGGGTAATATAAGTGATCGGATAGGCAGAAAACCCGTATTGTTAATTTCCCAAGCGGGAACATTTATGGCTTTTATGATGTTAGCTTTTTCTAACTCATTAGAACTCTTATTCATAGCAAGAGTTGTTGACGGGGTATTTGGGGGCAACTTTCCCACCGTGAAAGCAATAATTACGGATACTGTCCCGCCTAAAGATCGGGGTCTGCAGATGACCAATGTGGGCGTAGTACATGTGCTCGCTGGTTTGATCGGACCTGGGTTGGGAGGTATATTATCGGTAATCAGGATTTTAGGTCCCGAATTTCCAATGGCTACAGCGGGTTTAGCTGCCTCGGGGATGTCCCTCGCAAGCATCCTTGTGACCATCTTTTTCGTAGAAGAGTCTTGGCCCAAATCGCTAAGAGAAAAAGCAAAAAAAGAAATTAAGGTCCATTTGAAATTAAGGAATAATAAATCAGCCTTGTATTTGCTCACCCAGTACGGGTTCCACACATTCTCCTTCACATTATATATGTCAAATCTCACACTCTACATTGGAGTTATCTTAGGGCTCGATGCCTTAGGGATTGGTATACTTTTGACAATTTCAGGCATAACTCGGGCTTTGGTACGATTCACTCTTTTCAAACCAACATTAAGATATTTGGGGGAAAAGCGAATGACTGAATTGGGTTTGTTAATAGTTGCAGTCAGCTTTTTTCTTATCGTGCTGGTTGATAATATTTGGATTTTTCTAATATTCATGTTGTTGATAAGTTATGGGGTATCTTGTTCGAGGGGGCTTTTGACGAGTAAATTAACGCAATCAGTTAAGCCAGATCAGGTCGGAAAGATTAATGGATACACAACGACCATGGATAGCTTAGCTCGAGTGTTTGGACCAATCATCGGCTCTGCAATTTTTAGTTTTTCTCTTCCTTTTTGGTGGGGTGTGCTCATGGGAGTTATTGCAACAGTCGCTTTTGTTATGGTTTTCAAAAAAGTAAAGGTTTTCAGAAAGCAGCAAGAAAGATTTCAGCAAGAGAAATCTAAAGCTTAATTTAGCTTTAAATTTAAATTATTATGTTAGAAAGCTGAGGTTTCAAAATTAATGGTAAACCTTATTTATGTGGTTATTGGCATCGCCTTGACAATTCAGACTTCCTTTTGTTTTAAATATTGCCAGTGTTTTGCAAAAGAAGGGGGTTATACAAGGATTACCTGAGTTTAAATTCGAAGGGATAAAAGACTTTATAAATATTTTTAAAGAGTTTTTCCAAAATAAATCATAGATAACAGGATTCATTCGTAAACATTTCCATTTCCTATGGTTCATCTGAACGGTCTGACTTACCCGATCCTCTATTATCAAATCTTACTAAAAAGTTAATTTTTAAATTGGAAAGCAAAAATAGAACCTACTAGCTTGCAAGAACAAAAGCAAGGAGTTCCAAATATACCAACAATTTTAAGAGCTTCTCTAATCGATTGGTACTTCTTCTTCGGTTACTGAGTTTATAGGTAAGGTATATTGTAAATGTAAATACAACCAAGCTAGCGATTAGGGGATAGAGGTAGAATAATTGATAAGCAACCCCAAAAAAGAGTGCTAGAGTCAGGAAAACCGCTGAAAATAGTTGCGAATAAAATGACTCTTTAATCGGATTTACAATTTTCTGCTCGGTTTTATACGTTAAATGTGTAAAATTTAATAAATCTCTGGCACATTGTAAAAAGAATGTGGCTAAAAAGAATAAAACAATTATATATGAAAAAGCGAGCGTATTTAAGATGGCTCCATATATTATTCCAAAGGAAAAAATTAAATTTGAGAAAAGTAATTTAGTATACCTTTTTTTTATTCCTCTCAAATATAGGAATGCAAGCCCTATCCAGACCCCATTAATTATTCCGACATAAAGGAGGAGCACAAAGTCGATATTATTGAGAAGAATATGGAAAATTAGCAAACCCGCACCTAACGAAAGGAAAACTACAAATCTCAAGAGGGTTCCAACCGTAAAAATAAGGGTTCCTCTTGACTTGCCGTTTTCCATCTTTGAATAAAGCGAAAGCGCCGCTAAACCAAATAAGAAATAAGATGGAATACCGTATAAAAAATTCAGATTTAATCTTCCTATACCAACACTCTGGCGCGTGATAATTAGGCCTATAATAACTAAGATGATACCTTTAATTGCAGGTTTAACAAAATGAAAGAAATATGAAATAGGTGCGAGTTTTTGCTTTAAGCTCTTCAAACTATACCACTTCAAAATTTATTGCTGTGAATAATTCTTAAAATCAATTATTAAATAAAAATCATTCATTTCTAAAAACAATTTAATGTTGATTAGGGATGTAGTAAGTTCAGATTATGAGTATCCAAGTCTCACGCCTTGGGGATCGTTCTTTTTATCGATGTTTTAGGATCTTATATTATAATATTATAATCCCCACTTTTAACCAGTAAAATAACCCAATCAGTAAAACCAGAACAAGTAGGAAAAATTAATGATATACAATGACGATGGACAGCTTATCTAAAGTTTTCAATCTAATGGGGCATGCTTATGGGAAGCATCACAACAATCGCCTTTATTAGAGTTTTTAAAAAGGTAAAGACCGTAAGAGAGGAGCAACGAGAGTTTCAGCAAAGAAAATCTAAAGATTAATTTAGCACAAAACTTAATTTATTATTATAGTTTTAGTTTTTAGAGGTTTCAAAATTAATGGTAGATATTATTAATGTCATCATTGGGATTACATTGACAATTTTAACCTCATTTTGTTTTAATATTGCCGTTGTCTTGCAAAAGAAAGGACTTATGCAAGGATTACCAGAATTTAAATTCGAGGGGATCGGCGATTTTATTGATATTTTTAAAGAATTTTTCCAAAATAAGTCGTGGATTACGGGATTCATTCTAAGTCTGTTGGGATGGATCCCCTATATGATTGCTCAATCTCTAATAGGGGTCTTGATTGTATCACCCATCATGAGTATTGGACTCATTTTTCTGGTTTTATTCGCTAAGCGAATATTGGATGAAGATGTTAAGATTAAAGAAGGTCTCGCCATGGGCTTATTGATTATATCGCCGATATTAATTACATTATCCAATATATCGGAAGTAAAGATTAACTTAATCGAATTTATAACCCCTTTTCTTATATTTCTTTTGATAATCACAAGCATATCTGTATTTTTTTATATGTACGGAGAATCTAGAGAGGATAAATCCTTGGAAGGTTTATTCTTATTGTTAATCGCCAGTGCTTTATTTTCTCTAGGGGCTATTTTTACTAATATATTTGTCCAAGCGTTTGCAGATGCGAGTACAGATTTATCACTTCTTACATTCTTTGAAATCTTTTTTGGAATCTTTTGGTTTATTTTTGAAGGCTCATACGCCCACCTTTGGATTTTTATTGGAATTTATGGAGTGGGTTTGAGTAACTTTGTGGGATTATTATTTCAACAAAATGCACTCCAAAAGGGAAAAGCTGTTATAATGTGGCCAATCCAGAATGGTATTACCATCATCGTTCCCGTCATTGTGGGATTTTATGTATTTCAACAGTCTGTTAATAATGTACCGATTTTTATAGTGGCTCTCATTTTGATACTGGTTGCGGTATCATTCTTAAGTAAATTTCAAGCAGAGGTAGAAAAAATAGAAGGACCCCAAGATGTAGAAGAATTAATGGAAAATAATCAAGGGGATTAATGACTGATTTTGCCGTAAGAAGTTCGATAAATATCCAATAATTGATGTTAATTTTTTAAAAAGGGTAATTTTATAATAATATTATGAAAGTTGAAGAGCAAGAAGAAAAAACAATAAAAATCGCAGTTCTGGATTTTTTCACCATAAATTTTCTTTCCTTTCTCGTTCCTTGCTTTCCATGCTTAGGGATCTTTCTTTTTGTAGAATTTTTTATATTGCAAATTCTGCCTCTTCCGCTCTTATTTCATTTTTTGGCACTAGTCATTCTGTCTGTTTTTCTTTATTATGTATATCTCCTCTTATTAATCGAGTTTGGAGCATTGTGGGTAAGAAGATGGAACAAAAAATCACCTCCAAAGCAAGGAGTTTTCGCCCGGATTTTAAATGACTCCAATTCGCCAGAAAGAAAAATGCTGAATTATTACCATAAACGGGGTTTTATTATTAAAATGCCCGTGTGGCTGACTATGAAAAGTCCCTTCCCATGGCTAGTCAAGAGAGCATTAAGAAGGATTACGCATAATAAGATCGGCGAAAACGTGATATATTGTGATAGTTACGTTGGTTTAGAATTCACGGAGATCGGTGATAACACGTTTATATATCCTACCGCAGCTTTATCAAGTCATGCTGTAAACTCCATTTTTGGAAAAATTAGTATCTTAGAAATTAAACTTGGGAAAAACAATGTAGTTTATCCAGGGGTAATTGCAGGTCCTGGAGTACATACAGAAAGTAATTTTTCAATTTATCCAAATACTTTACTTCATAAAAATTGGCGTGGAAAAAAGGAAAAAAAATATTATCAAGGAAGTCCTGGAAGACCAGTAGATCCCCCAAAAACTTTAAGAAAAAATTAAAAGGGAAAAAAGAGGCTTAAAATTACTAATTTTCCGGTTTCGGGTATTTTCCGTGGTTTTGAAGAAATTCACGATAGGTATTCATATGGTCAACGACTTTTGCCGCTAATTCTACAGATTCATATACCGGAATGCCGCGATTCAAGAGTTTAAGTTTAAATTTATAGCGACTCTCATATTCTTCGAATCCTTCATTAATTTTTAGCATCACGCAGAATAATGGTTTTTCACACACTCTTTTGGCTTTTCCGATATATTTTATGAATAATCTGTTTAAGTCTATATCTTCAAATCCCATCCCGTCTACAACACTACTCTGTAGTGAAGAAAAACGTTCAGGGTCTTTTACAAATACAATTGCGGAGGTATTGGGGTCTTCATCCAGGAGCTTGATTGTTCTAAAATAAATATTGGGTAATGCTCCCCGAGCTCCTAGATCGATTGGATTTCGGAAACTTGTATTTACATCGGGCATAAAACGTGTAAATCGTTTCTTTATTTTCTCCGTTAATTCGGGAATTTTCAGATTATATTTTTCTAAGGCATCGCCCGCTTCAATAGTGCTTCCCCCGCCAATTCCAATAAGTCCCACATCCCGTGTTTTTGGCAAGTAATTAAATTTAAAGCCACTTGCTAAAGCGGCTAATTCTGTGGAGTTATTCACCAAACAGCAGCCAGTTTGCTTTGCTACAGACTTCCATATGCGGTTGTCTCCTGCTAAGCCTCCAGTATGGGACATAATTGCTTTTTTTGTAGCTTCTCCATATCCCGCCCTCCATAAAATGATGGGTTTTCGGTTGAGATTACAAGCTTTTGCTTTTTTTAGGAATTGCCGACCTATCTCTTTGGATTTAAGATTTTCAAGATAAAGCCCTATAATTGCAGTGTGATCATCCTCAAGAAAGTAATCCAAAAAATGCGGATGAGTTAAATCAGCTGCATTTCCAATAGAGACTAGTTTAGAGACGTAACAGCCGTAGGATACTGCCAATTGAGCGGAATTAATTGCTAAACCTCCACTCTGAAATACACCACTGAAATTTCCCGCCTTCTTTGATTGTTCGGCTCCGATGTACAGACCCATTCTGGGATTATAGACGCCCAAACAATTTGGTCCTATTATACGAATATTGTATTTCTTTGCAGTGTTTAATAATTCGGTGATTAAATCTTCCTTGCCGACTTCAGAAAACCCAGAAGCAAAAACGGTAACAAACGGAACGCCCTTTTTTCCGATTTCTTCAAGCAGTGTGGGACATAGTTCCGCACGGACGCTTAAAATTACATAGTCGATAGTTACATCTTCGGGGATATCTAGGATTGAGGCATAGCACGGATAGCCTAAAAGATCTTCTCCGGCGTACTTAGGATTAAAAAGATACATATCTCCTTTAAAGCGTCCTTCCATGCAACGGACAAAATATCCTCCTCCCGTAGGATCCTTTGAGGCCCCAATTATTCCGATGGCCTCTGGAAAAAAAAGTCTGTCGAGGTTTAATTCTTTCGTGTTCTCCATATCAGCCATAACCATTTAAAATACTCTTTCGTTTAAAATTTTTAATTAATATAACTAAGAATCCATTTAATCTAAATCCTTTTATATTGTACTAAAATGTCATGATAATAAGCAAAATAGGGACGGAAGAATGTTTCATTTTTAAAGAATGTTTTTTTTTTAAAGAATATCTTTATCGAACGACAGAGAATTCAAGTGTTGGGAATTCGGATATTGAAATGAACGAGATGAGGTGGGAAATATAAATATCCTTAAAAAGTATAATCAAGTTCACCGTCCCTTCGGAGATAATCATTTCGGGGTGGAGAACCATCCCTTATTATCTAGTGTGTGTATAACGGATTAGGGAGTATAAGGCTCGCGCCTTCAGGCATAAATAATTCAATGGAATGGCTTTTTTGCCGCTTTTACATCGTTTGTGATAATGCCATCCACACCCTTATTCACCAATTTTTTAATTCTTTCGGCAGAATCAACTGTCCAAGAATTGACTTTTATTCCGTGCTCATGGGCCTTTTTAATGAATTTATTACTTGCAAACCAATGAAAGGGATGTAAAGCAAAGAGATTATTATTGATTGCTTCTTCAATTCGCTTGCTTTTTCTGATAAGGCCAATAAATAAACTTGCAAGCTTAATATCCGGATTTAATTGGTTTATTTTAAAGATTTCTTGGCGTTTAAAGGAGCTTATTAAGACATCGTCTATCATATCTTCTTGTTCGAACAGCGAAACTATTTTTTCGGTAATTCCTTCCACCTTAATTTCACATTGCAATCCGATCTTGCCTTTTGCTAAGGAAATTAGTTCTTTGAGCGTGGGAATTTTTTCTCCTTTCCCACACTCTAATTCTTTTAGTTCGTCCAACGTCATTTCTTTAATCTCTCCTTCAACCCCCGTGGTTCTATGCGTATTTTCATCATGCATAATAACAATCTCTCCATCTTTCGTTTCATGAACATCAAACTCAATATAATCAGCGTTCAATTCGATTGCTCGCTTAAAGGCTTTCATGGTATTTTCGGGTGCACTCTTACTGGCCCCACGATGAGCTATAATAAGTATGTCTTTCCTTTTCATTTTTTAAATCATCTGATTTAATTTCTAAATATTACTGTATTTTTGATTTAAATTTGTTGTTATATATTATTATCGATGCCTTTTTAAGTATCTTTTATGTGGAGCCTATATAATATATTGTATTGTTTTCTCGGTAAATTTACCCCTGTAGAATACATTAAAATTCACTGAACTTAGAAGTCTTGAAAACTTAAATCTATGCAACATACATTTTTAAGTTGAACTTTAACTTAGGTACCATTTTCGACTAGGACGTAATAACTCCAAATCAATAACTTTAAATAGAGAATTTTATTTTATATTAAAAGTTAATAAAAATAAATTTTACAAGAATCAAGAAACTGCGTGGTGAATATCAAATAATGAAATTTTGCCCAGAATGTGGCAATTTGTTAATGCCAAAAAATGGCCGTCTTTATTGTAAAACGTGTGATAAAGCGTTCAAATTTAAAAACGATGAACTGGAAGAGTATAAAATAAACAAAGAAATAAAACATGAGGGAGACGAGGTTACACCGGTTATTTTTAAGAAAGACATGAAAAATAGCAAAATCAGTCTTGAAGATAGGAAAGCATATGAAGAATATTTCAAAAGCGGTCAATAGAGGAAGTAATATCAAGTGCCTGAGAGACTACATCGGTCTCCAATCCTTTAGTTTACCCCATTAATTTCTATTTCAAAGATTTTTAAAAATTGCTCTTTTTAGAACTAATTTTCATGAAAATGAAGAATAATCTCATCCAGAATTATTCTTAAAACTTATTTAATTACTTTATATTATCTTTAATTACTAAAAAGTAAGCAAATAAATTACATTTTTAATTTACAATAGAGTGGAATATTAAAATGGCTAAAGAACAAAAGGAAAAAAAGAAAAAGAAACTCAGAGGGTTCGCTGGCGTCATTCAAAAACAGTTATCCCCCTTGAACGATAATGAAAAGTTTCAACATATATTCGAGGATGAAGAAATTACATATCTACTCAACGCAACAGACGGACGATATGCTGCCTTAGTGACGGTGGATCATGGAACAATCACGGTCGAGGGTATTAAAAATAAGAATAAAAAAGAGCTAAAAAAAAAGGTGTTAGGATGGGATGCAAAAATGGAATGTCCCATCGAATTATTTCTTGAGTTAGCAATGGGAAAATTATCTACATGGGGAATGTTAAAAAAAATTATAACAAGAAAAATGAAAATTCGCGGCCCTCGGAAATTAATGAAACTCCAAAAAATGTTTGCCCTAATGTAGTTGCTTTACCAAATCATATTTTCTTTTTATTATTTTTGAAGCGTTTTTGAAAACGAGAGCATCCTATTTTTTAATCTGTGAAGGTCGATATTCTTAAAAGACTGTAGCATTACATTTTTATCTTGTTCGGAGATATCCTCAAACAAATCGAAGAAATCTTTTAAATAAAGTACTTTCTTAGATGGGTCTTGTTTAATATTAGCAATAATCTGGTTAATAATATTTTCAAATTCTTTTTTATGGACTCCCGAACCGCAAGGTTCTTTTTGGGAAAGACCGAGGATGTTGAGATTCTCATTTACTATATGCTTGGAAATACTTTCTAATATTTGATCCCGTGAGAGTGGAGTGATTTGAGATAAAGATTCAACTAATTCTTTGTTTCGGTCTTCAATTTGCTGAAGCATGGAAAACACTTTTTCAAGATTTTTTCTTTCCATATTTAATAAAGATTTGTTTAAATTTTTAAATTTATCTAAATCTTATATATTCTAAGGAACGATGTTACCTCAAAATCAGAAAGAAAAATTACGTAAATTTCAAAAGAAAATAAAATATCATTTTAATGATATCAATCTGCTCATAGAAGCATTTACCACCCCAGAGTTAGGGAACCAAGCGGGAAGGAAGGACTATAATTTCTTAGAAATTTTAGGAGATGCAGTGATTAAACTTTTATTCATCAAAAAGCTTTATCAAGAGGGAATTGTGGATCCCGGGATTATTACGAAATCCAAACAAGCAATTGAAAATGATAAAACCTTGAATAACATCGCAGAGGAATATTTCCGTTTAGATGAGTATGTTTTAAAATCACCCGATCAACAACTATCTGGCACACTTATTCTTGCTGACATTTTTGAAGCCATTTCTGGAGCGATCTACCTGGATTCACAATTCAATCTAAAAATCGTAGAAAACAAAATCATAAATATATTCTATAAAGATTGGAAAAATTTAATAAAAGATTCAGATATTTTTAGTAAAAATAAGCTCTTAGAACATTTACAGCAAAGGTTCAAATTTACACCCACAATAAGATGTAAGTTTGAGAAAATTGGTCCAGATCATGATTCAAGATGGTTTGCAAAGAATCCACGTATTCTTAATCAAGAAAAGCAAAAAATCAAGGAAATAGATATCCCCCCCTCCTTTCAATCAAAACTCTGTAAGACCAAAAAAAGCGCCGAAAAAAACCTTTATAAGAAGATTTTGGAATATTTAAAAAAAGAGGATAATTATTGAGCGGGTTTAATATGTCCAGATTTATACAATTCAAAAAGCATCTTAATTACTTCACTAGACATTTTCCTTTTTTTAATTTTCAATTGATCTCGGGCAAAAGTTAAAATGAATGGTTTGGGAAGGGTTTTTAATAGGGTAAAATCACCGCGTTTTCGAAAAGGGAGATCATTACCGTTCCCCACAGTGATAAATTGTCTCATTTTGTTTTCATTAAACCATTCTTTTGGATTAGATTTTTCTGTTTGTTTGGGCTGTGCTTCAGCATCTTCCAGTGTCTTCTCCTTTTCAAGAGAAGCGGATGCTTCCTTTTGATTCCGGACTTTTTTCCATAATTGATCGGGTGTTGCTTTTTTAGCTGGTTTCGAATTTGATGTTTGTGCAGTATCTGGGGATTTTATAGAACCCCTTTTCTGCCCACTCTCTCCTCTCTTTCTAGTTTCTCCCCGGGTTCGTGTCGACCCTCTCGCTCTTGTATCTCCTCGTTTCCTTGTCTCTCCTCGCGTATGAGCTGCTTTTTCTTGAGAGGATTGACCCTCTTCTGGTTTCGGAGGTGTTGGTTTTTCGGCTTCCTTTTCCAACTTTTCTTTAACTAATCCTCTCATTTTATCTACTTTCTCTAATACCGCCTCATGGTCTTCCCCTGAAACCATAGCATCTTTTCCTTCAATTTTATAACCTAATGAATCCCTCTTCACCTGTTTTTTTGGAGCTGCAAAGGGATCCCATTCTTCTTTCAGTTGCACACGGCGCTTTTTTTTCGCTAATTCCTCTGACTTCTCCTCAAAATATCCCAACTTTTTCTCAACTTTTTCCAGAAGTTCTTCGGAAATTTGCCCTTCATAGTCAAAGATTTCCGTTGCCAAAGCAAAATATTGCATAATGTTTACAATAACATCTGCTGGAGGAAGCCAATCACCTTTGGAAGTATAATATTCAAAATATAGAATTGATGCCTCATTTTCATCAAAAAATTCACAATATAAAGGAACCTCAATTACGTTTTTATTTGCCTTTCTTTTTTTAATGAATGGATTTTTATATTCTAAAAATTTCCGATTTTTCGAACTCAAAAAGGAGTTAATACTTTCTCTCAATTTTTGGGCGAGAATATGGTCACTATTATTGAGAAAATCGCAGAGAGGGTCAAGGATCTCTTCCGAATAAAAGTGTTCTAAATCCGCAACTTTATTCTCTCTATCTTGGTATGGATGGAATGCAAATTCCTCAGACCCCGTAGTGGGGGTCCATACTAAGCCCACCTCTCCTGGCCAAGGAACTGCAAGAGTAGCACTGATAATTATCTTTGGATATCTTCCTTTCGGTCCATATAAAACAGGTGGGAATTCAAAGCGAACAATAGCCTCTTCAATGGGAAAATCATCAAATTTCAGATTCGCCGCCAAGGGGAGTTTATATTCTATGGATTCCATCTCGAAATTCACATTCTTCCGTGATTTCTTAAGCGGGATTCCAACATCGTATACGCGTGTTTGTGGTTCATGGATCTCTACCTCTTTAAGAAAATCCAAATAGAGCACATTTTTCTCTCCACTTAAATCCTTAAAGAATTGCATAATCTTTTGTTTAAAGGGGTCTAATATCTTCTTCGCATAAATTTTCATATCCTCGCTCATATCTTAAACTTAAACACCTTCTATAATGACTTGTTTATATTTGTATATAATTTTTATTTGGTTAAAGATTTATTTTAGCCTTTTGTTTTTTCATCTTTTTGTAACTTTTTTAATAGATGGTTCTCTTGGAGTAAGGATTTATACTTTTTTATATGTTTTTGACGATTTTTTTTGTTCAATCCGTTTATATATTTGGGATTTATCCGATAATCCGCATAACGTCCTCTTGGGGGCTCTTCTAAATATTTCTCTGGTATTTCTCTTAGTCCGTGCACTAATCCGATAATAAAAAAAATAACGGGAGATAAATAATATCCGCTTATCCCGGGGGAGTTAGGATCAGGAAGATAATGAACAATAGTTATAATTTGAAAAGTCGAAATGATAAAAATGGCGATGATTACCGCAATATTTCCTAATTTACAAATAAGAGTATCTCGATATCTTGCTTCCCAGTAGACTCCATGATATCCATCAGTTCCTCCCTTACATAAATTAATGAACGGGCTATATTGGTCCTTTTTCCAAGGAAGTTTACCCCACATTATTCCATCACCGCAACTAATAGAATCAAAGAGTAAATGTCCACAATAAATTCCAATCATGGGAGTGAGAAAGTATTCTGAATAAAAATTAAAGAAGGTTGAAATTACAAAAATAATTATTAAAGGAATATAACTGACGGGCCAATGCGTCCAAAACATTAAATGATGCTGAAATTGTGTGTTAATTTTTCCTTCCCCCCTTTGTTTGACTATGTAATAGAGGGCATCAAAGTCGGGAAAAACACCAAATATGACGATCAGAAATACAAGATGTCTGGGGAGTATGAAAGTTCCTTCACTATAAAATAGAAGCCAGATGGAATAATAGATTAAAAAAGCAAAGGCTCCATGGTGGTCAACGCGTGCCATTTTTAAAGTTCATTCATTTTTTTATTTTAAAATCCATAGATCATAATAATAAATTGAATGAATTAATTTTTTTCTTCAAAACATGAAAAAAAGAAGGTTAGATGTTTGCTCACACCTAAAATAAAATTAGATTTTTTGAATTCCTTTAGACTTTTCGAATTCCTTTATACTCTCCCTTTCATCTCGAAAATAACAAAACTAGAAACGAAATTTGGGGTTTTTCTTTAGATTTTGTGGGGTCAGTAGAGAGAGAATTTAGAATTCTATAATGCTAGAAACATAAGGTATAAAAATGTATTATATTTAGATATATTAACTTACATGAAGAATGAAAGATTTATGAAGTTCTATGGTTCGTTATACGAGGGCTTCAATTTGCTTAATAATGAAAAAATTTTTAGATTTAGAAAATTTTAATAACATAAAAATTAAAACAAACTCTTATAAATTTTACAATCACATAAAAAGGTCAGCTTAATGTCAGCAGAAAAGACCGAATTAATGAAAGAATATGAGCAAGAAACCGGTAAACTCGCTGTATGGAAGGGAGAGTTAACCGATGGCTTCCAGAAGTGGAAGAAAAAAAAAGAAAAGGAAAGAAAAAAAAGAGAAAAATTAAAAGAGTTAAAGGAAG
>JAWOCD010000127.1:0-6012 GCA_046483985.1 Promethearchaeia archaeon
ATATGATTCGATATTTTTGAAAAAGCAATTCTCTTAAATCTGAATTATCGAATTCAGGTACTTTCCTTCCCATTAGAGGAAAGTCTCTAATATTTTCAATTTCTTCAAAAACTCTAGATCGAAAGTATTCCCCATATTGGGATGAAGCTTGAGATAAATAGTCAATAATCTCCTTAAGATCTTCTTTTGCAAGTTCAGTCCATTTTATTGTAACCATTTTCGAGATTGTTCCTTTACTTGTTCATGGTTATAGGTCTTTCCTTGGTTACTTGCTTCTAACGCTTTTAAAACTTTTTTTTTTACATAAAGATGATACATAACATCATCTAATGTAATATCTTCTGGTAATTTCTTAATCAAAGAAATAAGTTCTTCTTTTAGGGTCTTATTTTCACTTTCTGTCATATTTCCAGTATTATAATACTTTTTAACGTACTTAAATTTATGCCTTTTTGAGCTTAAAGGCAATAAGGTGAATCCTAATTACCAGATAATGAAATTAAAATACGTTAAATAGCTTTTTATTATGTTGATCTCGCATACGACATAATAAAAGCAACAAAAATTTAAACATGGATTTCCAATATTTTATTAGATTATAAATCTTATAATCTTAGTTATAAACGGCTTGAAGAGAAAAGTCTGTTAATTTGGATGTTCGAGTTATATTCAGAAGGAAAAATAAGCCTTTCGAAGCTCGCTAATTTAGTTGAAATGAAAATTGATCAATTTTTATTAAAATTTCATAAGAGCCATTTTAAGCACATTGGGGGCTGGAGTCTGTCGAGAAAGTCCAAAAAGATGCTGAGACACTTCAAAATTTAACGAAAGGGTAATAAGGCTGACATGCTTATTCTTGATAATTGCGTTTTAAGTGCATTTACTCGTCTTAAATTCCTTTCATCTTTACAAATTTTAATTCCCAGGGCAAGCCTTGAGGTCCGAGAATAAAATTAGAATTAAAAAAAATCAGTTCTACTTTAAAATGATATTACTATTCTCTTTATCACTTTCTTTAAAAATTTTCTCTTCAATTTTTTCTTTTTCTTTAAGTTGTCTACCGATAAACTGGTATAATTCTCTAATTGCCGGCTCGCTCATTATTACTTCACATACAATATTATTCCTCAATTCCAGGTCCTGAGTTTCTTCAATAAGTTCTTCTTTTCCTATTTCTTTATCGCTTTGCATATTTTGTAATTTTTCTATAAGGCTATTTGTGTCCGTATTATAAAAACTTAAACGAAAATCATATTTATTTTTAAAACCGCCAATTGCACCTGTAACATAATGTGATTTGAATTCCTCTACTTTTTCAAATTTTTTTCTGACTTTAATATCAGCCTTTTTTATTTTCTCTTCTTTTTCCATTATTTATCTCACCATTAAATTTAATTCCTTATCTCTACTTAAACTCCAGATATCTCGATTGAGCCCCGAAGAATCTGAGGCGGAAGGTCTTAATTCGAAGGTATTAACATAGATTATTGGGCCAGATCCTTCTGATATGCTATTTTGAGCCACATAGCTTTCTTCAAATGATGCTTCATACGGAAATATATCATTAAAAGATTCTTTTTGATAAATGACTTTTGACCAATTCTGTTTAATTAGTCTATAAATATTTAGTCCGCTTCTAGTAAGGTGAAACTTATTTTCTTCCGTCCGTTTGTAAAGGTACCCCTCGGATTCGCCTAATTCTTCTGTCTGAAATTCGTTAGGAATTTCAACAGCAGTATCGGCATTTTTCGCACCTTCATTAAAAAGATATAAAATTAATCTCTCTTTAGGATTTAGGCGTTTATAGAGTTCAGATTCTTTAATTGTCAACTTAGACTCATTTAACTCAATCTGCGGACAATATTTCTTTATTATTTTGAACATTTTGAGATATTTTTGAATAGTCTTCCAATGATTTTCAATATTTCTCAGATTCTTAAGTTCATTGATATTATATTCCACATTTTCTCTTAATAAGTTTAGATGATAAACCAGAGAAGTTGCAATTCCTAATGGATCTTTTTTCATGTTAATCACCAAAAATATTTTTCATTATAATGAAAATTATATACTATTATATAATTTTTGATTATATAAAATTGTATTACATTTTAAAATTTATAATATGGTGAAAATTACCAATAGCAAGAAAAATCGTATGGGATATTAAAAAGATGTTCACAGTTGGGACAAACGATCTCTTCACCAATTGGTTTATAATCATCCATATTGATTTCATCGAATATTTCTTCTGAGCAAGCACATTTTATTTTAAATTGGTAATATAACCTATCTTTTTTAATGGTTGGAGTAACGGTCATTCTTCTATATGTAAATTCCTTTGTAGGAAAATTGGTATCGTATTTTTCTCTTACTTGTTTTATTTTTTCTTCTAAAATGTCTTCAGGATTAGTTTCAAAAGAAAATTTCTCACGAAATAATCTATTAAATTCCGTTTTGTTGATAGTTTGCCTTGAGTTAAGTAATTGATTTAACTGGTTGCATATATTATAATCTTGAATCTCCTTAAAAATAAGTTCTCCCTTCTTATTAAGATTACAATCTAAAGGGGTTACAGCATGAGTCCCTCTCTCTGATCTTGGCGTAAAATTAGTTAGATCATACTTTTTCATTAAAGGTCTACAATCCACTTCCACATCGATTAAATTAGGATTTATAGGATAAAGCGTTCGATTACCTAAAAAACAGATAAAATACATATAAGCGGGATTATCATTAGTTAACTCGCTTAATATATCTGCATTATTGAGAGAGCCTAAATAAACCTTCTCTTCTTCATTCATACTAAGATATCGTTTTTACATATTTAATATCAAAAATTCCTTATAAGCATAAAGTGGCAAGGGATTTATAAAAGAATATAACTTATTATGGAGATAAATCAAAAAGAGAAGGTCGTCTGGGTTGTCCATATTACAACCCCCAAAATCCTTATAAATTCCATTTTCGAGTCAAAATTAGTTTGAAAAGACAATACTTAATTCAGATTTTAATCCAACGCGTCCTTTTTCTCTTGAAGTTCTATCCATTTGATAACTTGATTTTGAATTTCTACAAAATCCTCTCTAAGGTCCCGTAAACCCTCCATTAGTAATGTGTAATCGATTTTCGCATACTCATGTGCTATTATATTCCGCATTTTAATCATGGATACTCCTTTTTCAGCCGTGTCCTCAGATATAATATCCAATTCAGCTATCCATTCCTCCGTAATTGGTGGAAAATTTTCATTTTTATGTAACATTTGAAAATCTGGCTCCTCAAGTGTAAAGTAATGTACCCAAACATATAGATGATTAAATAGTGTCAGAAGTAACGGGGTAATTGAGCCGAAGGGAAGTCCCGGAATCCAGACAATAAATAGTGCGTATTTATCCATTGCATTACTGGAATATTTGTAAATTAAATTAAAATTAAATAAATAATTATTATGAGAAGGGAAATTGCAACAAATCCTTCAAATTTTCTCAAGGCCGCTTTTGTCTCATATGCTAAGGATTCTCCCGTACAAAAATAATCCCATCGGCATGTTACTTTCCAGATTCTCGGAAATTGGTGTAAAAATCTGCCCATATCGTTCAATTGCCGGATTAATACTGCTTTTAGAAGCGGAATAAGGGAAAATGTGCGAACGTTTTCTTTTAGCTTGCGCGCTTCGCATATAAGTTCCCATATGATAAAAGCCGCAACCGAGCCGAAAAATAATCCGAAAACGGGAAATGTAAACGGTATAAGAGAGAATATAGAATTTAATGCCCAAACTGAAAGATGAATCATAAGAAATAAAAAGATAAACTCGATGAGATTCGGATATTGATGAAACCGATATTTAGGAAATTTTTCATGAAGGATGACATCTCCATAGCCCCATCTAAAGAACCTGAGGTATCCCTTTATACTCTCCTCCCAGTATGGATGCTCCACTTTTGCCGAGGGAACACATTTGAACTTTGTATAATTACTGAGTGATTTGGTCTGCTTTGGTTCGGAAAGAAGGGATTCGGACTCAGCACTTTCATTTGAATCACGATTGCAGTAATCCAAGACTTTTAAGCAAAATGAAATATCTTCTCCGCCACCTTTCTTCGGGTGGTCTGAAGAAAACCGGATGCCGTCAATTGCAGCTCGCTTTATGAAGAGATTCGCAGTGATTCCCCAGTAGAAGGTATCCTTATGGTTTGCGATTTCAAAAAAATGCCGCATATCGCTGAGATTTATTGCCTTTTCGAAAGAAGTTTTTGGCTCCGGCGCGCTGGTCAATCCGATATACCCTGGATGATTCGGATGTCTTCTCATTACGTGTATATACTGTTCTATTAAATCAGGTTCCGCAACGCAATCATCATCAAGAGTTAGAATATATTCTCCGGTCGATTCTTCAATTCCCTTATTTCTGGAAGCGGACGTGCCTAAGTTCGTGGCATTTCTAAGGATATTGATAGCAAAACGAGCATATTTTTCGGCGAGCAAACGTAAATGAGACAAATCTGCCTCTGGGTCGTCCACAATAAAAAAATATTCTAAAATGAATCCATCTGGCACTGTAAATTGGAAAAATGATTCTAATGTGCTATTCTCCGGGCGGGTTGTCGGGATGATGATTGAAATTGTTTCCATAAATATTTATTCTCTTTTTGTCCCTTGTTTTTTTGTAATTTGGTAAATTAACCAGATCTTTATGTATTTTATGATTTTTTAGGTTTTTGAGTATGCCATTGATGGTCGAGAGGTTGAAGGCAAAAACATTGGGGGAGAACTCTACATTTGGGTAAATTCTTTTGAAAGTTTCGTTCTATCCTTTCGACTTTTTCTTTTGAGAAATCCTCCGTTATTGAGCCGTATGTTGTATGGGTGCACCAGAAGCAAAATTTGAGAATACCCTCATGCAATAAAATTGAATGTTCCATGACTTTACATTGGGCGGGGTTTAATTGGTCTCCCGTTAAAAGGCAGTATAAGTCTTCCCAAAAGCCCGGCGGGTTTGTAAAATTGGATGGAAGTTGTAAATCTATGAGCTGACTTTTAATCTCTCTTATCTTTTTTGGTTTTACTTCTGAAAGAGAGAGTTCCGGGGCATTTTTAGATAAATATCCATCATCAAATACTGGCTGAAATTTAACTTGATCTATCTTCTCTCTTTCTGCCGCTTTTAACATTTGGGAGATATTTTGCCAATTACAAGTCGGTGCGGTTAAGACTACGTTTAATCCGATGAATATCTTTTGTTCAGATCCCTTCCTCTTGATGTTCGCTAAAGATCTGAGATTTTTAATTGCTTTTTCAAATATCCGTCGCGGGAGGTCACGATTTTTCGAATAGAGATGATAATTAAATGAATCTACAGAAAAAATGAATTCGCTTACTTCATTTTGCAGAAGGTGCTGGACTCTCGCGTGAGTTACGTCAATTCCATTAGAAAGCAGCCGGATTGTCATGTTATGATTACGGTAGTAGTGAATTAGCGGAATAAGGTTTTTTGAAATTAGCGGTTCTCCCCCCGAAAAGGTGACTCTGGAAATATTCAAGAGGTCCAAGGTTTTCTTAGGAACTTGGAGCCGATCCAGTGGAAGATGAGGGGGTTTTTTGGAATTGGCGGCGGACCACTGACAGTAGTTACAGTTTGAATTGCATTCGTAGGTAATATCAATAACTAATTCCTTCAAAATGATCCTCAATTGTCTTTTTATTTTGCCAAGATTTTTTCAAATTGAGTTTCTACGTCGTTAAAGAATTGTTTTGCTTGTTCAATTTCATTTTCGCCTACTTTGTAATGATCGTGAACGATGTCATTCCGCATTAATCGCCATTTGTGAAGATCATTGACTTCTGATAAGGGTTGGCCTGATTTTTTCTCGATCTTCTTAAATGTTTTTTCGATATTTAAATCGGTAGTCTCATCAATAGGGACCTTATAAAGCACCATATATGCAAGTTCGGAAAACTTCTCTATCATTAAATACCTCAATCTTATATATTCCTCATTAAAATTAG
>JAWOCD010000006.1:0-104778 GCA_046483985.1 Promethearchaeia archaeon
AGGATCTTTTTAATTTTTAAGGGTAGAATTTTAATCAAAAAGACCACAAGTTATTAAAGATGCAATAACCTGAAATTTTAAAGAACATTCGAATTGATTCGGAAAAGGGTGGGAGATCTGCCCACATATGAGCCCAGAAAATGTATGAGCTCTCGAACGGTATAGGTAAAGGAGGGCAAAATCAATCACGCGATAAGCGCGTAATAACCAAAAGACAAAAATCCAGGGCGTAGCCAGATCTCCCATATTTTAATATTTTAACTATAGATATTCACGACATGCATAATACTACATCTTTAGGTATGTTATATTCACATATAGTGAAAAAGTGAATATAAAAATTACTATAAATCTATAAATATCGATTTTTTCATAGAGAGAAATACCGAGATATTAATAATTCAAAACCGATCTTTGAACTTATGCAGATAATGGATAGATTGCGGATCTAATAGACACCCTAAATAATGCTCGGAGTTGTTCCCAATCCAGATTTACCAAATGTGCCTGTAGCACGGAATAAAAAGCAACAATGGATGGTATCTTTGCACTCTTAGAAATTCACTGAATCACTCTTCTATCTTCTCAAATTGATCTTTTGGAGCTCCGCACACTGGACAAGTATAATCGTCCGGCTGGTCTTCAAACTTTACTCCTTGTTCTTCCTCATCGTAAATCCATCCACAAACAAGACATTCCCATTTTGCTATCTTTATCACCTCCTTTCAATTATTTGATTATAAAATGTTTGTATAATATACGAAATTCATCCCCACCCTAAAGGGATGGGGACTTCTTTCGCAGATCGTTAAAAATGTCCCACCCAACCTGGCTTTAATTTGTCTACTGCAAGGTTTCTGCGATCTATGAAATTCATAACAAAATCCTTATAATGTCTATGAATCATATGTCTGTCGAAAACCTTTCCCTCTCTAAGCAGCTTTTTTTTCTCTTCTTCTGTAAAATAATCCATGACAGGAAGGAAAAAATTCTTGTCTTCTTTCTCAATGTGTTTAGGATAAAATTCCACCAATTTTTCTATCGCGTCGATGACAGAATTAAGTTCACTTCCTTCTCCTTGCAAATACTTTTCTTTTGCAGATAACAATTCACTTGTTGTTTTTCTCGCAAATTTATGTTCTTCGATAAGTTCATTCATAGTCGTTTGATGGTCCTCTGCAACCTCTTTTTTCTCTAATTCTCGAAATAGAATATCTTCTTCCTTTCCATGGTGCGTTTGGTCTGCGTAAGTTCGTATAAAATCAGCAGCATTATCAATAAATACGGGGTCAATATCCTCCGTTGCTTGAATTTTTTTAAGTTCATCTTTAAGAATTGCAATCATTCTCTCAATTAACCTATGTTCCATCATTAACGGTCCAATCGGTAACAAATCTAAATCATCTACTCTTTTCTTAATTTGAATTTATGTAGCTTATTTCTTCCAAATTCCATTTATAGATATCGTTTATGATCTATAGATTAGTCAATATCTATGTAAGTTTCGTTTAGAGATCTTTTAATAATATTAAGATTATATAAAGAAATTTTGAATAAAAACCCCCTCATAATTTCATATATGCCAGTTGTACATATAAAATGAAAGAAAAAGGTATCTAACTATCTTTTGTTAATAAGCTTGCACCAAGATAGTAGAGAGAAAGAAATACTACTATTCCCTGTTTGAAGCCTTTTCTGTAATTTAATGGACGAAGTAATAGAAATTGCTTCTTGTGGACACACTTTTAGGCATTGGGGTTCTGGTTCTCCTACCTCGGGATCAATAAATTTCTCTTTCATACCTTCGCATAAATCACATATAAGAGCCGTTTGGCTCTCTAAATGTAGCGAGATTACTCCGAAATCACATGCACGCACACAAAATCCACAACCAATACATCTTTCATCTTCTACCATGATTAAACCATTTTTATCCTTAACTAAAGCGTTGTGCGGACAAACTCGAACACAAGGAGCATCTTCACATCTTTGACATGTTAACGCCGTATTTAATGTCGGTTCAATACGGACTCGATGTATTCGTGTATTAATTGGATTAAATTCTCCTTCATGCACAAAAGAGCATACAGATTCACAGATTTCACATCCAGTGCAGTTTTTTGAATCAATTGAGATATTTTCGGGGCAAACTTCAATACATCTTCCGCAAAAATAGCATTCTTTCTTTTTGCTATCTCTTGAAGCCTCATTAGTGGGACAGATCTCCTCACATAATTCGCAATCCGTACATTGGGGTGTTCTAGTATATTTATATTCACTAAATCGAGAGAGGAGGCTTGCTAATGCCCCAAACGGACATAAAAAGCGGCAATAAGGACGATAAATAAAGAAACTTAATGTGAATATTACAAGCAGGGTAATTAAGGGGATGATCATCATCATTATTGTGGGAGTATTTATCCTCAAAAATGAGAAACCCAAAAACGGATTTAATAATTGAAGCAAAGGGACTCCCCAAATTAAAGATGTAACTATAGAAACAATTAAAAAACCCCATCTGATTTGGTTTGACTTCTTCTGGGGTATATTTCCATAGATGTTCCTTTGTTTCTGTTCTTCCACGTCCGATTTAAAATTAACTTCAGAAGCTAGCTCTTGAAGAGCACCCATAGGACAAGCAAAACCACAAAAGAGCCGGCCAATTATCAAAGTGCTAGCAAGAAGTACAGCTAAAATTATAATCATTGGAATGACCGTTTTCAGAAGGGTTTTACCAGCTAAAACCAGCATTATTTCTTGAAAAGGCATAATTGCACTTGGGATTCCACCCAAAATGACCCCTCCAATAACAACAGAAACGAAATATAGAATCGTCAAATTCTTTTTTGTATCTTTATTGTTGAATATAAAATAAAGCGAGGTTCCAATCAGAAATGCCCATAATGCAAACATTGGTAAGGCAATGGCAAGGGAAAAATTACTATTCATTTGCTGAAGAAACATTTTTTAAATCACTTATTCTTGAAGTTAATTAATAGTCTTTATGCTATTAAACCGATGAAAAGTAATTTTTATATGGCTTTCCATGTAAAAGAGTTTTAAATATAAATACTTATTTTATATCCATATGAGAAAAGATTTTGTGCAAGCAAAAATAGAAATTGAGATTCCCGATTCTAAATGGCTTTCAAATTTCAACCAGCAATTCCCCGATTTAAAGATTAGCATAATCTCTAAATTCCTTCTGGAAAACAATATCGGAAATACCCTCATTGAAATTCAAGGACCAAATATCCAGAAGTTTATCTATGGTCTGAGAGAAATGAAAAATCCTCCCGAATTTCAAATTCTCTTTGAAGGAATCGATCTGGTCATCCTGAATGTAAAAGTAAAAGATCCATGGATTTTGACAGCCTTAGTTGAAACGGAATTACTTGTAGAATATCCTATCCGGGTCAAGGAGGGGCATCTTTATATGGAAACAATAACGGATCGAAAGATAGTGAATGACTTTCTCAAGAATTTGGGAGAAAAAGGAATCAATTATGAGTTAAAAAGCGTCGGTTATTATCACAGAAACTCTATTCTCACGGAAGAGCAACAAAAGTTATTGCGATTTGCATATAAAGAGGGATTTTATCAAATTCCCCGAAAAGTTTCGATGAAGGACATTGCAAAAATAAAAGGAAAATCTCGTTCAGCAGTCTCCGAAATGTTTCGAAGAATTAATCGAAGCTTGGTTGAAAATTATCTTAATATTAAGTAATTAATAATTTAAGATCGTGGAACATGTTCGTACATATTTTTAAATATATAAAGAAACATCAAAGGAACTTTTGAGAAATAACAGTAAAGATATTTTCCGTTTTTTAGTAATAAAGACTCCAACTCCAACAAAAGAAACAAAGATCCTATAATTTTTATGCTAATTTTATATCTTTTTTATTCTTGAATGTATTTTCCAGTCAGAACTAAAGTTCCAATCATTTGATTAATAATTGATGGAATTAATATCCATATATATAATTATAATTTGAAAAACATAAACAGAAAGGAAATGTTTATAAATGATTCTAAATAAATGATCAATAACTAAGTATTAAAAAAAGTAGAAAAATAAAAATGATGTTAAAAGACGACCCTAATCGGAAAGAAGTTTGCGAGAAAGTCATTGAAACAGTAATAGAAGAGGATATCAAATTCATTTACCTCCAATTCACAGATATTCACGGGATCTTGAAATCATTTGAAATAAATTCCAAACGCATTGAAGATTTTTTAGAAGATGGAGAGAATTTTGACGGCTCTAGCATCACGGGATATGGAGCGATTGAAGAATCCGATAAAGTCGCTCTCCCAGACCCAAGCACATTTTACATCTTGCCTTGGAGAAAAAAAAATAAAGTTGCCCGCGTTATCTGTGATATCTATAAACCCAATGGAAATAGATTTGAAGGTGACCCACGTTATATCTTGCAAAAAGCCGTAAAAAAGGCAAAAGATCACGGATTTAAATGTTTTTGTGCTCCAGAAATGGAATTCTTTGCCTTAGATAAAGAGGTAAAGGAGCAAGCATTTAAACCAAGTGATATGCGTGGGTATTTTGATTTTGATCCGTATGATATTAGTGAAAAAATGCGTTATACAATCGCACAATATTGTGATAAGATGGGGATTGAAATTGAAGCACTTCACCATGAAGTGGCTTACGGTCAACATGAAGTCGATTTCCAGTATGATGAAGCCGTCAATTCTGCGGATAATACAATAACGATAAAAACCATCATAAAAATGGTAGCTGCTTCAAACGGAATGGATGCAACATTTATGCCAAAACCATTCTCGGGTATTAATGGATCCGGTATGCATGTCCACCAGAGTTTATGGAAGGATGGAAAAAATGTATTTTATGATGAAAACGATGAGAATTTTATATCGGTAACTATGAGGAAATGGATTGCCGGACAACTGAAACATGCAAAAGCGATGGCTGCGGTACTCAGTAGCTGGCCGAACTCATATAAACGATTAGTACCTGGATATGAAGCTCCCGTATATATAGCATGGGGATTCCGAAATCGTTCCCCGTTAATTCGTGTTCCTGACTTTCATAGAAAACCAAGTTCTGCTCGTTGCGAAATTCGATGCCCCGATCCTGCAGGTAATCCTTACCTTCAGTTCGCTGTTCTGTTACAAGCAGGACTTGACGGAGTTCTTTCAGACGAAATAAAGATTCCAGAAGCAACGGATAAAAATGTATATCACTTCTCTACAAAGGACCTAGAAAAGGCTGGAATCGACGCTTTACCACCAAGCCTTGGAGTCGCATTAAATGAATTTAAATCTTCAGAGTTTATGAAAGAAGTTTTTGGAGAGCAAGCGTTTAAAAACTATTATTATGCAAAGCTTGAGGAAAATGACGAATATCGAGTAAATGTTTCTCAATGGGAACGCGATAGATATATAACTCGTTTATAAACAAAGTCCAAATTATCATAAATCTGTCATATTCTTTTTTTTTTTTAAAACATTTGATTATAAAAAAAAGCTCTTTTTATCAATCCGGAAAGGACATTCCATAATGGATAAAGTTGTGGAGAAAATGCTTAAAATATTTGGATACCGAGGTGTTACGAATATTGATAATATAATTATTAACTATTTTAAAAAGATACTTAACATAAATAAGGGAAGGATCATCTATTCTCTTTCATCTCTTTTACTTTTTCAATATATTCAAGCGATTGATGCCTAAAGTAGGTATTATATAATTGAGCATATTTGCCTCCTTTATTCATCAGTTCTTGGTGGTTTCCCTCTTCAATAATTTCCCCATGGTCCAGTACAATAATTCTCTCAACATGACGCACAGTCCAGAGGCGATGAGCAATAATAATAGATGTGCGATTTTTCATTGTCTCTTCCAATGCATCTTGAATCCGAGTTTCTGTAAAGGGATCAACAGAAGCGGTAGCTTCATCAAGAATCAAAATAGAAGGATCTTCCAATAAAATACGCGCAAATATTATAAGTTGGCGCTGTCCCATGGATAAAAGACTACCCCGTTCTCGGATATTTGTTTGGAGTCCTTCAGGTAAATCCTCAATCCAATCATATCCACCAGCTTTATTAATAGCTTCATAAACTTCCTCTGTAGATGAGGTAAGGCAACAATATTTAATGTTTTGCTCCACGGTTTCTGCCCATAAAAAGGGCGTTTGGGGAATGAGACCAATTTGTTTTCTATAATCAATTAAATCATATCTCCGGATATTTGTTCCATCGATTAAAATTTTCCCTCCTTGAAATTCATAAAAACGAGCAATGAGATTAGCGAGTGAACTCTTTCCAGCTCCAGTATGACCCACAATTGCTACTGATTCTCCTGATTTTATCTTCAAATTAAAATTTTGAAAAACGGGATTGTTCGCCTCATATTGAAAATCTAAATTTTTAATTTCTATTTCTCCACTTAAACGACCTGGCTTTATATCATCTGTTTGGACAACAGCGGGTTCCGCATCAATTAATGAGAAGGCTCGCTCCGCAGCTGCAAGTCCCGCTTGGAATGAAGGCCAGAATGCTGCAATTTGAAAAAGCGGAAATAACAGGATCCATACGCTTTGTATAAAAAGATAGAGATCCCCTCCACTCACTATATTTTCTAATACACCTAAACCACCAGAATAGACTAATAATGCAATTACTACACCTTGTACCATGCCTAATGTTGGGAAGATACCGTTTAGAACCCAAGCTCTTCTTAAATTTACTTCATAAGATTTTTCATTAACATTTTTAAATTTTTTATAAATTTTTTCTTCTCTTCTGAAGGTTTTAGCAATTTGGATGCCATTTATTCCTTCTTTTACAAAGGAATTCACTTTAGCAAGTGCTCTTTGTCCTTGAAGCGTTCTTTTCCGAGCAAGTTTTCGGAATGAGAAAGCAATTAGAAAGAAAAAAGGAAAGGAAATTAAAAATGCGATAGTGAGCAAAATATTAATGATAAACATGAAGATAATAAGAATACTTATTAACAACAGAGAGGAGATCAGTTGAATAGACAATTCAACAGTTTGTGCAAAATCCTTTCCGTCAGAATTAATACGACTGACGATTTTTCCTGTTGATTGATCATCAAAAAAGGAGAGATCATGATTAAGGGTTGCTCTTACTGCATCTCGTCGTAGGTTTAAGAGAACGCCTCCAATCATCTTAGCAGAATTTATTTGTCGAAAATAATTAAAAATCCAGTTTAAAAGGTTAACCACCAAAATAATGGTTATAATGAAGACTAAATAAGTGAAGTTTCTGTTCTCTTCTAGATAATTGATGGCAACACGAGCTAAAAGGGGAAAAATTGAATTTGTTAGGGAAAATAACGTTAAGAAAATAACCACAATCGACAATTCACGTTTATGGGGGGAAAAATATGAGGAAATACGCTTTAAAAGTTCCCAATCTTCATATTTTCGATCATATTCTTCGGCCTCCAATCCTATACTAAATGACATTTAATTATCCTCTTGAATTAATTTATCTACATCAATATCGAACCGTTTCACGAAGATCTTATTATATTCCTCCGATGTTTCCAAAAGCTCTTTATGCGTCCCTTTAGCCGCAATTTTCCCTTTCTTCAATACAAGAATGTGGTCAGCCCAGCGAATTTGTGCTAAGCGATGGGTTATTAAAAAGGTAGTTCTATTTTCTAATACATTATTTATGGCAATTTGAATTTTATCTTCGGTTTCTGAATCAATTGCGGATGTAGAATCATCGAGCACCAATATTCGGGGATCAGAGAGAAAAGCACGGGCAATTGCAATTCTCTGTTTTTGTCCTCCACTCAGTGTAACTCCCCGCTCTCCAATCTTCGACTGATATCCCTTTGGAAGTTCTGAAATAAATTGATCCGCTTGTGCTTGTTTCGCTACTCTTTTTGCTTCTTCGAGGGAACTGGTCCTTCCAAATGTAATGTTATAAAAAACTGTATCAGAAAAGAGAAAAAGATCTTGCTCTATGTAAGAAATCTGTTTGCGGAGGGATTTGAGTGAATATTCTCGAATATCAATATCATCTATTAAGATTTGGCCTGATTTCAAGGGATAAAGATAAGAGAGTAGTTTGGTTAGAGTTGTTTTCCCAGAACCTGTAGTTCCTACAATCGCGACCGTTTGATTGGGCTCTATGGTAAAGGAAAGATCTTTTAAAACAGCCTTATCTCCGCCCGGATAAGAAAATGTGACATTTTTAAACTCAATTTTTCCTTGAATCACCCTTTCTACTCCTTCCTTATTTTCATTAATTTCTGTTGTTTGGGTCATAATATCAATTAAACGGTCTGCACTGGACAATGAAAGTTTCCACTGAGCGAAGATAAAGATGGAAATATTAGTTGGAAATCTTAAGAGGGAAAGTAAGCCAATATAGCCAATAACGTCCCCAATATTGATAAGTCCCTCGAGATAAAGGGTTAATGCATGAGCGAGGCCCAAGGTGATGGTCAATGCAAATAGTAGAATAGGCAAATATGTTGCTTGCACCTTCCCTTGTTCCACGTAAAAATCCTTGTATTTTTTAGCATATAAATAATATTTTAGAGTTTCTGAATTCTCTTGGGCGGTGGCTTTCACAACCTCTATTCCAGACAATGTTTCATTTAGAGCACTATTCATATCTCCATATGTTCTTCTCAGATTTTTAGTAATCGGTCCCACCTTTTGACTATAAAATCTTAAGGTAATCAAAAAGAATACGGTAAAGATTAAGGGAAAAATTAATAAATCATTTGGATAGAATAAATAGATATAGATAATAGGGATTATCAATTGGGTAAATGACTCTAAGATGAGAGAAATAGCAGGACTCATCAAAAAATTAAGATTGCGGACATCATCCGTTGCTCTTGCCATAATGTCCCCCATCTTTTGCCTATCATGAAAAGATTGACTCTTACCTAATAGATTTAAGAAGAATTCTTTTCTCGTGTCACGTTCCATTCGTTGAGCTAGAATTTCACGCAACATAAAATTGGCTAATCGGGTGAGCGAAGAGCCCACGTTCAGGATTATAATCAATACTATAAAAAAAATGAGGTTTGAAGCGTTTCCTATAATAAATTGAGAGATTGCATCACCAATAATCACTCTTCCAGCAGAAGCAAGGTTTGCCGATAAAATTGTGGTGAATAGAACTATAAGAAGAATGTATTTATTTTTACCGTGGATGGTATGTTCGAAAACCCACCAATTTCTGCCTTTATTTCGTGCTTTTGCAAATTCGTCTTCTTCGGGTAAAAATTCCGAATGCTGACGCTGGGAAAATGATTTTATAGTAGGTGTCATTTTCTTTTTCCTTTTATTGTTATTAGGTAAGTTTTGTCCAAAATTTTTAAATTTTCTAATTATAAATTAGAAATAAGCTAGCACTTCCGCAAAATTAGGAGTTACTAAGGAATTTCGCGACCGATATAAAGTTCTCACAAGATCTAATTTATGAAAAGCCATTTAAAGTAATAAACCTAATTAGCAAACGACCCTTTGGCGGTAACTGTTGCGACAGATCATTTAAACATGTAATTTGAAAAATAAGAAGAAATAAACTATTTTGTACTTTTTTCTTTCCTACTTCTTTCCTTTTCCATCAATGCAGAAAAATCTGCTCCCTCTTTTATAACATTTAGAATCAGATGAGTATTTGTACGGATAACGTACTCTAACGAGTTAATCTTTTTGACCATATCACTCAAATCGGTGCGTGATCGAAAACGTGCCAGAATAATGGCATCATATTCTCCCGTCACATCCAATACACCGAAGATATTAGGATCTTGGGCGATGTCTCTCTCAACTTCAAGCATTTTCCCTTTCGAGATGGTAATTTCAATCAATGAAATGATATCGAACCCCAATTGTTCGTAATTAATCTTCGCCCCGTAATTTTGGATTATCCCTTTTTCTTGAAGGGACTCCACATGTTTTTTAACTGTGATGGGTGATTTTACAAAATCTTTTAGGTCTCTCTCAATTTGTCGGAAGGACTTGCGGGCATCCTTAGTAAGCAATTTAAGTATTTCAATATCAATCTTATCTATATTCGAAAAGCGATCATCTACCATATAAAATCTTCTAATATTTGATTACATAAAAAAATACATTTATAAAATAAATAGGAAAATGGATATATTTATTTTTACCAAAAATTGGGTAAAATATTTTTTTGATTAGAAATTATCATCATTCCTTAAAGAGATGAAAACATTTTTCATCGCCGTTTTAGCAAATTCAAGTGTGATGATTAAAAGGTTATTTTGATATACGAAATTCTCTCCACATAATGTTTTACCATCTACCGAAATATCAGAGGGGTCGTGAACGGAATAAATAAGTATTTCTGAGACTTCCCCTTCAATATTTTCTAAATGAAGTTTAAGTGAAGAATCATCATAAGAGAGATGAGTAAACTCTTTAGAACTCATTGTGACATATTTACTCCTATCCCCAATAAGCGCTGTTCCATTAGGGAGTATAGGTGCATAGACACAGTATTGATAATCTAAATTTGCTTTATCATACGGAATTGGTTCATCGTCAGCCCTGACCGTGACTGTTTGTTCTAACCAATCGTATTCTATAAAATTGCCATGAACATCTATCTCCTTTAAAGTATAATCTGAACGAATCTCTTCGGCCCATAATGAGAAGTTTACAACATAATACCAAGTCAAATCGTTTAGGTTTGACTCAGTATAAGCAACATAACAGGTTTCATGAGGGATAAACATCAAATCAGGCGCTCTAATTGGATAATCGGGTTTATAAATTAAGCCATCCTTTCGTGTAATCTTGCGGATAATATCGTTATCTACTTCCCCAATCGGATCTCCAACTGCTACGGGACCTCCCCCTAAGGTAGACATAATCGCCCGTAATTCCGGGTAAGGCTCTTCTGCATATTCAGCATTATGTTTTCCAGAGAAAAATACATCCAAAAAAGGCCATAATCCTAACGCATTAAGAAAAATACTATTTTGTGTAAAATCGGGATAATAGAGTTTCCAATTCTTCCAGCTTTGGTAATCTTCCGTATTTCTTACGTTTATCACATTGGGTAAATAAATCGCTTCCATTACTTGCGCCGGAGTGGCCATACAATATTGAATTTTGATATTATGTGCCTTGGCTGCATCGTGCATATCTTCCAACCATCGACTATGAGCTCCGAGTTCCGCCTTAAGGTGAGTAAAATGAGCAAATTGATTTTGCATCCAGTCTTGTTCATAAATAATAATATTATACTTCTCTGCAATATCCATTATGTGCTCCCAAAAACTTAAGGTGGTCGGTATTGCCCATCCATCCTCGATTATCATCTCAAATTTATCCTTATATGGCGTTTTCTCATTGAACCATCGACTATGAGCGGTCAATGGTTTGTTATGCAATTTTTTAGATAATTTTTCAAGTGGCTTCGACCATACATTAGCATCTGGTTCCCATCGTAGACAGCCTCCGGGGGTAGTACCGTCCTTCTTTCGCTCCCTTAGAAAAGTATTAAGGCTTACCTTTTCATACCACCACGAATCCAAATGATAATAGGCGAACGGTATAAGTTCTTTTTCTGAATAATACTTTTCTATTTGAATTAAAGTTTCATCATATGTCCCGCCATCCAGAGGAAAATAGTAATAATAAGCTCCATTATCAGTGAAGTATCCTAAATGGCTGTTCATAAGATCCTTGTATGGATTTATGGATTTATGTTCTATCCTATGGAATTCATGGAGAAGATTTCCCCATGTTTTAAAACATTTATTAATTCCATGTTCAAAGACAAACAAATAACTATAAGAATATTCAGGTGAGATTTCATTTATTAGTCCATTCGGGCCCGTTTCAAAGACTGCATCTTGATAAGAAAGCGCATTTTCCCTTGATGCAGTAATTATATTAGTGGCAAAATCGTTACACGCCGAAAAAATAACGGCATTTTTCTCATCATCGTATAAACAGACAGGCGCACTTACATAAGAAGGCATTCGTTTGGTGGGAGGACAAAAAGTTTCATCCTTAAATGATAATAACCTGGAATTAAGACTTTCATTATTGAACATGGGAAACTTAATAATTTGGTTGGTAAAATCATCCCTAGCACATTTTTCCAAGCCTTTAGGAAGATTAACCTGAAAGAGGCAATAATTTTTGTTTGAAAAGGTAAGTATTCGAGTATCAATAAGAAAAGAAGTTTCTGGGATTTGCCAAGAAAATACAGTAGCCTCTGCTTTCCCTAAGGGTGTGTGAATCTGCGGAGTAGATACACCCATTAAGAGGAGTCTTTTACTCTCATCGAGATGATCGGGTCGAAATTTTGTTCCATCATAAAATACTTCTAAATTTCCATTGGTCAATGCTCGATGTTTCCCAAATTCTATCTTGTAGTCAAAATTATGCTCTGCAATTTTTACGGAAACTTCATTATTTTGCGGAAAATCGCTAGGGTCTAACTCAGATTTAATGTTATCTTGCAAATGACAAGAAGCATCTTCATATGTTCTTAATAGATACCAATTGATAATTCTCTCAATAATTCTCTTGAGTACAGAAACCATATCTTGTGAAATCTCCAAAATTAAAAAAGATTTTTACTTAGTGGAACTTGAGTTTTTATTGTCTAAGCTGATTGGGTCTTGAGATTATATAACTTTCCAGCTAATTCTTTTATATACTCCAAATTCTCAAGCTTTTGAATCCATTCTTCTGGAATTGCATCCACACCGAGATAAGCTCCCAATAAACCACACACCATTGCACCGACTGTATCGCGATCTTCGCTGACAAGTGCGGTATTTATTAAACAATCCTTAAAAGAATCGGGTTCATTCAGAAAAGAATAAATAGTAAATGGAACAGACTTGAACGATAGTACATTTGAACCTAATGTTCTCGCACAATATCCTAAATCCTTCTCTTGGCCGAATAAATTCTTTGCGGTCTTCAGACGATTTTCATATTCGTCCGTCTTAGCAAACGCGATAAGTGTATCAATAATTTCATCTCGGTCGTCTTGTATACTGGACGATGTTGGATCACGTTTAACCACCAAACTTATGGCTTTTGCAAGAAGAGCAGCTCCATCAATTCCTAAAGGATTGGTATGGGTTGGAATAGCAGATAATTTCACTTTCTCATAAATATCCGGCGTGTCATAATAAAATAGGGCAAGCGGGGTAATTCGCATTGATGCGCCATTTCCATAGGACCCCGAGCCATTAAATAAAGATTTTGCAACTTCTGTGTAAGATTTTCCGGTCTGTTCTACGGTTTTAAATATGGTGGGTGGACCCCTTCCGTAACCGCGTCGGGGCTCTTTATTATAATTCCGATGAAAGATTTTTCCCAATTGATTAGGTTTGATTGATCCGCCGTTTTCTACGATTGCCTCTGCCAATCCAATAGCCATTGCGGTATCGTCCGTGTAAGAAACAACCGATCTGGAATTTACCCTGGCTAACAATTCCTCCTTATCGCTGCAAAAAAAGGCAATTTCTCCGATTGCATCGCCTAACGCACATCCAATAAATCCTCCTAAAAATTTGGACCTAACATTCATCTCATATAAGAGTGAGAAGCATTTGAATTTAAATTTAACAATTTTAAAAATATAAAAATGTTTAATCATTGGAAACTTCGCGTTAGATTTAAATATTCTTGCATAATTACTTTTCTAAGGTGTATACGGATTACCAACCTAAAAAAGAAAATCAGCACCATCATCCTTTTGGTATTTCTCACAATTATTTTTATCACTTATTTTTCAATCAAAAAGTCCATTCCCATTAATGAATTAGATAATAGAACGGATTTTTCTTTGGTTAGAACAATTAGCATAGTGGGAATCAATTTTGGATTCTTAATTTTGATGTTTCTAATCGATATTCATTACTATAAGAGAGTATTAATAATTGTCATAGTAATCGGAATTTTAGTATATGTTCTAAAGATTTCAGGAAGTTATGTGCGCGTTTTTTCTTTAAATGAAGATATCCTTGAATTTATAGTATTTCTTACCTATGCAATCGTGCCCCCAGGAATTATTTGTAATACCCTTTATTATATAAGAAGATTTAGTAATGAGTATATTGATAAAACCTATGGGGAAAGATGGCATATACATGAATCTTTTCTCGGAATTCTTCTCATAAGTGGAGGTATGTCTTTAATTATATCTAATCATTATATGAATTCATTCCAGATTTTCCATAAACAGCTTAATTTTGTTCTTTCGATAACAAGCGTTTTTCCTTACTTTTTTTTATTCTTTGGAGGCTTTTTGCTCGCTCGTGATTGGAATGATTTTATTCACCTACAATTTGTTGAAAAAAATGGCGGCGCTGAACAGACAGAAAATGAAAAGACCTACACCTCTGAAGTATTTAGCACAATCAGCATAGAAGACATAGAATTTTTCGAGCGAACAAAACATCAAATATACCCGCTCGGACTCATTCTTACCACCCTTTCCTTAAGTTTTGTCACTTATAGTGATTCCTTTTTACCATCCGAAATTTTTTTTATCACGGCGAGGATGATGAAGATCATCGGATATGTAATCGGGTTTACTTCAGGAGCCATCCTAGGGAAAGATTGGGTGAGATTATTCGGTAAGTTCTATCCTCAAGTTAGAAAGAATTTAGATAAGATTATAAAAAAGTTAAAAAAAAGAAATTAAAATTAGCCTTGTAACTTCTTTTCTCTCTCTTTTGAATTTTTAAGATTCGAAGGCAAATTTTCCATTATAAATTTCGCGTAGGTCAGGGATTGAAAGACAATCCATGTTATCGCAAAAAGGAGCATTCCGTTATTAAGGAATAGATCCAACCAGAAATTTCCAAACACCGAACCCATTGGATTTTCCAAATATTTGATATTTCCCATAAAGGTGGCACTTCTGCTGTATTTGAGAT
This sequence comes from Promethearchaeia archaeon, assembly GCA_046483985.1. Lineage (GTDB taxonomy): Archaea > Asgardarchaeota > Lokiarchaeia > Sigyniarchaeales > SOKP01 > JAWOCD01. The sequence goes on from JAWOCD010000006.1 coordinate 14,927, forward strand.
TTAATTTATCCCAATCATTAATTTTTTCTGCGATTATATCAAGCACTTCGACTCCATCGTATTGTTCCTCATACAGTTCAAGCATGGCATCCAATTTAAATATGATGACTTCAGAAATCCCCAGAGCATCACAAATTCGGAGATCCCAAATTAATTGATCCAAACCATCTTTCTCATTCGCATATAATCCCCTGTCCGAAGATGTAACACCGATGCTCACGGATAATTTATCATCATATTTACCATGGTATATCTCGGAAACTGTCTCTTGGAGTTCGGTCACCCAGACATACGTAAAATACGGGCTTTCTTCCTCATAACTGGTGGCCGATTCTGTTCGGTATATCATCCAGTTCCATGAATCCCAATCATGGGGCGGGAAAGAATGGATTTGGTGAAAGATTGACATGTCCATATCGCCATCTCTCTGATCATTTATGGTAGTATGCATGGCGGTAAAATGTTGTGAAAAGTTGTGCTGATGAACATAATCAATTAATTCCTCATATTCCGTTCGCTTTTGAACATTTTTCGTCCTATTAAACTCATATAGACTCCCCCCATCTTCAATATCCTCAATAAATCCATCAACCGGACACTTATTCCAACTTTCATTCACTTTTTGATCTTCAATCCATTGAATCCATCCATAATTATCCCCTGTAGGCCTCACTTTTATCCCTCGTTCATAATACCATTCCATGCGCGTCGTATTATTAGACGGAGCATAACCTCCATAAATATTCATATCATACTCTTCCAGTTTGTCGAGTGTGGCATTATCATGATCATCCCATCCCTGGTCCCATTCCCAGAATGAAATTTGAGGGGAAAAATCCTTGTTATTTTCTAATGTAATTGAACCTCCAAAACCATTATAAGCAATAAAAGAAAACACAATGGAAACTGCTAAGATGCCTATAAAAATTTTGCTTGAAAGGCTAAAGTGAAAGATATTAAAATATTCTTTCAGCGATTTTTTACTATTAGTCGAAACGGGTAAGAGATTCTTCTTTAAGCCAATCAGGGAAGTCATACTGGTAAAGAACAAAAGAAAAAGGACCAGATATTGTCCCGGCTTGAAAAGGAACCCTGGGGCAATAGTAAGATAATGGACTTTTCCCGTAAAAAATATTGAAAACATATAGTTATTAAGTAAATCGGTGTATGAAAAGATCGCAAGAGTGAAATAAAAAAAGCTAATTAGAGAGATAATTAGGAAACATTTTTTGAGAATCCATTGCCATATGGGCTTTTTAGCGTTTAAAAGCGCAAATATCGGGAAGATCAATACCAGAATTCCCAAGAGAAAATAAAATCCCCAATCATACCACGGATTTCCTACACCATAGTTAAAGGTTGAGCCGAACCATAAAACGCCGAAGAAGAGCAAACTGAAGAGGATCGATATTTGAATAATTCTCTGAAAGTACTTCTGTTTTCGTTTATTGGCCCGTTCTTCCTTACGAAGGTCTGCATAATTACTTTTAAATGGGATCTCGAAGACTTTTTCAGAGTAGATTTGGAGTAAAGCATAACAATAAAAAATAGTAAGAATCCCATGGATTAATAACCCTATGAGAAGTGGAGCAAAATAAGAGATTAAAAATTGGAGGCTCCAAGCAATTCCAAACGTTTTGAGAATTACGGGTCTTGAGCCACTTTCTTTATTTTCTTTATAGGATCCATAATGGGAGAGCAATCTTCCCATATAAAAATTGGTGAACACCATGCCTAGCATAAAAAATGTTCCGAAGAGGATTACCCAAACAGCGGCATAGATAAGATGCGTATCAAGGAGCACTTTTGCCTTATCTTCCCCTAGATTAAAAATCTCTTGGTATGATTGACGTGCAGAATCTGCACTGTATATGTATTGATTAGCGATTATATCAAATCGGGTTTGAATAAATAGGAAGAAGGTGGCGACGATGAGGATGCCAAAAATGAAGCCAATTCCAGAAGTTTTCTTAGCTTTCATTATCGTTTCATTATTTTCTCTTTCTGGATTTTGTTCCATATAGAGGCAAATCCGATTAATACAGAAAAAAGAAATGGTTTGTGTTAACAAAATAATAAAAACGATTACAGCCGAATCGGAAACGGTTGCTTGAAAACTTTCAGTAATTTTCATTCCTTGAAACTCCGGGATAAATAAAGCCACTAATAAGGAAAGTATATACGCCGCAGCAGTTAAAAAAATTAAGAGTAATATCAAACATTTAATTGCTTTTTGTTTATTCTCGATCATTATTCTTCCACATTTTTAGAAATTGATAAATTCAATGTTATATACAAATTTGTGCTACGTTTATTTAATTCTATGTTTTCTGATATGGAGCAATACTTCCTTGAAATGAATTCTGCATACTTTTTAAAAACTCAGAATTAAAATCTATAAAATAAATATTAATTAATTATATCATATTAATTCCGATAATAAGAAAAAATAACAATAATTCTAACGAGAATTATCCTTATTTTAAGTGAAAATAGGAACGTGCCTAAAGATGAGAAAGGAAAATGAAATTTTGAAAACCATGATCAATAATACTCCTATTTTAATGGCATATCTTGATGAGGATTTTAATTTTATTCGAGTTAATAGGGCTTACGCCGAAGCAGACGAGAAAAAAATCAGCTTCTTTCCAGGCAAGAATCATTTTGATCTGTATCCCAATGAGGAAAATGAAAAAATATTCCAAAAAGTGGTGAACAGGGGGGAAGCTTTTTTTATAAGAGGGAAGCCGTTTATGTATCCTGAGAATCCGGAACGAGGTGTGACATACTGGGATTGGAGTTTAATTCCGGTAAAGGATTCTAAAAAGGAAGGAAAGGGTTTAGTTTTTACTCTAAACGATGTCACAAAAAGGGAGATAGCACGGCAAAAATTGAAGCAATCAAATAAAGACCTTAATTTCTATAAGGATCTACTGGCTCATGATATGCGCAATATTCTTATGGTTATTCAGTCTTCCACAGAATTATTAAAAATGGGGCAACAAAAGTCTAATTTCTCCATTAATATAGCTGACTTATTGGAAAAAATTAAGGAGCAAGTGGAACACGGGGTCTCCTTAATTTCGAATGTTCAAAAACTTTCATATGCCGAAAGAAAAAATAGGGAAATTAAAACGGTTAAGCTTCAACCAATCGTAAATGAAGCGGTCTCGTATATAAGGAATCGATTCAAAGAGAAAAACACCGTAATAAAAAAAGATTTTCCTACCAATCCCATAAGGGTCAAGGGGGGAAAATTGTTACTCGATGCTTTCGAAAATATCTTAATAAATGGAGTTACTCATAATAACCGCGATAATATAAAACTCTGGATTGCTATATCACAAGTTAAGGTCGACGGAAAAGATTTTGTTAAGATTGAGTTTAAAGATAATGCAGGCGGCATACCGGATGAGGACAAAGAGAAGATATTTAAGCGAAGCGTTAAATCGACAAATTCTAACGGGATGGGGATTGGTCTAACACTTGTAAAAGAGATTATTGAAGGGTACGATGGTCGAGTATGGGTTGAAAATCGGATACCAGATGATCAGCCCAAAGGAAGTAATTTTATCCTTTTATTACAAGCAGCATAGAAATCTTCTAATAAAATTGTTAAATTATGTATCCTTTTTACTAATGGTATGCCAAAAAAATTTGAATGGTGGGAAAAGACTGTCGTCTATCAGATATATCCGCGCTCATTTATGGATACGACTGGGACGGGAATCGGCGATCTCCGAGGAATTATTAAAAAATTAGATTATTTAGACGATCTAGGGATTGAAACCATCTGGTTTAGTCCTTTTTATCCCTCACCGACCTATAAGCCTTACAGCAAGCATGATTGCGGGTATGACATCATGAACTATAAAGAAGTTCACCCTCTTTTCGGCACCATGGAAATATTCGATGAAATGGTTGACGAGATTCACGCACGAGATATGAAAATTGTTATGGATATGGTTTTGAATCACACCTCGATCGAACATCCATGGTTTGTCGAATCACGGAAAAGTAAAGACAATCCTAAGCGAGACTGGTATATTTGGCGAGATGGGCAAAAATCCAATGGAAAGAAGCCACCTAATAATTGGGTTGGAATGACCGGTAAGTGCTGGGAATATGATAAGTTAACCGACCAGTGGTATTATCATGCATTCTTGCCTTTCCAACCGGATTTGAATTACAGAAACCCGGACGTAAGGAAAGAAATGCTGGACACTGTCCGATTCTGGCTTGAAAAAGGAGTAGACGGCTATCGATTAGATATTATCAATACGCTTTTTGAAGACGAAGAATTTCGTGATGCGCCATTTACCTTTAAATTGTATTCGAAGGATCTGGATTTGTTATTCAAAAGTGGAGAACGAAACTTTAATCATCCCGACACCGTGAAATTTTGTAAAACCTTACGGAAAACAATTGACGAATTCCCAGAGAAAAAATTTCTGGTTGGCGAAGTATCAGCCTCCTACAAGACACTTAAGAAATATCTTGGCGAAAAAAGAGAGAATGGGCATTCTCATGACGGATTAAACTTAGTTTTTCTCTTTGATTCGGTGACCACCTCACTACAAGCAAAAAAGTTCCGAAAATTAATAAAAACATATGAGAAATGGTTTCCGTATCCATATACACCAACGTGGGTGTTTGGAAATCACGATCAAATGAGACGGATTTCGCGGTTGGATAATGATCTTGGTAAAGCAAAATTAAATGCAACTCTTCAATTAACCGCACGTGGGGTTCCTTTTATTTATTACGGCGAAGAAATAGGTATGAAAAATGCGAAGATTCCTAAAGACGAGAGTAAAGATGCTGTTTCGCACCATGTTGATTGGATCCCCCAGTTTATACGAAATCTCGCTAATAAATTTGGAGTAATGATTAACCGCGATGGTTGCCGGACCCCAATGCAGTGGGACGATTCAGAAAATGCAGGATTTTGTTCTCCCGATGTTGAGCCATGGTTGCCAGTAAATGAAAGTCATGATAAACGGAATGTGAAAAGTGAACAAAAGGATGTAGGTTCATTACTCAATTGCTATAAAAGGTTACTGAAGTTGCGAAAGGAACATGAAGTATTACAAGTAGGGAAGATTGAACTCATTAACCTCGGATGGATCACCAACAGAAAATGTCTTGCCTATAAAAGAAAATTAGATTCCGATGTTTTCTATGTTTATTTGAATTTCACAGACACCTCATTAAAGATTGATATTCCGAGACAAGAGGCTGAATTTTTATTCTCTACGCTCCCGAACCGCGTTGATATCGAGTTAGAGGCATACGAAAATCGATTAGGTCTTTTTGAGTATGAAGGGATAATTTTTCGCTGAGCATTAAACGGATAATAAAATTTAGTGATGAAATTTAAATAATTTTCCTAACAATCTTATATGAAATAAAATTTTAAGGTCTAAAAAAAAGAATATTTGTAGGATAAAGAAACAATGGCGAATGTTTTAGTTAATGAAATTACTAAGTTTTTAGAGATCATCGCAGACCCCATTCGATTGGAAATAATCAGATTAATGAAGGATAAACCGATAAACGCTAAGGAAATAGAAGAAGAATTGGAAATAAGTCAATCCTACACCTCGCAACAGTTAAAAGCCCTGAAAGAGGCTCATTTGATTGATGTACGAAAAGAAGGAACCTTAAAACATTATAGTATAAAAAATAAAAAGATTTTCAAGGTTTTATCTGGAATTCGTGATTTTGTAGTTGAAAAAGAAGAAAATAAATTCGCCGAGTTAAAAAAACTCGATAAACTGAATGCCTTGTTTTAAAAAAATAAAATCACTGTTCCCTACCATTGAAAATCTAAATAAATTTACATTTTTTCTGATCTAAATCCACAGGTAAGATTAAATCATTAATGTAGTTTGTAATAAGATTCATTCGGACTAGATCCACATCTGGATCCTTTCTAAAATGGATTTCAATGACATCATTCAGTTCTTTGACACTTGACCCAATTATAATTATTGAAAAATTATAGTCCCCAGTCAATCTAAAGCCATGAACCATAAAAGGACAGTTTCTAATTATCTTCTCGAACTTTTCTGGAGCATTCGTTCGGATTTCCACTTTTGCTAATTGGTCATCTGACTTAGTTACGTTAGTTCCTGCTTGGAATTGAAGGAGGCCAGAATCCTTAAGCCGCCTTATTCTCAATCCCACTGTAGGTTGACTGCGATCTACTTTCTTCGCGATAGTTGTATGTGTCATCTGGGGATTTTTTTGGACCAATTCAATTATTTTTTTATCTACTTCATCTAAACTAAATTTTTTAGCTAACATTTTATATTCTCACTTCTTTTTTACTTTTAAATGGTGATCATGAATATTGGATTTGATAACTTAAAGAGATTAGATGTTTTTAATGAGAACTCTTTTTTTATAATTAAAAATTATCTATATAAATATTATGTTAATATAATATTTAAATATTATGGATTAGCAATATTCTGATATTTAACCTAAATAATATATAAATTTTAGTCTTATATAGAATCAAGGGTTAAAATAAATTAGAATATGAAATTTGAATAAGTGTAAATGAAAAAATGAGTGATCAGGAAAAAAAGAAAATCGTCCTTATGGGGTTAGATAATAGCGGCAAAACTTCAATAGTTCTCAACCTAATGGATAGAGTAAACCTCTTGGATTATTTATCATTAGGTCCCACTACTGGAGCTGATGTGATGGATTTTAGTACAAAAAATAAAGAATTCAACATTTGGGATCTAGGAGGTCAGAAAACTTATAGAATAGATTATCTTGAAAACTTGGATAAATATGTAACCGGAATCAATAAACTCATCTACGTCATCGATGTGCAAGATGTTGACAGATATGATGATGCTCTTAACTTTTTGGAAAAGATACTCAATCATCTTCACGAGAACGATTATAACCCTGATCTCAATGTTTTTATCCATAAGTACGATCCACATCTGTTCGAAGTTTGCCCTGACGTAAATAAAGAGATTATAAATAATTTAATTAAAGATATAAAAAATATTATCCTTGAGCAGTTTTACTATGAAATCTATAAAACGACAATTTTTACAACTTTTGAAAAACGTTATGTGCATTAATTTGCCTTACATTGTTGGCATGTTCTTAGAGATCAATAAGGTATGAAAATCAAAAAGAAATAAAAAATTTAAAAATATAATTAAAATTTACCAATAAATCTTTTTTAGGGACTTATGGTATTCGCTTAAGGATTTCACTGAAGGTGGTTGTTTTCTGATCTTTTCTATGGCGTTGATAATTGCTTCTGCCAAGTGTAGGTTTACAATCACCGGAATATTATAATCAACAGCCATCCTTCTGATTTCGTACTCATCCTTCATAATTTGTCTGAATTTTTCTTTCGCCGTAGTCGGCAAAGGTATATTTATTACCATGTCAATCTTTCCCTCTTGGAGGCATGCCTTAATATTTGGTTCCTTTCCGTATTCGTGAATTTTGTATAATTTCACGGCTTCTATTCCATTATTTTCAAGCGATTTTGCCGTATCTTCAGTAGCAAAAATAGAAAATCCCAGCGAACTGATTTTTTTCGCGACCGGTATGATCTCTTGTTTTAATTTCTTTCCCCCCACAGATATTAAAATATTTCCCCCTTCAACGGGAATATCTTGTTCAGCAGCTTGGAGTGATTTAATTAATGCGTCTGAAAGAGTATCCCCCAAACAAGCAACTTCCCCTGTACTGGCCATTTCGACTCCTAAAATTATATCTGCTTTATCCAAGCGCATAAAAGAAAACATCGGAGACTTTACGCCTACAAAGTCTCCATAAGGTAAATTCAGAATATCCTCAGGTATTTTATTACCCATAATTACCTGGGCTGCGAGTTTCATTAAATTAATTCCCCTACATTTTGAAACATAGGGCATACTTCGGCTTGAACGAAGATTACACTCAATAACGTAAACTTCTTCATTTTTTACAAGATATTGGACATTAAACGGTCCCTTAATTTTGAGCGCTAGGGCAATTTCCTTGGTATATTTCCTAATTTGCTCAATTACTTTATTAGAAACTGTATGTGGAGGGATTGTCATTGTTGCATCGCCGCTATGGACTCCCGCATTTTCAATATGCTCTACGACTGCCCCAATAAGTACATTCTCTTGGTCACTAACCCCGTCACATTCGACTTCCCTGGCATCTCTAAAGAATTTGGTCACGACAACGGGATACTCCTTTGAAACTGCTGCTGCAAGGTCAAGGGTATCCTTAAGAGTTTCCTCATCGTAGCAGACTCTCATAGCCGCTCCACTTAATACATACGAAGGACGAACAAGTACTGGATATTCTACTTCCTTCGCGAATTCCAAGGCTTTACCCTTTTCCGTTAATGCTGCCCATCTCGGTTGTTTTATGCCAAGTTGATCTAAGAGTGTGCTGAATTTCGCTCTATCTTCAGCCATATCAATCCTTGACCCGTGTGTTCCAAGAATCTTTACATTAGTTTTTCGATAGAAATCCCGATACTTGGCAAATTTTGCCGCGAGATTTTGGGCAATTTGGCCTCCTGCCGATAGCACAATACCCTTAGCCTTTTCTAATTCGCAAATATCTAAAACTTTCTCCCCCGAAAGTTCTTCAAAATATAATCTGTCGGAGACATCGTAGTCTGTACTCACGGTTTCTGGATTGTAATTTATAAGGATTGCCTTATCCACTCCAAGTTCTTGTAAACCCCATAAGCAATTCACAGAACCCCAATCAAATTCAACACTGGCGCCAATTCGGTAAGTGCCAGAGCCTAATACAATAACTTTATTGATATTTTGTTTATTCTCTTTTTGATAATCAATATCATGTTTACAACCCCAATAGGTCAAATATAGATAATGTCGCTCGGGAGCACATTGTCCAGCAAGTGTATCAATTTGTTTAACATAGGGCTTAATCCCAGTTTTCTTTCTAAAGCGTCTAATTGCTGTAGTTTCCAACCCCATTATTTTTGCAATCTGCCCATCTGAAAAGCCATATCGTTTTGCTTTATGGATTAAATACTTTTTGTCACGTTTTGAAGATTTTAAGAAATTATGCTCGCGCAATTCATTCTCAATATCCACAATATTTTCCAATTTATAGAGAAACCATTTATCAATGCGGGTTCTATCGTATATTTCATCTATAGAGAGCCCTCTCTTAATAGCCTCGGCAATACGTAAAAATCGTAAGTCTGTGGGATTGCGTAGGATAAATTTTAATTCATTAATATTCTCTAATGGCTCAACATCATTCCCAACAAACCCTTTTAACCCAATATCAAGCATCCGTAAAGCTTTTTGACATACCTCTTCAAAATTACGGCCAATACTCATACATTCCCCGACACTTTTCATTTGAGAGCCGATATGTCTGTCTACTTCTTCAAATTTTGTTAAGTCAAACCGCGGAAATTTTAACACCATATAATCAGTGGCGGGTTCGAAATTAGCCGTTGTTTTAAGGGTAATCTGATTTTTCAATTCGGGTAAATCATATCCAATCGCCAATTTAGCAGCGATATAGGCCAATGGATAACCTGTTGCTTTTGAAGCAAGAGCGGATGATCGAGATAAGCGCGCATTTATTTCGATCCCCCGATATTCCTTTGAGGAAGGATCCAGTGCCCACTGAATATTACATTCTCCAACAATACCAATGCTACGAACTACTCTAAGAGAAGCAGATCGTAACATTTGTAATTCTTCATCCGTCAAGGTCTGAGCAGGTGCACAGACAATACTATCTCCCGTATGAATCCCGCAAGGGTCTATATTTTCCATGCTACAATTAATAAAGCAATTATCTTGGGCATCTCTGAGAATTTCAAATTCAATTTCTTTCCAACCCCAAACCGATTCTTCAATTAAAATTTGATGGATTCGGGATTGAGCAAGACCACGTTTGGCCATTCGCTCGAATTGATCCCAATCACGAATAATGCCAGATCCTTTACCCCCGAGAACATATGCAACTCGTAACATCAAGGGAAAGCCGAATTCTTCTGCCGCCTTTTTTGCTTCGACATAAGAATTCACAGCCCGACTCCGACAGACGGGTGCTTTAGCTTTATTCATTGCCTTGACAAACTGATCTCTATCTTCAGTAGCTTCAATTGCGTGAATGGGGGTTCCCAAGACTCTGAGATTGTATTTGTCTAATATACCAGCCTCTTTTAATTCAACTCCTACATTTAATGCCGTTTGACCTCCAAATGATAAGCAAATCCCATCAGGCTTTTCCTTTTTAATTATATCTTCCACATAGTTTATATCGATGGGAACCAAATAGACCCGATCAGCCATTTGGGGATCAGTTTGGATGGTAGCAATATTTGGATTAACCAAAACTGTCTCGATATCCTCTTCATTAAGAGCCTTTAACACTTGAGAACCGGAATAGTCAAATTCTCCTGCTTGCCCTATTCGGACCGCGCCAGAACCCAGTACCATTACTTTCTTTAGTGATTTATCCAACGGCATTATTTTTTCACCTCCAGAAAGTCTAAAAATTTGTCAAATATCAGTTTTCTCATGTCTAATGCTCCAGGTGAAGCTTCAGGATTAAAATTAACCCCAAATATGGGTTTTTCCTCGTGAATAATTCCTTCATTGGATTCATCATCCTTATCATGAAAAAATCCAGTAAATTCATTGATATCTCCTTGCTCTAAACAGTAATCATGATTTTGAAAGGTAATATAACACTGACCCGTTGCGGTTTCAACCGTAGTCCTTCCGCCTCTATGCTCAGCGGTCATTTTATACACTTTTCCGCCAGCAGCCAATCCGAGAACACTAGTTCCCAATCCGATTCCCATGGTTGGAAATGATTCTTTAATCAACTGGTTCGCTAATTCAATAGGACTTTCATAGATTGAAGGGTTCCCAGGACCATTCGGAAATATAATTCCATCGGGCTGGAGTTCCATAATTTTCTTGTAATTATAGAGGTAAGGTACCACAATCACATCCAAATTCCTTGATAACAAGGTGCGAATGATATTATTTTTGATTCCTAGATCAAGGATAACTACTTTTCCACGTGGATCCTTGACTTTATATTTGATCTTGTCATCCGTAGAAACTCTTTTTACTAAATTCTCATCCAGATTTAATGATTTGTCTTGAATCTCTTGTTTCAGTTTTTCAAGGTCAAGATCTTGTCCAGATTCAGCAACATTAATTAATCCAAACATACTTTCCTCTTGTACAAGACGTTGTGTAATCACTCGAGTATCAACCCACTGAATTCCGGGAATATCCTCTTCGATTAGCCAATCTTCTAATGTTTTTATAGATTCATAGTGACTGGGTTTGTCGCAGTATTCATTAACAATTATTCCCGCTGGATGGATCTCTTGAGATTCAAATTGTTCAATAATTCCGAATTCATCCTTTTTTTTGGCGGGAACCCCGTAATTTCCAATAGAGGGATAGGTAAAGTTTACCATTTTTCCTTGAAACGCAGGATCTGTAAGTGACTCAATGTATCCAGCACCGGGGATGCTACAGAACGTAAGTTCCCCCGATACTTTTTTAGTTGAACCAAAACCGATACCTTCAAACACAGTTCCATCTTGAAGCACAAGAACTGCTGGCCTTTCATTCTTATATATCATAATCGCATTTAATCTTTCATTATATAATTGATTAACCTAATTAAATCAACTTAAAGAATATAATTATCATTCGTTAAATAAATAAGAATTTGAAGAAATAAAAAAAAGTTCTAATCAAGAGTAAAACATTTAGAAGAGGTCATAAATATGAGAATTAGAGAAAAGAAGTGTATCGGTTGCGGTCAATGTGCAATTGTTTGCCCTGTGGGAGCAATAGAAATAAAGAATGAAAAGGCAGTAATTGATGATAATTTATGCGTAGAGTGTTCCGTTTGTTATCGAGATGCAAATTGTCCCACCAGTGCAATCCGACCTTCCCGACTAAAATGGCCAAGAGTAGTCAGAAATCCATTCAGCGATGTGATTTCGACCCATAAATTAACGGGGGTTCCTGGGAGAGGTACAGAGGAAATGAAAACAAATGATGTGAGTCATCGGTTTAAGCTTGGAGAAGTAGGATTCTCCATTGAAATCGGTAGACCGGGTGTAAGTACGGTATTAAAAAATGTAAATTTATTTACCGAAAGATTAACTCCTTTAGGTGTTATCTATGAGGAGGCAAGTCCGGTTACTGTATTGCTTAACGAAGAAGAAACTAAGATTAAAGAAGATATCGAGGAGGAGAAAGTACTTTCTGTCATAATCGAATTTAAGGTCCCAAGGGAAAAACTTGAGGAGGTCTTAAAAATAATCGAAGAAGTGGATCAAGAGATCGATACCGTGTTTACAGTGGGAGTAATATCTACCTTTGAGGACAACGATCATCTCCCAATACTTGAAGAGATTCAAGATTTGGGGTTTTCAGTAAGACCAAATGCAAAAATTAATGTGGGACTCGGGAGAGATTTAATGGAGGAGGAAGCCTAAATGACGCATTCATTACATCGGACGGGAGCAAAATCACAATTAAAAAACGATTATGTGATATTAACCATGTTAGCTGCGGGTTACAACGATAAAGCCCTTGATTCGCGGGAACGACTCATTAGCATTGCAAAAATCATGAAAAATCACAATCCCGTCAATATTATGACAAAACGAGCTTGGACTGTATCAACAGTTATCTCTGCAGCATATGATGATAAAGAAGTGGTGAAAGATGTAGTTAATGAGATTAAAGAAGCAGACCTTGGCATCTCAATCGTTGTCGAAGGGATAATTGATGAAGTTAGAGAGATCGCAAATGAAATTGGATTAAATCTTAATTCGGCTCATCTTTCACTTGGTACGTTTGGTAAAAAAGAACTTCTCCCGTCAGAAAAGGTACTGGAAATCACAAGCATGTGCGGACATCACTGTATTTCTCCCCAATCGGTCTTGCATTATGTTGATCTCATAAAAAATGATAAGATTAGCGTCGAAAAGGCAGCTGAAAAGATTGCAGAGCCGTGTATCTGTGGGATCTTTAATACGGAAAGAGCAAAAGAAACTCTAAAGAAATTAAAATAATCTATACTTTTTTTTATGAACTGTTTGTTATATTGAAAGAGAAGCAGATTGATGTATGCAATATTCATATATGATCATATTAGATCCTTCCTTAATTTAAGATCTATATTTAAAATAATTTAGAAGAGGAAAAAAATTATCTGGAGAAGGATTAGAAAACTAAATAGAGATAACTTTTAGCGCTTTTATACTATCAGCAATTTAGGATTTACCAATAAATCTTTTTCAGAGTATCATGATATTCATTCAGAGATTTAATTGTAAGACCATTTGTCCTTATATTTTCAATAGCATCTATAACCGCTTTTGCTAATTGCAAGTTTATTATAACGGGAATGTTATAATCGACAGCCATCCGCCGAATTTTGTATTCATCTTTCATAATCTGTTTAAATTTTTCTTCAGCGGTGGTAGGTAATGGTATATTAACGACCATATCAATTTTCCCCTCTTGAAGGCAACGCATAATATTCGGTTCCTTTCCATGTTCATGGACCTTATAAAGTCGAACAGCTTCAATTCCGCCTTCCCGTAATGCAATTGCGGTATCTTCAGTGGCAAAGATTGTAAAGCCCAATTTCTTAATCCTTTTAGCGATTGGCAAAATTTCCCTTTTTAATTTCTCTCCTCCTACAGAGATTAATATATTTCCTCCTTCAACTGGAATATGCATATCAGCGGCTTGAAGAGATTTAATCAACGCATCGGGAAAAGTATCCCCCATCGCAGCGACTTCGCCTGTAGAGGCCATTTCCACACCCAGAATAGGATCTGCATTATCTAATCGCATAAAGGAAAACATCGGAGACTTAATCGACACATAATCTCCTTGTGGTAAATCCATTATATCTTCTGGAATTAAGTTCCCCATAAATATTTCAGCTGCCAAACGCATTAAATTAATTCCTCGGGATTTGGAAACATAGGGCATACTTCGACTCGATCGCAAATTACATTCTATTACATATACGGAATCATTTTTAACTAAATATTGCAAATTAAATGGCCCACGAATTTTCAGGGCAAGGGCAATTTGACGCGTATAATCTCGTATCTTTTCTATTACAGGATCAGAAATCGTTTGAGGGGGAATTGACATTGTTGCATCTCCACTATGTACTCCAGCATTTTCGATATGTTCAACGATTGCTCCAATGAATACTTTCCGTCCATCACACACACCATCACACTCTACTTCCCGAGCATCTGTAAAAAACTTAGTCATTACCACAGGATATTCTTGAGATACGGAGGCTGCTAAATCCAAAGTATCTGTGAGGGTTTTTTCATCATAACATACTCGCATGGCTGCCCCACTTAATACATAGGACGGACGAACCAGAACGGGATAATTTACCTTATCCGCGAATTTCAAGGCTTCTTTCTTGGTGGTTAGTGCCTTCCATTGAGGCTGCTTTATATCCAATTGATCTAATAAAGAACTGAATTTACTTCTATCTTCTGCCATATCAATTCTTGTTCCATGAGTTCCTAAGATATTCAAACCCGCTTTTCCAAAAAACTCAGAATACTTTACAAACTTAGATGCCAAATTATTTGCAATCTGTCCTCCAACTGAGACCACTATACCATAGGGATTCTCAAGATCGCAGATATCGACTACCCGTTCACCCGAAAGTTCCTCAAAATAAAGTTTATCACTAATATCATAGTCAGTAGACACGGTTTCGGGATTATAATTAATAATAATGGCTTGATCAACATCTTGTTCCTTTAACCCCCATAAACAGTTTACGGAACCCCAGTCGAATTCCACACTGGCACCGATTCGATAGGTCCCACTTCCTAACACAATGATTTTCTTTAGATTTTCTTCTTGTTCCTTTTCATAATTTATATCATGCTCGGAGGCTGAATAGGTTAAATATAGATAATTCGTCTTGGCAGGCCATTCTGCTGCTAGAGTATCGATTTGTTTTACAAAAGGACGGATCTGGCATTTTTTCCGGCGGGTACTTCGTACCGTAATAGTGTCCACATTCATTATGTTCGCAATTTGTCCGTCAGAAAATCCAAACCTTTTTGCTCTTGTAAGCCAATACTTCAATTCTTCCGTTTCATCTTTAAGGATATTGACATTTTTTAGTTCTTCTTCAATTTCGATAATATGCTTTAATTTATATAAGAACCATTTATCTATCCGGGATAATTCATAAATTTCATCAATAGATAGGCCTCTTTTCATAGCCTCCGCTAAGCGAAACACGCGAAAATCAGTGGGGTTACGTAATTCATATTTCAGTTCATTGATATCTTCAATCGGTTCTAAATCATTTCCTACAAATCCCTTCATTCCGATATCAAGCATGCGAATTGCCTTTTGAATTACTTCCTCAAAAGTTCTACCAATTGACATAACTTCACCCACAGATTTCATCTGAGAACCAATGTGGCGATCTACTTTCTCAAACTTGGTTAAATCCCAACGCGGGATCTTTAGGACCAGATAATCCAATGCAGGTTCAAAGCATGCGGTGGTTACTTTTGTTATTTTGTTTTTTAATTCGTATAAATTATAGCCGATAGCCAACTTGGCCGCGATAAAAGCTAAGGGGTATCCAGTCGCTTTTGATGCAAGCGCAGATGAACGTGAAAGACGAGCATTGACTTCGATTACTCGAAATTCTTTGGATTTTGGATGAAGAGCATACTGAATATTACACTCTCCAATGATACCTAAACTTCGAATCACGCGAATGGATGCAGAACGGAGCATATGATATTCTTCATTAGTCAATGTTTGACTAGGCGCGATCACGATACTTTCTCCCGTGTGGATTCCTACGGGATCAAAATTTTCCATATTACAATTAATAAAACAATTATCTTCTGCATCGCGAACAACTTCATACTCCACTTCTTTCCACCCCCACACGGATTCTTCGATTAATATCTGATGTATACGGGACTGTGCGAGTCCTTTTTTGGCCATACGCTTGAAATCTTCCATATTTCGTATAATTCCAGAGCCTCTACCCCCTAAGGTATAGGCAACTCGTAGCATTAAAGGAAACCCAAACTCTTCAGCAGCTTTTAAAGCGTTTTGATATGAAGTAACAGCCTTACTTTTGCATACTGGTGCTCTTGCCCGATGCATTGCTTGAACAAATTCATCTCTGTCCTCAGTAGCTTGAATTGCCTCAATTGGGGTTCCAAGTACGCGTACATCATATTTTTCCAATATCCCATTTTCCTTTAACTCTACACCTACATTAAGAGCAGTTTGACCTCCAAATGCTAAAAGAATGCCATCTGGTCTTTCTTTTTTAATTACTTCTTCAACATATTTCAGAGTGAGAGGAAGTAGATATACCCGATCCGAAAGCTGAGGATCTGTTTGGATGGTGGCTACATTCGGATTAATTAAAATCGTTTCTATTCCCTCTTCCTCCAATGCTTTCAAGACTTGTGAACCGGAGTAATCAAACTCTCCCGCTTGACCAATACGAATTCCGCCCGAACCCAGAACTAATGCCTTTTTAATACTTGTATCCAAGGGCATCTTTATTTAACCTCCATCAATTCTAAAAATTTATCAAATAGATATAGATTATCTAAGGGTCCCGGCGATGCTTCTGGATGGAATTGAACCGCAAGCAGCGGTTTGGTCTTATGTATTAAGCCCTCATTTGATTCATCATCGATATTTTTGAGAAATTCCCGGAATCCTCCTTTTTCAAAATCTCTTACACAGAAGCCATGATTTTGGGATGTAATATAACATTCATTGGTATCTATATTAATGACAGTCTTATTCCCCCCTCGATGTCCGTATTTTAACTTGTAAGATTCTCCCCCTGCCGCCAGTCCAATGATTTGGTTGCCCAAACAAATTCCAAAAGTTGGAATTTCATTTGCGATTAATTCTTTGCATACTTGAATCGCGTTCGAATATATAGCGGGATCTCCAGGACCATTAGAAATAAACACTCCATCAGGATTACAGGACATAATCTGCTCGTAACTATAATTATAGGGAACTAAAATAACCTTAATACCCCGTTTGACAAAGTTCCGTAAAATATTATATTTTACGCCTAAATCCAATACAACAACAGTTCCTCGCGGATTCGGAGGACTAAATATCTTTACTTCTTTAGTAGATACTTCGCTTGCCAAATGCCGTTTATTGGGATCTTCTGATTCAGCGACAATTTTCTTTAGATTTTCGATATCGGGAGTTTCACCTTCCTCATATACTGCCAATAGAGCCACTTGGACGCCTTCTTCTCGTAAAATCTTGGTCACTGCCCGGGTATCAATCCATTCAATCCCCGGAATATCTTGTTCTTTAAGAAATTCATCCAAGGTCTTCACACTTTGGTAATGGTGAGGATGTTTACAGCATTCATTAACAACAAATCCAGAAACTTTAATAGAGTCTGATTCGAAATATTTTGTGATACCATATTGGTCTTTCTCCCATGGAGGGACTCCATAATTTCCAACCAAGGGATGGGTCATACATACAATTTGTCCTTGATAAGAGGGATCGGTGAGTGTCTCATTATATCCCGCGCCCGTAATTGTGTTGAACACCAGTTCCCCAGTTATAATTTTAGTAGCACCAAAACCAATACCTTCAAAATATCGACCATCTTTCAGCATTAGAATAGCAGGTTTTTCATTTTTATAAAGCATAAGGAAATCAGTTATGAATAGTTATTCTCTAATTCTCTTGTTCTTTAAAATCTTTAAATGAAAAAAGCAAAGACAACTAATATTTTTTTCTAAATCCCTTTATGATATCTCTTGTAGATAAGACAACAAATATTTTTTTCTAAATCCCTTTATGATATCTCTTGTAGATAATATAAGTAAGATATATTAATCCTAAAATTTGAAAAAAAGCATAGAGTAATTTATACTACTTACTTTTCTTGAACTCTATACACGCTTTAAGTTAATTAATTTTAATAAGTTTAAACCTTCATAGATTTTACTGTTATATTCTATTTTTAGTTTCATTAGAAGAAGATACAAGTAAATCCATATATTTATCCAAAGTGTAGGAAAAATAGTAGATTTTTACTTAAATTAAATATCTTATAATTTACTTTTTCGTTTCTCCCTTTTTCTTTATAAGCATTAATGAAATTTATGTGAATAATTGAATATCCTTCTTAATAAAATTAGGGGTTGGTTAGATTTTATCTCACATTAGAAGAAAAATTTTAAAATTCGGAACTAATAAGGATTATTCCTATCTGTTAAAGGGTTTAGAATTTAAAAAGATAACAGAGTTTAAGAATCTCAATCTTTATTCTTGAAGTTAATGCTCTCTTTTAAGAAAGCTCTGTATACTGGATGAGGATCCCATGGACGATTTTTGAACTCGGGGTGGAATTGAGTGCCAAGCATAAAATGATCTGGTCTATTTAATTCGATACTGTTAACAATAGTTCCTTCTGTATTCATGCTGGAGATAACCAGCAAATCTCCTTCTGGCTTTCCCTCTAAATATTGAGGTTGGATATGATATCGATGTCTAAATCGTTCTGTAATTTTTTCTTTGCCATATGCCTTATATAGTTTGGTTCCTTTTTCAATTGAGATTTCAATTCCTCCTAAACGCATGGTACCTCCCTTTTCTGTTATATCTTTTTGCGATTCCAATAGATCCACCACCGGATAAGGAGTGTCTGGGTCAATTTCAGTGGAATTAGCATTCTTTAACCCTAAAATCTCTCTACAGAATGCTATATAGAATAATTGCGCTCCAAAACAGATCCCCAAAAAGGGAATTTTGTTTTTTATGGCATATATGGCAGATTCAATCATTCCCTCTACGGCTCTTTCACCAAACCCAGGCGTTAAGAGTATTCCGTCGCAGTCAGCTAATTGTTGTTCAACATTTGTATTGGGAGTTATATTTATCATTTTTAAATTGGCTTCATAGCCTTCATGGGCCGCAGCATGCTCTAATGCATCATTAATGGAAATATAGGAGTCTGAAATATTAAAATATTTCCCAGGCATTCCGATTCTCACGGACTTTTTAGGACCCTTAAACAAGTCAACAGTCTTTTTCCACTCAGAATAGTTATTTACTTTACTGTAGGATACTAATTTGGCCCGTAAATCAAGTTTTTCGCATAATAAGTCTCCCAATTTCTGTTCTTCGAATAAAAGCGGTAATTCATAGATGCATTCGAGATCGGGATTGGAAACCACTGCAGATTCGGGAACATTCG
This sequence comes from Promethearchaeia archaeon, assembly GCA_046483985.1. GTDB lineage: Archaea > Asgardarchaeota > Lokiarchaeia > Sigyniarchaeales > SOKP01 > JAWOCD01. Next base: position 34,238 of record JAWOCD010000006.1, read on the forward strand.
AAAAAAGGGATATTTTTGACTTAATATCGGATTCCAAGGGTTCTTCGCTTCTTCCGATAATAATATCTGGTTGTAAACCAGCACTTTGCAGCATTTTTACGGAATGCTGGGTGGGTTTTGATTTTTGTTGTCCTACGGCCTTGGAATACGGTACTAATGTGACATGTACAAATGCCGTGTTATGTTTAGGACGTTCTAACCGAATTTGGCGGAAAGCCTCCAAGAAAATACTAGATTCTAAGTCACCGACGGTTCCCCCACATTCGACAAGTAAAACGTCCAATTCTTCATTATCTGCAATTTCAATTAGGCGGTTTCTAATCATATTCGTGCAGTGTGGAATAATCTGAACAGTTCTGCCGAGAAATTTCCCTTTTCGTTCTCTAAGAATGGTAGATAAATATATCTGGCCACTAGTAATATTATGGCTAGGGTGAATAGTTATACCAAGAAAACGCTCATAGGTGCCGAAATCTTGGTCAATTTCACTAATACGATACACCCGTTCTTCTGATGCGGTATCTTCGGACTCGGACACAGCGGAAGGAACTGGCTTAAAATCCCATACTTCTTCGGTAATAAAACACTCTCCGTGCTCAATAGGATTAAGAGTCCCGGGATCCACATTTAAATAAGGATCTATTTTCACGACCGAAACATTAAAACCGCGAAATTGAAGAATCTTTCCTAAACTTGCCGTTACAACGCCTTTTCCAATGCCAGACATGACTCCGCCGGTTACGAACACAAATTTACTATTCTGAGCCATATCAAATCAATTTGTTTTTATTTCTTTAAATAAAAATTAATAAATTTTACACATTATAAAAAGATCTAGGCATGACTTATTTTTTTCGGTTATTAATGCAATAATAGTCCATATGTATAGTTCAAGAACATTTGATTGTAAAGCCATCGTTCCTCCTTTTCTTATAAGTTTCAAGGAGTTCATAAATGTTTCCGGGAGACCCACACAATCAAAGATGTAGTCGGGACCAATTTTCTTCGTAAATTTCGTAAAGTTCTTGAGGTTTTGCTACTTTTTCACCATAACAACCAAAACCTTGGGCACAATCTGCAAAGTTAAAGGGTGGGAAATCAACAAGAAGATTTTCTCAATTTGTAACAATACTGTTACAAAAGATTTTTAAAAACTTGAGAATAAGGATATAATTTTTAGAGTGAAATTTCCTCGTAAGGAGGTCTATGTATTTAATAAAAAAAATATGATAAATTACAATAAAAAGAAATTAGGAACGCTCGGAAATATCCCTATACTGTTTATCCAACTTTCCTACATATTTCAGGCGTGGGCGGATAAGTTTGTTATCTTCTAATTGCTCTACAGCATGGGCAATCCATCCTGCACTCCGTGAAGCTGCAAATAAGGGTGTGAATGCTTCAATCGGGATTCCTAAGGTATGTAATAGACCCGCAGAGTATAAATCGACATTTGGATAAATATGCTTATTTTCTATCATCCAATCCTTGAGAATTTCCGTCATTTCAAATATATAGTCAACTTCACTATGATCGTGAGCAAGTTCGGAATTGGTTGTGCTGGTGTCAATCCGGTCAATTTGACCATTATTTAAATATTCCTCAATTAGATTCTTAGAGAATTTTCGTAATATGATTGCCCTCGGGTCCCAAGTTTTATAAACTCGATGACCAAATCCCATTATCTTTTCTCCATTCGCCAGCTTCTTTTTAGCCCACGGGATAACATTTTCCTTCTTCTTAACTTCCGTAAACATATATTTTCCAACTTTTTCATTAGCACCTCCATGTAGTGGTCCTCTTAACGTACCAATTGCAGAAGTTATGCCACTATACAGATCAGAAAGCGTGGATACAGTAACTCTACAAGCGAAGGTAGAAGCGTTAATTGAATGATCAGCATGGCACATCAAGATCTTATCAAAGGTCTCTTCAAATTCCTTAGTTGGTTCTTGTCCCGTCATCATATAATAATAGTTTCCTGCATGAGAAAGAACATTTGCTGGCTCAACTAATGGTTGGTTCTGTTGGATGTGGTGAGAGAATGCAATAATCGTAGGAATCTTTGCCATAATTCTTAATCCTTTCCTAATATTCGCCTCCTTTGTATAAATATAATCCTCAGGATCATATAATGACAAAGCGGAAATAGCAGTTCTTAATAACTCAATCCGTGTGGTGTTTCTTGGGAACGACTTGAGGATCCGTAAAACATTATCTGGAATGTCTCGTTCTTTAATAAGTAAATCTTTATGATTTTGTAACTGATTCTTGGTGGGTAACTTTCCATAGATTAACAAATATGACACTTCTTCGAAACTGGAATTCTCCACAAGGTCTTCTATAGGATAACCTCGGTAATAAAGTTCCCCTTTCATTCCATCAATATAGGAGATATTACTTTCATCCACATATACACCTACAAGCCCTTTATGCACCTCAACATCTTTATGATATTCCTTAAGTTCTCCTTTTATTGGTCTAGTGTCGCCTTTCACTTTTTTACAACCGATATTAATATAATTATCTTTCTATTTACTTTTGTATACTAAATTAAGAACTAATTAAATATTTTTAGTTTTTCTTGGTATTTTTTAACATTTCTAAAATGTTTTTAAAATAATCTGAAAAATCTTCATTTATTTGAATTCTAATGAACTTTTTTCAAAAAATATAGCTAAGTTTTTAGAACGTTGAAAAATGAAATGAAAAAATTTCAACTTTTCCATATAGAAATTGATTCCTACATGATTTATTTAGAATAAAATAAAACCTCGTCGGGCCAATCATAGAAGCCTTCACCAGTTTTCTTACCGAGTTTTCCCTCTTCATATAGCTCAGTCAAGACTTTTCTGGGCTTAAAGTCTTCAGACAATGTTTTTAAACTTAAGATTTATAAATCATTTAATTTCATTAATAATTTCTGAGATTATTTAAAGATTCGCGAGAAAGCATTATCTATACGCAAAATTACGTCTTTTAAAATGTGTGGGGGCCCTTTTAGCGATTCTAATAGATTTTTAAAAAGATGAAAACATATTTAAATGAAACTATAATAATAATAGCTCTGAAATCATTTTAGAAAAAATCAAATCCAATGCATTTTTTGTTTGGTTTGGTTTGGTTTTTTTTCCAGAGGGAGTGAAAATAAAAATGTCGGAATTTCTTTTAATGGATGAGATTGATAAAAAAATAATGAATATCATCCAAGATCGACCAAATATCACTCATACCGAAATTGCAAAAAAAGTAAAACGCAGCCAACCAACGATAGGACTCCGAATTAAAAAACTTATGGAAACGGGATTATTAGATTTTCAAGCGGGAATTAATATAAAAAAATTCCAAAATGTACTCGTTCGAGTAGATCTGCAGACCGATAAACCAAAAACCATATTTCAATTTGCAGAAGATTGTCCAAATGTCTTAAATGCTTACCAAGTAAGTGGTCTCAAAAATGTAGAATTGTTAATGACCGGATCAAATTTAAAAACCTTAGAGAACCTTATAAATCATCATTTTAGAAAGAATGAGTTAGTTAAGCGAGTTTCGATAAGGGTAATCACTAATATCCTCAATAAATTTGTCATTCCCGTAAATCTCGGCAATAAACTAGGTTAATGTGTAGGAAAATTATTTTTCAATTTTATCCATAAAAATTAAATGCAAAAACCCCACAGAAGCTTAATATTCTGTTAATCAGCCAGTTTTATCCATTATCTTGTTCTATCACAGATCAGAGAATAAACATTGATACACCTCATCTAATAGTAACAACTTTTTATTTTCAAGGGAATTCTATCAATAAATTCCTCACACCATGAACAGAGACAATTTAATCTTTGATATGCTAATATATCTTAAAAATTCATACCCAGTTCTTGAGAAATATTTAAAGGATACAGAGAGCAAGCTTCTTTTTATCTGTTAAAGAATCCACATTCAGCTTGGGGTGTTCTTTAAGATATTCATCAATTGGGTTTCCATTTTTAAAGATTTCAGAGAACTTCCCTTCAAAAATTTGATATATATTCCGATTTCGTGAAATATAGGAACCAATCAGCTGATTGGACGGATCAAAACTGGGTTGGATCAGTTCTCCTTGAGTTAAAATAAAATTACTAAAATTCTCTTTTGTAATATGAACTTTGATCTCTTTAATAGAGAATTCTATTTTATTAATAAATGGACTCAATATTTTAAACTCCTTGCTCTGTAGGAGGTTTTCAAGAATTTCATCGTTAAAAATGATATGGATTATGAGGGTCTTAAGATCATCTTTAATCTTTGTTATTCCCTCCAGTATTACATTTTTTAATTCGTCCGTCAAGGAATCTTCTGAGTCCTCCAATATCTTTGCAGCTAAAGGGTTCTCATAACGAATACCCACCGCAATCTTGGTATGAGTATTATTTGGAACGCTAAACGGATAAAGAATCTCATCCAGACTCTCCCACCTGTAATTAATGAATTCAACTGGTTCTTGCTCGGGCAATTGTTCTTCTTCTAAATTATAGTTTTCAAAAAAGTTTTCGAGTGTTTCCTCGCATCGTTTTTTTTCTTCTTGGAATTTTATCCGTAATTCTTCGATTCGGTTGTTAACTATTTTTTGCCAGAGGGGAATCACAGGTGTGTTGAGATGAATTTTCATAGGACGATCATAAATTTGAACCAGTTCTAAATCATTTAGCACCGAAGCAATTTTATAACCACGCTTTAATGTTAAATCATATTGATTACAGACTTTTTTCAGATTCTCTATTTTCTTATATAATAAGAGATGATGATAAATACGAGATATACCCTTCTCAATTATTCCTATCGCATCGAACAGAGAGTTTAAAGGTAAAAAGTCGCTGTCATCCATATTTATCCACCTACTATGCTGTCTCTACATTTTCTCGTTCTTGTATCCGCTCCAGTGTGAGTTTAGTAAGCAGATCAAATGATTTATTCACATTTATATTCTCTTTTGAAGATATTTCTGAGAATGCAGCAAAATCATGCTTTTCACTAATTTGGATACCTAGCTCACGGGGAACCTCTCGTTGATTTTCGGCTAAATCTAATTTTGCACCAATTAACATAATTGGTATATCTCCGCCCTTGGAACGAACAATATTTGCCCATTTAGGAATATTATCTAAAGTTGATGATCGGGTAATATCATATAATAAGAAAGCCGCATTTGCGCCTAACACATATGTAGGGAGAAGAAACCTAAATCGCTCTTCTCCTCCTATATCCCAAATTTGAAGCTTTATTTTTAGATCATCAACTATATTAACACGAACATGAAAATCTACTCCAATAGTAAGCTTTTCGCCAGGATTAAAAACTTGGTAAACATAACGTTTGGTAAAACTGGTTTTACCCACACTTGCATCACCAAGTAAAAGTACTTTTAGAGTATAATCGTAGTTTGGCATTCTAATTCACCATTTTATCAAATAAATGAATAATTATGAAAGCATAATGGTAGTTTGGCATTCTGATCAAATATTCTTATTATTTAAGATGATATTAAAATATTATTATGAATGTTATTTCAAATTATCCTTTAAGAAAAATAGGATAAATTCTTATTTAATTTTTTAATCTATTTATCATTTTTAATTTTATCCTAAATTGAATCTATAAATATTGTCGAAATTTTTTACGTAAATTCACTAATTTTCTCAAGCAGTCATAATCATAGAGTTCAAAGGAAAAAGGACGCTGATAATCTCTTTTTCTAAGGAACTTGATAAACTTTTTAATCGGATAATCTCCCTTTCCAGGAGGAAGCCTTCCTTTGTTACTCGTCTTGATTAATTCTTTTGGAGAGGTATATTTTAAATCACATAATTGAACGAGGTATATTAATGAAATAATATCTGATAATTGAGAGATCTTCCCTTCACTTTTAGCAAATTCAAAAACGTCAATGATATATCCTAAATTTTCTATATGCGCCAACGGCTTTAAAACCTTTTTACTCTGAGAAATTGTTCTTATCGAACTCATCTTTGAATATTCAAATTCAAAACCTATTTTTACATCCCAATCGTCGGCGATTTTGCAAATCTTTTCCAACTTTTGCTTACTTCTTCTTATAATTCGCCATTTTGGAATTCGGTGAGGGTTTTCAAATCCTTCCAACGTTGAAGGCTCAACAAGAATAAGATAACAACCTAATTTGTAGCACCATTTCAGCATTTTTTCCAACTTAGGAATAACTTCTTTTTTAAAAGTTCTCTCAGAGCATAATGTAAAATTTTTCAATTTGAATATGCTTGCTACTTCAAGATCATAGGTTTCTAAGGATTCTAATATCTCTTTCTTGCTATAGCCCTGACTTTCTAAGTCACTCAGTTTCTCAAAGTTTAATTCCAAGCCATCAAAATCCTTAGCTAAGGCAATTAAATCATCAAATGACGCGTTTTTACAAGTATTTTGATTTAATATAAGGGGATTCAATTGATTTTAAAAACCTTTTTGATTTAATTGTATTATATTTGGATTAACATAATGTTTGCTAAATAAAAAAATTTGCAAAACTTTAAGCGAAATAATAGAATTAATTTGCTTTAATCGAGAAGGTAATTTTTGAATGAGAAATAAACACGTGTTATTTGTTTGTACTGCAAATGAATTAAGAAGTCCCACAGCGGAAGAAGTTTCAAAAAAAAAAAGAAAAAATAGATGTGAAATCTGCCAGCACTTCCCACCGCCCTAAAGGGCAATGGATTCGTAATTCATCGAGAATTTTGGAAAAAAAAAGTAATTCCATATCTAAATAGATTATTACAAAGAAGTGATTAGGCGATATAAAGTTTAAAAGAAAGAAAAGAAGAATTGGTTTTTCTCAATATTGCTCAAGATATAGCTAAATTTTCTTGAATCTCTTTCCTTATAACAGAATTAGATTCTCTTTCACAATGCTTTTCCAATAGATGTTTAAAATTATGATGATTCACCAGATTATGAGAAATTAGGGCTCTAATTAAGGCATACCGTACAGAATCATCCGGATCGGTTAAAAAGGGGGTTATAAGTGGTAAATTATTTAGTATTTCTTTCTTATCGAGTTGCATAAAGGATCTTGCACGAATATTAAAATCTGGATGATATAACTTAAATAAATTGGAATTCACCTTCTCGTCTTTTAAGATTTCTGAGAGTTTCTTGATTAAAGAGATATGATATTCATCTGATTTGGAATGAAGATTGAGAAATTTTTCAACCGCTGTCCCTGCCTTTTTTCCAATTTTGAGCAAACTCTCTAAGGATATAAACACATGTTCTGATAAATTGGTCTTTAAATTAGATAATAACCTTTCAATAATTTTGTCGCCAACCTCTGAGACTTGCATTAATTGCCAATTCTGTTCTTCCAAGTTTCTATTATCCCTTAAATAATTCAATTTTATTCCTCTATGATCGGTCATAATTTTGTTGATTACTAAAAAGTTAACCTATTTTATTTATATTATTATTAAAGCAAAAATATGGAAACTGAGCTTTAATTATTCCATTAATAATTCAAAAAGATTATGTAATCGACAGAAATATGTGAAATTCAATTGAATAATCTTTTCAACATTTTCCATCCACGATAAATTAATATGAATGGTTTGTGAATGGTATATTAAGAAATTCTTATAGAATGTTTCTATACTAAAAATTCTCTATTATTTTCTTTATCAAACATCACTTTTTGGGAGCTAGTGAAATATTTTCCATAAACTTCCTTATTTTTAATCATTTCAATAATAATTTCCTCTACGAATTCCAATTTTTTCGAGGGGATATTACAATACTTCCGTATATCTTCCAAACTCATCAAAGTCTCTTCCTTGCTTAACCGCTTCACATTCTTTTTGATCAAATCTTTCAATTTATCACTTTTTTCCTTTTGAACTCGTTTCTTCTGCTTAAGAAAGATAACTCTTTCATTCGCTTTCGAAATTTTATCCGCAATTAAATTAATATAATGGGTATCTCCAATGGTTTTTGCAAACTTCTGCGCTTTTTCGTATTTTCTGATGGCCTTTTCAGGCTTATTAAGCATTTCATCTCCTGATTTAATGGAACGGTTAATTGATCGATAAATTCCAATATTCGTAGCAATATCCTCAATCTTCTCAAGAGCAGTATCTAATTCTTCCTTAGATTGAGCGTAATTTTTGAGTTTTTCTAGTTCTGTCATTGCGTAATCAAACTTCTCTTCGTAAATAAGGTCTTTAATCCTCTGTATTTCGTCATAGAGTGGAGAACCAGGAACTGTAGAGCCAAGATTCACAGATTTCAACTCTTGTTTATCTAATTTCTCATAATTCATCGGCGTAACAGCCGGTTTATCAAGTTCTTTGGCTATTGTTTTTATGGATTCCATGTGAGACCTTGTCTTTTGTTCAGGTGCTAAGGATTCAATTTTAGAGGGCTTTTTTTGGGGTTTTGGTTTTTTCTGTTTTTTTGATTTAGTTGCATTTGGGTTAGGGGAAATTGAAAGCGATTTTTTGTCAGAAACTCCTTTTACCTTTAATTTTTTGGGGGAAGTATTTATTTTCTTCTTAATAGTCTCAGCTTGGGTGGGTTTTGCTCCATTTTTTGATTCCTTTGGTTTTTCTTTTTCTTCCAGTGATTTTTTCGATGGAGTTGTCTCTCCAATTAACGAAGAAGGAATTGCCACACCATTCAATGAGGATTTCTCTTCTTCTTGCTTTAAAGACTCATTTTGTAACGTTGATCTCTCCCCTCTTCCTTGTTCTTTTTCTTCGGAAGGGTTTATGAAAATTCTTATGAACTTTTTGCGTAAAATCGTAATTCCTGAAAGAATAAATTGATCTATATTGATTTGTCCATCGGAGAATTGTTCCCATGCACCATAAATCCTATTAAAAAAGGAATCCAAATTATTTTTAAGATAATTTTCTAAATTCCCTTGTTCTTGCAGTTCCTCCACTTCTTGCCGAATTGTGGGTCCAAATTTGTCTATTAGATCATCAACTGATTCATTTCCTTCATTACAAAATTCCGTAACACAGCGTTTCTGGGTAACCTCTTCAAGATCTTCTCCCTCTTTTTTTTTATCATCAGACGATTTCATTAACTCATTAAATATATCCTCTGGGTCTTTATCTGGCATGAAAATTTAGAACCTCTCTTTATTTGTTTAAAAAATTTCCCAATTATATAAAAAACATAAGGTTTACTTATAAAAACTTTTGTTAAAACCCTTATAATAATTTTAGATTCTGAAAAAACAAAATTTAAGGATTGATTTCACGAAAAAAGCTCTTCAGCGTTATTATAGAAAATGTCCCTTTTTTGGTCATCTGTTAGGGGGAGTGAATGAATTTTATTGACTTCCAGAGAGAGAGGATTAGTTATAGGAGCATCAGAACCGAAAAGAATCCTTTTACTTCCCACCATTTTCACTAAGCTAAAGATTGCATAGGGAATACTGCAAGAAGTCTCAAAAAAGACATTTTCAAATTTTTTCAAACTTAAGCCAACATCAATCCCATATTCCATGGCATATCCTGCATGACCCAGAATAATCCGTAATTGGGGAAATTGTTTTGCTAGTTTAGCAATATCTTTAGTCATTACCCCGCGAAAATAAGAAACTTTTGGCGTTGAATGTATAAAAAGAGGGATTTCCTTATCGTAATCTTGCATAAAGGAAACCAGTTCTTCGATATCACGGGGAATCTTTAGCAAATGAATACCAGAATGAATTTTAACTCCTCCAAATCCCGCTCTAAAATGGTCTTTTAGTATTTCGTAACTTTCAGCTTTTTTATCGTCATCGATATTTGGATTAAACCAAAAAAACGGTATGAATCTTTCGGGTACTTCTTCTACGATCTCTTTTACATCAGCATGATCTAATTGTCCCTCTGGCATCATTCTTTTAAATTTTTTAAATGCTTGGCTTACCTTATTCCCTTTAGTGTCTGTCTTATTTCCTTTCTTATCTGCATACACCTTAGAACTTGCAGCTCGATTCGTCGTGGTTAACGCAGCCTTTTTGATATTGTATTTATCCATATATTCGATTAAACTCATTTCAGAAGGGAGGAAGTTCCCTATAGTATGTAAATGTGCATCAAAAATCCCTAAATCTTTTTTCATTACTTTACACATCCCTTAAGGTATTAGAGAATTGAAATTATCATAAAAAACTTGTTGCGTAATTTTTTCATTGAGATTAAGCATTCTGATTTTATTAATTTCGATATCTGGATTGGTGGCTGCGGGCGCGTCTGAACCATAGATGACCCTGTCTGTTCCCATGGCCTTTATTAACGTCATTATACCGTAAGGGATTGAACAAGAAGTTTCAAAATATACATTAGAAAAATTTCTGAAATAATATAATAGATTTATTGTGTTTTCCATTGTAAAAGCAGCATGACCAAGAATAAGTTTAAGGTCTTCATACTTTTTGGCAAGATCATAATAACTTTTAACACGGACGGGGTTTTGGAAAAAAAACGGTGAACCAGAATGAATAAAAAGAGGTAAATCATGGTCTATACAAAATTCAGCTAAGGAGTACAAATCTCCGGGTATGGATAACTGGTCTACGAAAGTTTGCGTTTTAACCCCTTTAAATCCATATTTTTCGATATATGTCTTCAGTACATTCCAATCTTGCTCTTCAGCAGTTGCTGGATTAAACCAAAAAAAGCCGATGAGACGATCTGGATGCTTTTTTACTAATTTTCTAACTGTCTCATGGTTATATTGCTTTGGTTGGAAATGTCGTTCTAATTCATTTTCATCATTTGGATTTCCATTACTGGATGCTAAAAATGCCTTTAAACTGGCATTTTGATTCAATGTCGTGATCGCTGCTTTATCTATTTCATATCTGTCCATATATTCCAATAGAGATTCATCGCGGGATTTAAATCGTCCTATGTAATGCATATGCGCGTCAAAAACCTTAGATCCATCAATCATAATGAAAAATATTCTGTAAGAATAATTACATAGTTGAGCATTTCAATTTGGTACTTAATACATTGGGAAAAAATATCGTCTATTCTCCTTGGATTTGAATATATACGTTCCTTGAACGAGGGCCATCATATTCTGTGAACATAATTCCTTGCCAAGTCCCAAGTACTAATTTCCCTTCATGTATGAGAACGAACAATGAGGGACCCGTGAGTGTTGATTTAATATGCGCATCAGAATTTCCTTCCCTATGAGCAAAGCTTGACTTTTTTGGAACTACTTCTTTTAGATGAGAAATAATATCCTTTTTTACTGAAGGATCGGCATTCTCATTAATTGTTATGGCCGCCGTGGTATGCGGTACGAAGATTCGACATATTCCCTCGATAACATTTGCCTCATCAATAAGCTCTTGGATTTGGCTGGTAATATCCACTAACGTTTCTCGTTTTGAAGTTTTTACTCTAATCTTGTTAAATACAATCATTTTTTCTCATTAATTTAATATAGGGGTTTCCCGATAAAATAAAATTGTTTTTATTTTCTTAAATATTTTTCTACACTATTTTTACTCCATAAATGTAGATCGAAATCCAATTTTTATTGTTTTTATTTATTGAATCCCCTCTTCCATTAACTTAAGTCCTAAAAAATAATATTTCAAAATTCTAGACTTCTAAATCAAACTTCCCGTGCTTTCCCTTTCCTCGTCTAAACTCCTTACTCCCCTCCAGATATTCTTCGCTGCTTAAAGTCTTTAATCCATGTTTGAATTCATTTTTTAGAGCATCTTGCATATCCATTCCAAATTGCTCATAAACAGACATCCTGTCATGTTGCATACAAGTTTGAGGAAATTGGGCGATCTTTCTAGCAAGTTCCTCGGCCTCTTGTCTGGAAGTACCTTCTTCTACAATTCTATTAGCTAATCCCCACTGGTAGGCTTCTTTTGCCGAAACAGGTCTTCCAGTTAAGATCATATCCATTGCTCTGCTTAATCCAATAAGACGGGGGAGTCTTATAGTCCCCCCATCAATTAATGGAACTCCGAATCTTCTGCAAAAGACGCCAAAAATAGCATCATTCTCCACGACTCTAAGGTCGCACCAGCAAGCTAATTCCAAACCTCCAGCAACAGCGTATCCCGCCACCGCCGCAATAATTGGCTTTGAAAGCTGCATTCGGGTTGGACCCATAGGACCATCTCCAGTCGGATCTATTCGATTCTGGTTTTCAGTACCTATAGATTTCAAATCTGCTCCAGCACAAAAAGTGCCATTTGCCCCCCATAAAACGGCTACTAATGCATCGTCATCTTTCTCAAATTTCCGAAATGCATCAGCAAGTTCCTGGGCGTTTTTTCCATCAATCGCATTTTTCACTTTTGGATTGTCCAGTATAATGGTATATACTGGGTAGTTTCGCTCAATTATTATCATATTCTAAGAATCCTCTCCTTTTAAATTTCTATATTAAATATTTAAGTAATTAACAATAATTTAACGGATAATATAATATCTTTTTTCCCCAAAAGGGATAATTATGCTTGAAGATTCTAATTTCAAGAATAAAGCATTACGCAAAGGTCAAGATTATTTCAAAGATGTGCATATGACTCAAGAGCAGCATGAGATCTTCAACGATTTTATTAAAATCTTTTTAAAACATGTACCTATAGAGAAAATGACAGCAAAAGGGATCGGATGGCGTTCTATTCGTAAATGGCAGCTTAAACATAAACGTGATTTATTGGGATTAATAGATGAAGAGTCAGAAGAACGAGTGAAATCAATTAACCAATTACTGCAAATCATAAAGAAAGAATTAATCGGAGATTTAGTATCTGATGATGACATCCCTTTAGTTGATGAAGCAATAGACGATATTTTAGATTTCTATAAAGACAAATATGCGAATCGCTAAAATATTATAAAAATCACTTTCTCTTTCTTCATTATATTATATTCGAAACTTAAAAAAATGAATTTTGAAAATCTTAGTCTCAAGTATTTCAATGGAAATAATGTGATCAGTAATTAAAAATAAAAAAAATATATGATTATTTTTGGAATTTAAGCATATCTGCCATCTCAACAAAACTACTGGTTCGAATGAGTGCTGCTTTTAAGAATTGGAATCCGATATCATAGGTGGAACCATCTCCACCAATGTGAATAACATACGGAATTTCTCCATCAAATATTCCCTTCTTTTTCTGGATCTTATAGGAAGTTGAAATTGCATCAGCTACGGTCGCGCCAGATTCAAAAAGATGATGCATCCATGGAACTCTCCATGAGCTTACATTGTCTTTTGATGTGGAAACTTCTGAACAACTGGTGTTGTTGACATAGATAAAATTATCTTCAGAAACTTGGGTAGCCGCTGTACTAAGCTGGAATAAAACCATTCCCGCACCGCACCCAGGACATAAACCATGACCAGGTAATAGATGTTGTTGGGGTTTAAGCTTTTTCTTGTTGATTTTGTATAATTCATGCGGTTTTTCTTGCTTGAAAGTCTCAATTAACCGTTTCAACTTTTCATTACGTCTCTCTGTGTAGTAAATGATCCTATTTATTTCTTTTTCTCGGAATCTTGGTTTAAAAAGATGCTTAAACCGTCCCATTGAGCGTAGATATTCCACAAACTTATCTTTATCGATGTCTAAACCCCGATAATAAGAGAAACTGGGAATTCCATCCTCTACTCTAATCGTATATAAGGGCCAATAACCAGAATCTGTTGCTAATTTTGAAATTTTCACCGCATCTCCAGCATCATGTCGCCAGCCCCGCATACAATCAGAATAAGCTTGAATAAAAGCAGAGCCATTAGATTTAAGTGCATCCATGACCTTACCCATAAAATCGTTTGAATAGGCGGGATTCGCAGTAGCCAGAAACATTTTTTTCTGACCGTAAAATGCAAAAGGAGTAACTAAATCTTGTTTAATCCCTACTTTTCCAGGAATTTTTTTTCCTGCCGGTCCCGTTGTGGTACTTGCGTATGGGGGCGTTCCTCCGCTTTCTTGAATACCAGTATTCATAAAAGCTTCATTATCGTAGTTTAAGAAGAGAACATTACTCTTTTCATCCCGTGCTAGGATATCATCCATTTTAATAACTGTCGTTTCTTTACTTACCATTTTACATGTTCACCCCATAAATTTTATCCTTTGTTTCACGTACACCTAAGTACATGTATAGTCGTCCATCCATATCATCCACCTTTTTCATCTTCTTCTTCGCGATATCAAACTCATCTCTGGTCACATCTCTTCCTCCTAATCCTACAATAAAGGAGCGGAAGATTGTGCCCAATGGATAAAGCGCTGTCGCAACCGAGCTCGAGAAGGGTGGTAATAAATTATTCAAGGAATCTACTTTTTCGAGTATCATAAGTTTTTCTAATCCATATTCTTCGACTATATCTTGAAGTTCCTCATAGGGGAATGGACGAAAAGTGCGAATTTTAATTAATCCGACATCTTGATTTTCAGTCATCCAGCTGATAATATTTCCGCACATAGATCCCATCGTGACAAACGCCATATTGGACGAATTATCCAAATTATAAGTTTCAATTGTATTATATTCTCTCCCCGTTGCTTTCTCGAACCGATCAAATGCATCTCTCATCTTATCTAAAACATCTTCCTTATCAACGTCTAAGCTTTTACGAAATTCTTGAAAATAGTCTGGTGTAACGATTCCTCCCCATGTCCCTGGTTTTTCGGGAGTAATGGTATGTCGAGTTCTTTTCGGTGTTAATTGTCGAACTGTTTCATCGGGAATCAATGTGAGTTTTTGTACCGAGTGAGATATAATAAAACCATCATGAACAAACATGGTTGGAAAGAGAGTATCCTCTGAAATCATGACGGAAAGTATGGCTGCATCGTAGGTTTCTTGAACGTTCTCGCTCACAAGAGTATTCCAGCCATAATCAACGATAGTATATTCCCAATAATTCCAAATTGAAAGATTGGGTGCATTGAATGCACGGGCAGAGATCATCATCGTAAGCGGTACTCGCCACCCTACCGCCATTGGTAAGGCTTCTTGCATTAATAAATATCCTTGGGATGCCGTTGCAGTAAATGTCCTAGCTCCAGCAGCACAAGCTGCGGTGGAGTAACTCATTGCAGCTAATTCAGACTCTACATTGACAAAAGCAGCATCCAACCTTCCTTGGTGTACCACATCGCTTAAACCCTCAACGGATTGTGTCTGAGGAGTGATTGGAAAAGCACAGACTACATCGGGGTCTGTCTGAGTAACTGCCCCTGCAACTGCGTAGTTTCCAATCATAGCTGTTTCTATTGGCTCTTTAATTTCTTTAAAAAATAACTTCATAGGTTCTATACTCATTATATTCTACCTCCTATTCCTCTTCCTCTGGTACGGCACATGATGCCGGACCTTGTTTTAATTTTTTACTTAAAGCGTTAACCGGACAGATATTTACGCAATTCAAACAACTCTTGCAATGTTTTCTGTCAATACCAACCATATGCCATAGGCCATCTTCTCCTTTTTCTCGGAGAATGGCAAAATCTGGACAAATAAACCAGCACTGACCGCAATCCGTACATGTTTCTTCGTCCCAAATGATATCATATTCTCCCCAAGAACCCGTGTTTACTTGATCACTCCCTACACGTATAATATCCGAATCGGTATACCAGACACCAGCTTTATCTAATTCCTTAAATCCAGGTTTTCCCAGGGCGACTTGTTGCCATTCAACTTTTGTGTCTTCCGCAAAATTTGGTTGATATTTCGTTTCATAAATGCATACTTCTTCCATAGCTTTTTTCACTGCTTCAACATTTTTACTGGCAATCTTATCTTTAAAGCGTCTCATTATAGCTTCTGAGAGTTGCTTTAGTGTGAAAAGATTAGACACTTTTAGTAACGCCCCAAGGATAATTGTGTTAGTAATATTTCGTCCAAGAATGTCAAGAGCAATTCGGGTTGCATCTGCCGTTGCGACATTGATATTTTTTCTGCCTACAATATCTTGAATTTCCTTTTGATTCAATACCGTATTTACGATTAACCACCCGCCTTCCGGCATACCAGCTGTGACATCTACCTCACCTAATAAAGAAGGATCTAAAACAGAGACAAATTGAGGTGCATAAACTTGCTCGTTACTCCGAACTAAATCATCATTATGTGAAAGGCGTACATAACTCTGAGTTGGACTGCCCATCCTTTCAGCTCCAAATTTAGGCTGACAAACTCCATATCCAGTAAATGCTTCAACACATAGATTTGACGCCGTAACACCTCCTTGACCGCCACGAGCGTGAAATCTTAAATTCACCTTATGTTTCTGGAGAATTTCCTCCATTTCCTCGAATGTGTACATATTGTTTTTCCCTCGTTCTTTTTATTTTTAAAATATGTTAAATTTTTTATTGAATCGAAAGATTATAAATTTTACCAACATAAAATTTAAACATTATTTCAAAAATTATGTTGATTGTGAAGATTAATGTTTGATGATTAATGAGATTTTTGCTCAATAGAAGAATCCAATTTAAAGGGGCGTATTTGTTACTTTCTCTTATCAATGTTCTTTAACCTTAAATTATCATAATTAATAGTGTCGATTAAGGAATTCCTTTAAATTTTTATGTTTTAAATTAATCTATTGAATTTTTATGTTTAAAATCTATAGATTAATTAATTCTTGAAGTAAGAAGAAGGAAAAATTTTAAAAATTATTTAACGATGAAAGTTAAATAAAAATAGAAAAAATCATTTAACTCAATGATTTTCTTTTTATCAACTAAAAAGGTGAAAGAGAATAAAAATGTCAAAAATTTTTCAATCAGAAATTTTTCGAAAGACCTTTTCTCTTCTTCTCAGAATACTGATTTTTCTAGGTGCTGCTTTAGCCGTAGCAGTTCGGATTCTTACCATAATTCCGATCCTTATCGGGATTATAATAATTTGGAAGGATTCTAAAAAGTATGGTCAATTTTTAGGATGGCTTTTAGCAGTGGGAGGTTTAACGGCAACTATAATTTATCATATTACATATGTTGTGGAAGGAGGTTTATTATATTGAAGTTTAGAAACAATGAAGACTCGGATAAGGAAAAGAGAGGTTTTTTCCAGAGTATTAAAAAGAAATTGAGTAACCGAAATACACTCATTAAAACTATAATCTTGATGGGGATCTTAGTCACATGGTTTGGTTTAATAATTACTCCTAGTGTGGCATTTGATAACGAGCCAGTACAACTATGGGTGCATTGTCCCAGTTATGAAAAATCTGGAGAGGAATTTGAATTTACCGTCCAAGCATGGGATTGGTCCGAACGGCTCAGTAAATCATATAAGGGGAAAGTCTCATTTAGTTTAATTTCCTTTGATTTAGATGACCCCAATAACGAGTTAGAATCTGTGGATAAAGATCTTCCCGATGATTATCGTTTTGATGGTACTTGGATCAACACTGGCGGATTACCACCCTCATTATTTCTAGGAGATGTTGGAAAGAAGACTTTTAATATGAAAATCAATACCCCAGGAATCCATTATGTCCAGGTTCAAGATGACCAAGGTTTTGAAGCAATAAGCAGCCCCATCGTTATTCTCAATGAAGAACCAAAACAAGAGTTATTATGGGGAGACATTCATACACATTCATTTATTAGCGATGGATCTGGTTTACCAGAACAAGTAATGGAATTCGCAAGAGATAGCGCCTTATTGGATTTTTATTCTTTGACAGATCATGGAGAAGGGACAGGGTTAAACACGGAAGAACGTGCACAATGGAGAATTGATCATAACCAACGGGTAACTGAGGGGTTTAATAAAGAAAATGAATTTGTCTCATTTCAAGGGGTTGAATGGACCACAAATTTTGGTCTTGTCGATAAAGAATACGGATATGGGCATTATACATTAGTTTCAGATGCAAACGAACCTATCCGAATAGCTCGCGGTAAACAAACTTCCCCCGAAGAGCTCTGGAACTACTTAGATGAATATTGTGAGGAAAATGATGCGCATGTCATCGCCATACCCCACCATCTGACTCAAACCAATTTTGAAATGGACTGGGCAGGAGCAAATGAAAAATATGTGAAAACTGCTTCAATATTTTCAGTACACGGTGCATCACTTCTCCGGCCGGATCAAGAGGAGAATCATTTAGGCATGGTCCATGTTCATAAAGATTCTCCAAAGGGAATTTCCGCTGCAGATGCATTAAAGATGGGATTTCGATTCGGCTTAGTAGCTAATTCGGATGGACATGATGGACATCCTGGTCATGCAATCTGTCATAAGGCGACGCATTATCCTGATCAATATCCAATATTGAGTTGGACACCTCGTTATGGACACCCCTATCCGGGCGGACTTACTGGTGCATGGGTCGAGAATTTCAATCGAGATGGCATAATGGAATCCATAAGAAAAGGAAAAGTATGCGCAACACGGGCACCTTATCGCCCCATCGTTAACTTTTCAGTCAACGGAGTGATGGTGGGAGAGAATGATTCTTTAACCACGGTTCAAAATAATACGAGTGAGCGAAATATTGAATTTCAACTATTTCGGGATGGCTTGGAGTTGGGATGGGAAGGAAAAGCAAATATGAATGAATGGGAAACCTTGACCGTGGAAATCTGGAAAAATTCTGAGATTTGGAACAGTACTACATCTGAAGATGCAATAATCGATTTGAACTTTTCCGATGAGGCACAAATTAACGGCACAGCATATACAGACTATGATATACGAGATGGGAAATATTATATGCACGAACGTGCATTGGAAGAAGTAGAAAATCCAGATGAATTAAATACAGGCGGAAAAGACTACTATTTTGCAAGGGCGTATAGCGGAGAAGGTACAAAGGATGATTTCTATCTCTGGATTGGACCTATCTGGGTCGATCCGCTTTCTTAAAAGCATTAATTATCTTACTTTTTTTTTTATTAAAGCTGATTATTACTGATAAAAATCCTTTAAAGTGAAAATAGAGCATATATGCCAGAAATCACTTAAATTTGAAAAAAAGAAAAAAAGTTATTGATACCGATTATCCAATTTCTTAACTGCATTAATTGTCAATTGTAAACCGTTTCGTAAGCCCTCTTTAGTTACCAGTTTCAGAGTATCTTTTGGAGTATGTACATACGATACTCCCTCTTGAGAAGCTAACCAACATGCTTTAAATCCCTTTTTTACCATCGGCATGAAATCAGACCATGCTCCTGTAGGGAGATAAATGTCCCGAAGGGGGATTTCTAAATCCTCCGCTGTTTCAGTAAATAGTCGATTAAGTTCCTTGGAAGAGGTTTTTCGCGGAATACCATAACTTGTAATTAACCGAATAAAACCACTCCCGCCTATCCCATCATAATTGATAAAGTAAGTGGTATCTCTATTAAAATCATCTGCATGCCGCTGAATAAAATCTTTAGCCCCTCCTAGATTCAGTTCTTCCGAACTGGTTGATAAAAAAATGCAACTTAAGTTAGCAAGTGGATTACTCTTATAATATCTTGCCAATTCTATAACTGTTCCTACGCTGGCTGCATTATCAAAAGCTCCGGGCGAATTATTTCCCGTTTTATTAAAATAATTCAATAACCCAATGATTGATAGAACGATACAGATAATCAATAAAGTGTGGTTTAACATAGGATTCTCAAACGGGAAAAAAATTTTCAAGATACTTAAGATAAGCAGAACTAATAAAAGTGCAAAACTTCCCACAGCTGCGATGACAAGAATTAAGATCCGTACTGCGGAGGGAAATGTTTGACTTTTGGAGTCCCAATGTGCCATAAAAATGACGGTTCCTTTAGGATCTTTATTTTCTAAAACCGTATAGAAATTTTCGGTTTCAAAATTATTTTCCTCGTTTTTGGAAAGTGTGATCGTTGAGGAGTCCATAAAAATAAGAACCCTCATTAGGATTAATACGGTAATCCCAATAAAAATCAAGGTCACCCAATGGTTAAAATAAAATGAAAGGGTTGTAAGAATAAGAAGAGCCGCAATTGGAATAAAAATATAGCGCGCAAGAATCCAATTAAATAATGAAGTCTTAAATTGTTCTCTTTCAACTTTATTATATCCTGCTTTCTTAAACTCATCAAAGACTACTTTTTTGGCTTTTTTTTCCCCGTCCGATCCGACTAATCGAGGAAACGATAATCGTTCTGTGATTCTATAAGCATTTTCTTCATTTATTGACATTTCAAATTCACTTTTGTTTGTTAAAATCACTTTCAGCGCAACTTACGGCTAAAAATTAATAGATTAAAGATTAGTCTATAATTCAATTTTGCTATAGGACATTTAAAATTTTCTTATCCTTCCTCTTTACTTTTTTCAATTTCAATCATTTTTTTGGCTACATAGTCCTTAGAGATTAATTCTAAGGCTTCGATAACATGCCAAAGTCGAGGGATAAAGATTTCTTTTTTATATTTACGTGATGCTTTCAAAGTTTGTGACGCGACATCTTCGGGCTCCACTAATTTATAGAGGCCTCCTTTATCCTCATAAAGTTCAACCCATTCTGCAGTGTCTGGATCTCCTTCCCAAAAGTTAGTTTTGACTGGCGCGGGACACAGAGTAATGACTTGAATATTATGACCTTTCATTTTATATTCTCTTCTTAGTGAGTCTGCTAAGCCAACAACGGCATGTTTACTTGCTGTATAAGCTGCCATATTAGGGATTCCAGTTTTTCCTCCAGAACTTGAAGTAAATATTAATTGTCCTTCTCTTCGGTCTGGAGCCCCATCAGTAGGGGCTGGGCGTCCAATATAAGGTCGTGCAGCTTGAAGAACTAGCCAAATACCATCAATATTTATGGACATAATTTTTCGATACTCTTCGAAGGTACCCCCATTTGTTAGAGAACACATTGAGCCGACTCCGGCATTATTATGCAAAATATCAATATATTTTTCTTTTTTGCCGATCCTTTCTATCACGCTCTCTACTTGGCTTTGATTAGTCACATCCATTTCCATGGTTTCAACATAATGTGCTCCTAAGTCCCTTAATTCATTTGCTAATTTGACTAATTTAGGATTTGGAAGATCCAATAGATACATCCGCATTCCTAATCTGGCAAATTCGCGACAGACAGCGCTACCAATATCACCGCTTGCCCCTGTTATTACAAAAACCTTATCTTCATACCAATCCTTTTTCAAAATCATCACCCAACTATCTAATTCTATCCTTAAAGGATAGTTTACAAATTTGTAAATAGGTAATAAATTTTATCTTTATCAAAAAGTAGTATAGGCGAGTAGTCAATGTGAGAAATCTTACCTTCAGAATCTCCCAAAAAATTGAAGTCCCCCCTCTCTAAAGGAAGGGAATTCCTACGATTCCACTAAGCGTTCGCTGGTGGGCATATCTTGGGGGGTATGTCGTAGAAAATCCTTTCCATCTATCCAAAAAGGACTCCTTCTTCAAAGAGAGTTGATGCGAGAGGTCAGCAGACATAAGAAACTTGCCTAGGATGTTAATGGCTGAATTCAAGTCCCGATCCATCTTATGACCACACTCGCGAGTAATAATGCGTTCGGACTATTCCCGCTTGACTCGTTTCCCGCAGTTCGCACATGTTTGCGTTGTATAGGATTCATCAATTTTTATCCCTTTTTTACCTATTTTCCGTGCCTTATAGTCAGAGAGTTTAAGTCAGATTAATACTATCTTTATTATTTTGATTGACTTCCTTCACATAGTCAGGGGTATAGGTCGTTTTTAATAAATTTGCATTCCCTTTGGCAATTAGGGTTTCCTCCATATTTCTTATTTCTACGACTGTATGGACAACATTACGGCCCTCTCTGACCATTTCCGCAATAACTTTTACACTTTCTCCGATCCTCACCTTTCCGAGATAATCCACATGGAAGTCTAACGTAATTAAAAATCCTTCATAACCAAGAGTAGCGGTCATCATTCCAATAGTATCATCCATCATTCCACATTGCATTCCTCCATGCAGTAAGTTAGTTGGATTGCCCATCTCATGGCGAACTTCAAATTCAAGTTCAATATATCCTCGTTCTGCTTTAATCATTTTTCCATTTAACCATTTTGTAAACGGTGGAATCATTTTCAAGTCAAATTCTCCCATACGCTTCCCTTTGATTGAATTGAAAAGTTTAACCATACGTTGGGAGCGTTTTTTAATTTGCTTTTTTTCCTTTTCATTAGGTATCATTATATGATCTGGTTTACTTTAATTGTTTTTTAAAATTATTATTATTAATCTTTAAGAGAGATGTATACCATTCTAAATACAATCTCTCCTCCACCTTTTTCAGAAATTGACGAATAGATAATATTCCTAAATCAGAGATAATCCCCGAGAGATATTCCGGCGGAGTTTTGTCAAAATAAAAATTATGAATTTTTAAATTTTGAATTTTTGGATTAAAAACCTCATTTTTATCCCTTTTTTCGATGAGAACTTCCCTATCGAAATGACTTTTTAAACTTAACTTCCAAAGTAATTAAATTTAATCATGAAAAATATTAAACTTTTTCCTTCTCTTCTTGTTTTCCTACACATTTAGACGTGTCTTGGACCCAGAAATGTCCATATTCCATTCTTTTATTCCGTCATGATTTTGTCGCTTTGTGGCTGTAGGCTTAAAACTCTCCTTTGTAGGATGAAGTAATTCTTATTTCTTCCTCAATCTAAAGAAGTTTAAGATCCTAAGACTTATATATAGGTTAGTCCTACATTTATACATGAAATACTTTTTACACAAAAACAGGACAAAATATGGAATTTACTACTCTTACCGGCATAATTACAGGGAAGGAGATAAAGTAAAGACCAAGTCGGTTTATTTAGGAAACGAAAAAACCGCTTTAGAGATATTATCTGATTTTAATTCGGAAAAGCCCCAAAATGAGCGCCTTTTGTCTTATTCGGGCGAGTTAATCCTCTCCAGGGTGCTTGAATTGCTTAACTTTCGGAAGGTGTTGGATGAAACAAGTGAGGCAGAGGCGGAATGGGAGATCGGACGCTTCCTCGAGATGGTCGTCGTCGAGCGCGTCTTGAATGCGTATAGCAAGTGGCGACTGGCAAGGGTAGCCCACAGCAAGTCATTTTATTCGCTGGATAAGAACATCCCCGCCGAGAAATTCACGGAAGATAACATCTACAATTATATGGATTACATCCATCCGGGGCTCGACTTGATGAAGGAAAAACTCGTGAAAAACTTGCTTGAGCTGAATTTCGTGGAATTAGACGAGTTAATCTTGGATGGGACCTCGTTGTACTGTTTCAGTTCCGATGAGGAGGATGAGGTGCTTGAACCCGGAGAAAGCCCCGAAGAATCGTCGGAGCCGCTGAGGCGGACGCACGGCTACAGCCGCGACCATCGCCCGGATCTCCCGCAGATCAACTTGATGCTGGGCGTGAGTAATCAGTATCTGCCGCTATTGTTCGAAACCTTTTCGGGGAATGTTCCCGATGTGGTCATGTTTGAAAAGGTCCTTGAGAAGTGTCAAGATACCTATCAAGCCCTTTTAAAACGCGTACGGAATAAGTACGTGGTGTTTGACAAGGGAAATAATAGCAAAGACAATTTCAAGGGCTTGGATGAGCTCTGTACTCGGTGGGGGTTCCACTTTGTTACCAGCGTCCGTCCCAGTATGACCAAGATCAAGAATGCCCTGAAACCCCTCAACGTGGAGGACTTGCCGGTCATTTATAAGCAGCGAAGGACTACCTTGAGAGGAAAAACGGTAATGTTAGAGTTGTATGGAGAAAAGAGGAGGGCATTGCTGTACGTGAATGAAGAGATAAGGGAAAAGAAGCGGCAAGCGTATATGGAAAAACTGAACGGAATCCAAGAGGAAATCAGGAAAATCAACCAAGAGAAAAAGAGTGTAAAGGAGAAATCGGAATTGGTGGAAGATTTACTCCGAAAAAACCGAGTATTGACCTATTTCAAGCAAGAAGAAGATGGGGGGGAGATCCATTGTGTGCCCATCGACTCGAAGGTTGCGGACAAGATGGGCTTGTTCGGGAAATTTGCCTTGATCACGGACGATTTCACGCTGGATGCGGAGGATATGGCCCGCATCTATAAGAGGTCCATCGTGGTGGAGCACGAATTTCACCTTTTAAAGAGCTTGCTCTCCATTCGCCCCTTCAATCATCGGAAGCCCGAAAGGATCGACGTCCACGTGGCGATAGTGCTGTGGGGGATCATGGCGCTGGCACTCTTGAGGGTGATGCTCGACGACCACGGTATGGAGCTTAGCTTTGAGCGATTAAGGGAATTGATCGGGGACGGCTGCATTTCCATCGGGGATTACTTGTATCCTGAGCGCAAGTCCTTTCGGATCAAGCGAACGTTGAATATCCATTCTGAACTCCAAGAAATCTTGAACGTCCTAAACTTAGAATGGGATTACTTTGATATCGATGTTATACCTACGGTTGAGGAAAAAAAGGACGGGGGAAAATGACCTCGAGGTGGTTTTGAGGAAATAAAATAAAGTAGGGTCGGAAAACCAATTATCTCCATCTATCGATGATGGAAATTGGCTTGGGATATTGCCAAGAGTCTGAACTCTAAACAAGAAAATATTTACCCACTTTGGAAGTTAAGTTTAAATTATATTTCAAGGAATTTCCAACAGCATAAATATCCACATCGTTCTCATGGGAAAGAACAGCGAGCGGATACGTACCAATCTTATTAATAAGAGTTCCATCTTTAAGGATACTGTCAATTCCTACCAAGACCACATCCATTGATTCGATAAAGTAACCAAAAGCGGCGTCAATAATTAAATTTGTTTCGAAAAAAGATGATAATTCTTTAGCTGTTCTGCGTCCCTCAAACATGGGGCGAGACTCTAAAACGTATAATTCAATATTTTTACTCCTGACCTTCTTTAAAACTCGAATGATGGTGGAGCTATAGGAAATAAGCATGACTTTAGTGGGTCCTTTGGAACCATAAAAATCACGTATAAATTTTAGAAAATTCTTTTCGATGTCTTGAGTTATTGTATTTTTAACTTCTTGGAAATGTTTTATATTATTTAAAATTCTTTTTTTGGTGATATTATTGGAATCTCCAATCAAAAATCCAAAAACATTAAGTAAAGGGGCCATACTCGGGCGTGTATCGATAATAGATTTTGCTAAATGAAGAAAGGGAACTGTTATAGTTTTATGTTCATCATCTATTGAATTTAAATATGTATAAACGATATCAAGGGCCATTTCTATAAATTCATTTGCGCCAGATTCATTATCCTTTCTTAATCTCTCTAATGACTTTTCAATTATATTAGAAATCATGTTTCACCCACTTTTGAATTTTTCTTCATATTTTTTGCATTTTTGATAATACAGATTACAGCGTGGAGCTTTTTCTGCACTGCTGCATATATCTGAATTGGGACATTTAACATTCTTTTTTTCGAGTTGAATTTTAACACGATGCAATCTTTTTTTGACATCTTCTCTCATAATACATTTTAGATAAGATTTTATTTAATTTGAAAATTTTATTTATAATATTGGAATATGAATTCAAAAAGAAAGCAGTTGGAAGAGATAAAGGATATATCCTTTCTGAATAAGATTAAAAATATTGCAATAATAGGTCCGTCAAAGAAAAGAGATTTTTTCTTTGTTAAAAACCACCAGGAAAACTTTAAAGGGGAAAACCTTTATGTTGTTCATCCATCCGTGCAACATATCCCAAATTTTGATGACGATAACATATACCGCTCCGTGTTAGATATTCCAACCGAAGTTGATTTTGTATTTATTGCGGTACCTCCCAAACATGTAATCACTGTAATAGAAGAATGTGCAAAGAAAGAAGTAAATTTAGCCAGTATATTTACCGCCGAATTTTCCGATGCAGGAACAGAGGAAGGTAAAACCTTAGAGAGGAAATTACTGGAAAGAGCTAATGATCAAATAAGGATCTTAGGGCCTAATGGTATGGGGCTTTATTATCCCAAACTAGGAATTGCTTGGCGTCCACATTTTCCCAACAAGTCAGGAAAAATTGGATTTATTGCACAATCTGGTGGAATCTGCAACATTTCAATTTATATGGGATCTGAGATTAGGTTGTATTTTTCGAAAGTCTTTTCGTTTGGGAATGGAGCAGACTTAGATTTTGTAGATCTTCTTTATTTTTTAAGCAATGACACCGAAACGGATATTATCATATGCTATCTCGAAGGAATTGATAAAGGGCGTGGAAGAATTTTAAAAAAGGTTTTAAAACAAAATAAAAAACCAGTCATAATACTTAAAGGAGGGAAAAGTACAAAAGGAAGTCAAGCAGCAAGGACGCATACTGGTTCAGTGACAGGAACACATACAATATGGGAAGCTGCGTTCAGACAATTTGGAGTGATCAGTGTGGAATCACTTGAACAACTTCTGAATACAGCTAGAATCATAAAGAATTACGGAACATTTCATTTAGAAGATTTAGCAGTTTTTAGTATAAGTGGAGGGTACGGGGTTATTTTAGTTGATTTAATCGAAAAATATGGGATGGAAGTGCCTCCGTTTAGTCCTAAGATTCAAGAAAAATTAAAAGAGAAATTTTTTACGTTGGGAACCAGTTCGAAAAATCCTCTAGATGTCTCCGCTCAAGTTTATTACAGTGATGTAATGCATGATATAATTGACATCGCTCTGTCAGATCCTAAAATAGATGGACTTATCATGGATTTGCCCAGTTGGTATTTTAATATGGATTATCATCTCAAGAAAGATGAGTCATTTGAACCGAATATGATCGAAAACCTCACCTTAGGACATAAATACAACAAACCTCTTTTTCCAATAATTCAGAGGGTTAATTGTCCAGAAGACAGAAGACGTGTTACTAAAAAATTAGCTGCTAATAATGTTCCCGTATTTGGCGAGCCACTTGAATTTATTCCGGTCCTAGAAAAAATTAATGATATTCAGAGAAAATCCCGCAAGCGATAGGTGAAATTCATAATGGGAAAGTTCTATGTTTCAATGTCCAAATTTCTCTCCTACATGTTAAGACACCATCCCGAGAAATTTAATATTCAGTTAGACACCCACGGATATGCAGATTTAGAGAAAGTTCTTAAAGTTTTAAATGATAGGTATGAAAAAAGAAACATTACCAAGGAAACCATCGAAGAGATGATAAAAAGATCCAATAAGAAACGGTTCGAAGTTGAAGAACAGCAAATCCGTGCATATTATGGTCATAGTGTCGATAAGAAAATTGAAATGCAAAAAGCAGAAAATTTACCGAATAATTTATACCATGGCACAACTCCAAAAGCGTATAAAAACATT
Source organism: Promethearchaeia archaeon (assembly GCA_046483985.1). Classification (GTDB taxonomy): domain Archaea; phylum Asgardarchaeota; class Lokiarchaeia; order Sigyniarchaeales; family SOKP01; genus JAWOCD01. Next base: position 61,553 of record JAWOCD010000006.1, read on the forward strand.
CAAAAGTCTGGTTTACGAAAAAAGAATCGCCAGTATGTGCATTTATCTAAAAACTTGAAAACGGGCATTAACGTTGGAAAAAGAAGGACGGATACTCCTGTGATACTGAAAATAAAGGTGCAAGAGGCAAAAGATGAAGGTATTATTTTCTATCGCTCGGGAGATATATATTTGGCGAACTACATTCCACCTAAATTTCTAGAAAGAGTGTAAAATAAAGAATTATTTTTACTCATTAGGGTTAATCATCAATTTAAAGGTGGATTTTTGATTGAGCGTGGTTTCTGTCGGGTTAGCGGGGATAAGTTTTATCAATGGATATCGAAAGGCTAAAAATAAGGAAATACCCCTTAGCCTTTTATTATCGAGGTAAAGCGGTAAGTTTTTGAATTTATAAAAGTAAAAATTATTATACCCTCCATTTATATGACCAACTTCCTTTGTTCCTAAATATATTGGGCTATGTAAATATTCGTTATCAAATTTTCGATTGAAAAGAGCAATCCCCTTTTCATAAATAGGAAATCCACCATCTAAGATACATTTATCCTCTTTTAGGTGGCCAGAAAGACCAAATATGCCACTAAATTGAGTATAAAAGCGAGTGGATGCTTTTGCTAAATAATATTGTGAATATATTGACTCAATTTTTACAGGAATAGGTAGAGGTGTATAATTATGATTATTTTCTTCCTTTTCATGGAGCTTAAACGACAAGTGAGATAAATTGAGGGGAATTTCCACCCCTCCTCGAGCACGGAAAGGATTTTCTTTCCTTCGAATTTCCAAATGTATGTGGGGGCTCGACCACGGGGCAAAATACCCATTTTTAATCGTCGTTCCCAATTCATCTCCAGTATTAACGAAGGTTCCTTTCTTAACCTTTGGTTTAACATGAAGAATTTTATATATAATCTCTGGGTCCTTTGTATTTTTTATAAGAATTACATATTCATTAGAAATCCCTCCTTCGAATCCAGGAGTTGGTGCCTTCAAGATCCTTGTATCTATGACTTCCCCGGTAACAGGACTAAAAGCTGTAAAGTTTTTTAGAGAAAGATCCTGATAGATATCGAGAGCAACGCCATGTTGGTGAGCATGATAAGGGGATGTTGCAAAACTAAAATAACTAATTCCTTGTAGAGAAATCTGTAAAGTATCACTTTTTATCAATGTAACAAAATTTGAACATTTCATATCACTCATCTTATCTTTGTCTGGAAACCTATTTTAAGCAAAATTATTGTTCAAGAACATATTGACGGATTAAGTCTCTAACTTCCTCCGCCAAACTTTGGTCTAAATTCTGTTTTTTATATTCTTCCTCCACCCATGTACAATAGGAATTTGGAAAATAAATAGACCTAAGCAAATTGACTGGTTTTCCTTGAAATGTCATATTTACCAATTTGAAGTCAAAGGGAAACGCAAAACAATAAAGCGGTTTTATTTCATGGATGGTACATAATCCTTCTTTTTTATCATAATAGTAGCAATGGTTTTTTTTATATAGCCTCAATAAATGGCACTGTCCAGTTTCATACAACTTAACCCCTCCTAAATCTGCTTCATTATTTAAAAGCAGTTCATAATCACCTTTCAAAAGCGGGATCCGTTCAATATTTCGAGTGCAACAAGATTTTTTACATTGTAAACATTCAAACTTAGCTTTTCTTTGCAATTCAAGGATCTTTTCTCTGATAATTTTGTATAAAGATGAGTTTTTTTCTCCCATACTACCACTTAATACGAATAAATATAAGAAAATTTTAAAATGAATTTATGAAAAAACAAATGCTAAAAGAATAAATCGCATTACCATTTTAAAGGCGAAAGTTTATAATTTTCTAATTCTTATATAAAATAGCTCATTTAGAGCAATTTAATATTTAACACCAATTTTTGAGATTGGTTCAACTTGGAACATTAAAATAACCAATACTCAAAAATTGCAAAATAAATGAATAGAAATGAAAGAAGGTACAGTAAAGTGGTTTGATAGCCGTAAAGGCTACGGTTTTATTACTACAGAAGAGGGAGAAGATGTTTTCGTTCATTATTCCGCAATTGAGGGGGATGAAGACGATTTTAAAACCCTCAATGAGAACGATGTTGTTGAATTCGAAGTCACTGAGGGAGATAAAGGCCCTCAAGCAAACAATGTTGTCGTTGTAGAAAAAGCAAATCCTTATGATCAAGGCGAAGGCGAAGGCGAAAATCGAAGATTTCGATTTTAAATTTGTTTTTAATTTTGTAGCAATAACCTATCTGAAGAAATAAATGAATAAGTAGTAAGTAAACTGTTATTGAAACTTATCTTTTTTTTTAAATTTTTTTTATTTTTTTTTGTTGTAGGTAATATATTTTTGTCAGCTCTATCCTATCAGTAATGAAATTCACTAGGTGTCACTATTCTTTAATTAGCAGGCCGGCGAGGTACACCAAGAACAACTGGCCGTTGTTAATCTCTTGGACCTCAACGGTTTTTCCCGCTAATTTATAATCTATTTTATAATAGTTCCCCTTATAGGCCATTGTGCCATTATGGAGTATCTTGCGGGTTTTCCGCTTCCGCTGGGCTTTCACTTGATAGGGATGAGTATAGCCCAGTGGCACTTCAAATTTCTGAGCTTTATAGGAAATCTCATTGTATGACGTAATTCCTTCACTTCTTCATACAGATTTAGATTGTATAAATAGATATAAATCCCGAAAGCATCTCATATTTCTCATTTTTGAAATGTCAAATTTCATTACTGTTCTATAGAACAGTTGTCAAAAGATCGGCGATGAAAAGATTCCGAAGAAGAGAGAATTTACTGACATTTTCAATTACTGATCACCGTGGGCAGTAATGATTTAAGTGTCAGGTTTTTAATTACTGATCACATTTTTTAGTTCTCATTTCTTTGATCTATACGATTTAAATTAACTAATTACTTTATTTTTAATAATCCGAGTATGAACCTTGAATTTGCGTCTTCACTCTTAATAATCGAGACCAGCCAATTTATCATTATGATTTTGGCAACTATAGTTATAACCATAGCTATCCGGAAGAGAAATCAATTACATATTTTATTCTTCGCGTATGCGTTTCTCAGTATTGGATTTCTTTTTTCCGTTATTGAATTATTTAATCCCGCTTACGAAATTTTAACTGTCTTATTTTATCTTTTTGCGACTCTTTTTCTGGCCGGAACAATCTTTTATGAATATTATAAGCTGTTTTTAAGGAATAATTATGATAGAAATACGCTCTATTTAATAGTACTCTTTATTTTAATAAGTTTTTTCAGTTTTTTCAGTCTAAAAGTCCTTATTTTGGCACTTCTCGTCATTGGTATTACATTGAGTCTAATAATATACTCTAAAAAAGGAACAATTACTTTTGGTTTTTTTAGCGTCTCAATGATCATCGCATTTGTAAGCATCCTCTCAATTCTCATAGAGAATGCAGGATTTCCATGGGCTTATGAGCTTCGTCAGAGTTTGGGACTATTTTTGGCAGCTTCAATGTTAGGGACAGCTTTAGTGGGCATTTTGGAATATCAAATGGAAAAATCAGATATACAGTATCGAAAAATCTATAATAAAGCAGAATTATATAAAGATATATTTATTCACGATGTCAGCAATATTCTTCAATCCATTTTAAGCGCAACTGAAATTTGTACATTAAAGATTCCCACCAATATTAGGGAAGAAATAAGAGAGGATTTATTACAATTACTTGAAACAATAAAACTGCAAGTAAATAGAGGGTCAGATTTGGTATCCAATATTGAATTGCTTTCAAAGTTAGATTTAAAAAAAATGTCCGTCAAAGAAATAAACTTAGATGAACAAATACAAATAGCAATTAATAAAGTAAGGGAAGTTTTTTCGCATAAAAATTCAAACATAGAATATCAAATCGAGAATAAAGAGATATTTGTAAAAGCAAATGAGGCTCTTTCTGAACTCTTTTACAATATTCTAAGTAATTGCTTTATCCATAACAAGAATCCAGAAGCCCAAATTGAGATTCAAGTGTCTAAGATATCAAAAAGTGGTGAGCATTACGTTACCATTAAAATTTCAGACAACAGCATCGGAATTAATGATGTTTTTATAAAGGAGATTGATCGGATTAAATATAACGTAATTAATAGGGATATGCGCTTAGGATTAGGATTAATTTTTGTTTTTAAATTATTATCTTATTACGGAGGTCACGTTAAAATAGAAAATCGGGAAAAAGGGGGAAATATCGAAGGAATTGAGTTTTTTATTTCCCTTTTAGAAGCATAAATTGATCAACATTTTAACATCTTGATCAACATTTTAACATCTTGGTTTACTTTTTATGTAGCTTTTTTCGGAAGTCTTTAAAGAATCCCAATGATTCTGGATTGCGAAGGGCATTCCGGTTTTCTATGGGTTTTCCGTCTAATATTTTTGAGACTGCTACTTCAACCTTCTTATCACTATGCGTATATGGTAAATCTGCCGCTTCTGCTATTATATCTGGAACATGGCGCGGAGAGCCTCGTGCTCGGAGGGTGTTTTTCATTTTTTCTTTCAGTCGTTCATTTAAAACGTAATCTTCCTTTAATTTCACAAAAAGAAGGATTTCAACATCTTCATCTAACCTATGTCCAACTGCTAAACTATCATCCACTTCAGGGAAATTTTCAATTATGTTGTATATTTCTGATGTTCCAATTCGAACACCTGATGGTTTAAGAACTGAATCAGAGCGCCCCCAAAAGGTAATTCCTCCATTATCACTATGAAAGACCACATAATCTCCATGTCTCCACACATTTTTTCCCAAACCTTTGTAAAAATTAAAATAGGTTTCCTTATATTTCGACATTTTTTCATCATCACCCCAGAAATAGATGGGCATTGATGGTGTTGGCGTTTCACACACTAATTCCGCACGCTCATCAAGAACGGGTTCTGCATTTTCATTATATGCTTTAATTTCCATTCCTAAGGCTGGGCCTTGAATTTCCCCAGAATAAACGGGCTTAATCGGAACAGCTGCAGCAAAACATCCGTTTATATCTGTACCTCCAGAGATTGAGTTAAAAAATAAGTCTTTTTTAATATCCGTATAGATATATTCAAATCCTTCTGGGCTGAGAGGACTTGCTGTTTGTGAGATTTCTCTTAGAGAGGTTAGATTAAACTCTTCTTTCGGGGACACCTTTAACCCTTTTAAATGATGGATATAAGATGCACTAGTTCCAAAAATAGAGATTCCATACTTTTCTATTAAACTAAACATAGTCTTCCAATCAGGGTAAAAAGGATTTCCATCATATAAAAGTATAGTTGCGCCAATCCCTAATGAACTCATTAACCAGTTCCACATCATCCATGAAGGAGCCGTAATATAATTAATAATGTCGTCTCTTTTTAGATCTGTATGAAATTTAAGTTCCTTCAAATGATTAATCAATACGCCTCCCGCACTCTGAACCATACATTTTGGTTTTCCAGTTGTTCCCGATGAGAACATAATATAGACAGGATGATTGAAGGGTAATTGTTTAAAGTTTATTTGAATATCAGATTTATCTGAGAGAAAATCGTCCCAATGGACCGAATTTCTAATATCATCAATTTTTGGATGATCAGAAATGTAAGAGCAAACGATTACCTCCTCAACGGAAGTAAGACTTTCGACTACTTTTTTCGCTTTAGAAATAGTATCAAATTCTTTCCCTCTATAAAAATAGCCATCTACAGTGAAGATAATTTTTGGATCAATTTGTTCAAATCGATCTAAGACAGCACGAGGACCTAATTCCGTTCCACAAGAGCTCCAGATAGCCCCAATACTTGTCGTAGCGAGCATCGCAACAGCCGTTTCAATTAAGTTTGGCATATAAGCTGCAACCACATCTCCGGGTTTAACTCCTAAGTCTTTCAGAGATTGAGATAAACGCGCAACTTCTTGATGGAGTTGGGCATACGTCATTTTTTTAGTAATCTTATCTTCACCTTGAAAAATAAATGCCAATTGATCATCATTATAACGTAACAAGTTCTCCGCAAAGTTCAATTTGGCCCCAATAAACCACTGAGCACCTGGAAATTTTTCTATATCATCGATAAGCCGTTCATAAGACTCAGAAGCAATAATATCTAGGTATTCCCATGTGGCCTCCCAAAACTCAGAAATGTGTCCTATAGACCACAAATATAATTCGTCATAAGTTTTAATAACTAATCCGTACTTTTCGCTTATAAATTCTATAAATTTTAAAATTTCTGATTGGTTAATCCATTCCTCAGAAGGTTTCCATAAAAGTTTTCTCACAGACATTTATTTATTCCTCCTCATTATTCATAAATTGTATTCTCTCGATTTTAAAGAGAGCAATTTCATGGTTTTATCAAGTTCGTATCCCATTCTATTCACTTGGTTACTAAGATAATACCAACCAAATATAAAAATGTTTGTATAATATACGAAATTCATCCCCACCCTAAAGGGATGGGGACTTCTTTCGCAGATCGTTAAATTAAGAATTGAGCTTTTATATAATTTTGAAATATTTTTTATTTATATTTTTAAAACTTATCCTCGCATGATTTCCTCAAATCTAAGGGAAGAATAAAAATAAATAAGGGGTTTTTAAAAATCTGTATAGAAGAATAGATAAATGATAACTGAAAGTAAAGGGGATTAGCAAAATTAAAAATTATCCAGAAACTTCGATGAATTTGTTTTCCTATTAAATAATACTATCTTATTACATAAAAAAATCAATTTAAAATGAATTATGAAAATACTCGATATATTGGATTTGAAATATGAAGCAGGACCCTTTCTTCTTCGAGCAATTTTGGACAGATATTTAATTTTATTTACATATTCGAAGACGTCCAGAAAGGAGATGGAAGATTTATTATTAAGTGTTGAGAGACTCTTAAATTTTAGAGAAGTTTTTTATTACAATAAAACTCATTTAACAAAGAAAAATATACAAGATGCGGCTGATATTAGAGCATTAATTGAAGCTCAAATGGAAGAAAAAACTCACACTTTCACAATTCTCGGAGAGATCCAAAATCCACGGAGCTTCATCAAAAAATTCTATAATCATGAAAGTTCCATACCTGAACTTTTATTATTAAAAGGATGGATTTTATTATGTAGTGGAAGAAAATCTGAAGATTTTATTTCTCTCTTAAAGGAAAGAGGGTTTACCTACCTATTGGTAGATTTTGATAACTTGTTAATAGATTTAGAGAATTCAAAAGGTTTGAATGGAAACGATCTTTCCTTCGAAAGGTTTATTCTATCTTCAATGCATAATTCTTTGGATGAACTAAATCTTGTATATAATGTAATAAGAGATGAGAGCCTTAAGTTTAAGATATCATCGAATCATCTATCAGAAATTATTGAGGTACAAAATTCTGAAAGATTTACTAAGGCTCAAACCTTACAGATGCATTTTTTCCAATTACATATTGCTGCATTAAAATTCTATAAGGTTTTTTGTTCCATAAGTAACATAAAAAACTTAAGTATAAGGGAAGTTGAGATTCAAAACTCAATTGTTCTTGAACATATTAAAAGATTAGAAAGACCTAAAGAAATCTCAACCGAAAGAATAAAAACATACATAAAAAACAACTTCAATATGGAAATCAAATGATTCATTCAAAATCAGAAAAGTAATCAAAATGGAAAATTATTCTGAAGTATCAATCCAAGATTTAAATTTAAGAGACGCTGCAAGGTACCTCTATTGCTTGGTTAATCGGATACCCATTTTTAATATCTTAAAACTGGATTCCGGGAGATTGGATCCCTTAGATTTGATTCAATTCAGAAATAAAAAAATATTTGGACTCAATTTTTATAAAACCAGTGAATTTAAGAAAAGATTACATAATGAAAAAGAAGTTGCCTATTATACAAGATGTATTTTTTATTGTCATGAGGAAAATGTTAGAGAATGGATTAAATTTATTAAGGAATTAATACAAAGCATCAAACTAAGAAAAAATAGAAAATTAAAAGATAAAGAATCCAAAACTTCAAAATTAACAAGAGAGGACCTATTAAGGGGGTGGGTAATTGATATTTCAGCAGAGTACTACAACGAGATTAAAAAAACTATTACGTGTCTGTTTCCAAAATATCTTATTTTTCACACAATGACAAAAGAAGTTACAATAAAAGGCTTTTCGTCCAGTTTTAAGAAGAAAATCTCATTTGAAAGGGAACTCATAAATGAAATATATCAAAACAAAAAAGTCGAGAAAAAAACCCAGAAATTGATTAATTCGATTTTACCAAGAAAATTGCGAAAAGACCAATTGATTTCATTCATCTCTTCCCAGCTTACAAAAGAATTAGAAGAGATTGAAATAAAGTCCAAAATTTCAAATTTGTATAATGCTTCTCGGAAAGCTTATCTTCTCATATCTAAGCTGGCTCAATTGCATAAAATTAATCCCAAAAGAAAAATTCCCAAAATTTCGGTAATTACATTAAAAAATTATTTAAATCTAAAGTCTGAAAGGGGAAATAACATATATGTAAACAGGATTCTTGATTTCATCAACGGGGAATGGGGTTTTAATTTAAACGAATATATTAGTTATAAACGGTCTTCACGAGCAGCAGATATGATATCAGATATGTTTTAACTATTCCAAAGTACTTGTAATTGTTCTTCCGTAGGATATATCCGAGTTTTTTGACTTAATTGCACTTTCTATTCACCTTGTGATTCAACATATTTTTTCAATTGATCTAATGTAACTTGACCGGTCGTAACCAAGAGATAACTCGGAGACCATAAATGCCCATCCATTAATTTTTCTTTTATCTCTGGAAATTCTTGAAAAAGGTATCGTGAAGAGACTCCTTTCAACGAATTGATGATTTTTGTAAGGTGGGTCGTTGGTTTCGTTTTGAATATAATGTGTATGTGTTCAAGATCGGTTTCTTGGTTAAGAATTTTAATCTCATTTTTTTCCGCTAACGATATATTAATTTCTTTTAATCTATTGATTATTTCATCGGTATCGAATATCTTTCTTCGATTTTTTACACAACAGATGTAATGGTAGTTTATTTAATGAATACACCGAATGAGCACCTTTATCAAGTTCGTATCCCATACTATTTCACTTGGTTACTAAGATAATACCAACCAAATATAAAAATGTTTGTATAATATACGAAATTCATCCCCACCCTAAAGGGATGGGGACTTCTTTCGCTGATCGTTAAAGGGGGTAAGATATAATGAAAAATTATGAAAATATATCAGTAAAGGAATTAAAAAAAAGAAAAGGAAAATTAGAAATTAAGAATGAAGTTTTTTTAATGTCCATGCAATATTTTTGCCTAGAGTTTTAAAAGTCTCAAGCCCTTCATCATCCTTTTTTACGTCGCCAGGTTCTTTCCCATAACCTAAGTTCCAATAGCTTGACCCTACAACGATCATCTCGGCGATGAGAAAGAAATAGTTAAGTGTTTCAAACACATGAGCTCCACCACCCCTTCGGACAGAGACAACAGCAGCTCCTACCTTTCTCTTTAAAGAATCATCATTTGCCCTGCATACATAACCCGCCCGTTCAATTAATGCCTTCATAGGTGTACTTACATCAGCAAAATAGGTTGGAGAGCCAAGAATAATACCGTCAGATTCCAGCATTTTCTTTATGTATAGATTCATTTCGTCGCTTTCTAAAACGCACTTTTTGTCTTTATTCTTCCCACAAGCTCCACAAGCAGTACATCCTTGGAGATTTTTTTGACCAATCCAAATGTATTCGCAATCAATACTTTCTGATTCCAACTCATTCATAATTAGATTGAGCGAATAAGTGGTATTGCCTTCTTTCCTCTGACTACCATTAAATAAAACCACTTTCATAGTATGGAGAGTAATTGTTCTTCTCTAATATTTTTTAATTTTAATCCCCATGAATTTATTGAATAATTGTTTTTAATTATATAAAGAATAGTAAAATTTGGTTCAATTTATTTATGAAAAAAAGACCAGAACTCTTGGCACCTGTTGGTAACTGGGCCACTCTCAATTCAGTGAAAGATTTTACTGACAGTGTGTATTTTGGAGTGCAAGAGTATAATATGCGTGCAAATGCACAAAACTTCCAAAAAGAAGATTTACCAGAGATTGTGGAAATTTGTCATGACCATGAACCCCCAATTCAAACATATTTATGTACAAACATTCTTATTTATGAATCCGAACTCCAGAGTCTCGAAAATTTACTCAAATTGGCTCAAGCAGCGGGAATTGACGCAGTAATTGTTCATGATATAGCAGCAATTCAAAAAGCCAGAGAAATAGACATCCCCTTTCATATTTCTACCCAAGCAAATATTTCTAATAGTGTAAGTGCTCGTTTTTTCGAAGATTTAGGAGCAGAACGAGTAATATTGGCACGCGAATTATCGCTTCAGCAGATTAAGACCATTAAAGAAAAGCTAAGCAAGACGGAAATTGAATGTTTCGTTCATGGATCTTGTTGTACATCGATTTCTGGAAGATGTTATTTATCAGCAGAAATAATGGGATCTCAAAAGTATTCTGCGAATCGAGGTAACTGTACTCAGCCATGTCGACGGAAATGGCGGATAATAGATGATTCCAATAATGAGTTAATCTATGATGGAAAATATTTTCTAAATACAAAAGATCTTTGTATGATCGAATATATTCCACAACTTATTGACGCCCACATTGACACCTTCAAAATTGAGGGTAGAATGAAGAACGCCCATTATGTTAAGACTGTTACCCAATATTATAAAGAAGCACTTGATTGTTACTATAAAGGTTGTTATACTAAAGAAAAAGCAAAAGAATGGTTAAAAGAATTGAAAAAGGTTTATAATCGCGGTTTTCATACAGGATTTTATTTCGGTCACCCAAAACCCGAGGATATTGAATTGGAAAGAAGAGGAAATATTTCTCCTTACAAGAAAGAATATTTAGGTACAGTTCAATCATATCATAAACAAAGCAAAACAGGAAATATCTTAATTGAGAACATTAATATACCAGTGAAAAAGGGCGATAAGATCCTCATTTCGGGAAAACAACATTCCTTTATCCAAACATTGAAACATATAAATCTGAATGGAAAAAAATGTGATATAAAATCTAAAACCGTTAGAAACAAAAAGGATACCCCTATTCTTATTAATGTAAGATTTGATAAAAGTGTAAAAAAAAGTGATAAAATTTATAAAATCTCACGACAATAAAAAATAGGATTACTTTAAAGAGGAGCGAGTTTATGGGTTTATTTAGCCGGAATAAAAAAGATGATGGCGAAAAATGTAATATTTGCGGGGAGATTATGGATGTTAAATACCTTCACACATGTCCGAATTGCGGCAATACGGAAGGGAACGATGTTTGTAAAGTATGCAATAGCGAAATGAATAAATATCGATTATATACTTGTCCAAATTGCGGTAACACGATAGATGAGCATACTCTTGAGAAGAAAAGAAGAATAAAAGAAAAGTTTAAGGATATAACATAAATTTGAGCAGATCATAGACCAAAGGAGAAAATATAATGAGCTTTAAAAAAAAAAGAAAAAAATTAGTCAAAAGGTTAATAAATAAAGGAATCTTGGAAGATGAAAAAGTTATTGAAGCTATGAAAAAAGTACCCCGAGAAAATTTTTTACCCGAAGGAGCTAAATCGAAAGCATATATTGATTCACCACTCTCTATTGGTTCAGGTCAAACTATTAGCGCCCCTCACATGAATGCAATGATGTGTGAAAATTTAAATTTGGAGGAAGGGGATAAAGTGCTTGAAATAGGTACTGGTTCTGGTTATCACGCTGCTCTATGTGCTGAGATTGTTGCTCCTGATGATTCTGATAATCAAGGACATATATATACAATCGAAAGACATAAATCCTTAGCAGATAGTGCAAGAGAAAATCTGGAAGAAGCAAACTATGGAGATCGTGTTACAGTTATTCACGGAGACGGTACCTTGGGATATGAAAAAAAAGCGCCCTATGATAAGATATTAGTAACAGCTGCATCACCCAAAAAAATCCCTCGTCCATTAAAGAAGCAATTAAAAGATGAAGGAAAATTATGCATTCCTGCAGGGTCAAAGAAATATAGCCAAAGTCTTTATATTATTAAGAGAGTAGGAAATGAGTTCGAATCAAAACGATTAACCGGAGTTCGTTTCGTACCTTTAGTCGGGAAACATGGCTTTGAAGATTGAATAAATTTTATCGGTTGAATCTCCTTTTAAAGCGTTTTTCTTTCAATTTTTCATGAGCGTCTTTTACAAATTCATTCCTTTTAATCTCTTTTTGTAACTCATCCCTGCATTTTCCCCAAGATTCTATTCCTTTACAGTGATAATACAAATCTGCCATTTTTAATTTCACCTCAACAAAAAATCTCTTACTTTTACATCTAGTAAATGTAAAATAGATTATTTTAGCATTAAGGATACCAAATATAAAAAAAAATAGAGAAAAAGTTATACTGAGTAAATAAAAGCTTATTGTAGTTTTTAACTCAAAACTGAAAAAAAGATAAAAAGAAGAAATTAAGGATTAAAGGCTTTCTTTGCGATTGTTTCGTAATTTTTTCAGTAGTTCACGCTTCTTTTTTATAAAAGAATTTTTGGCAATGCGGTCTTTTACCATATGAGAAGCGTAACAACAATTTTCCCGTTCTGAAGTTCTTGATGATTTAATTTTCCAACACTCGCTATTATAGATAATTCCTTATTTAATTAATTTGACTTTATCCTTAATAAGGATAAAGAAAAACCGACTATGATCCTATATTTAATAAATATTGTTAATCCAAATTGATGCAAAAACTCAAATTAAAATCCGGGGTAAAGGTTGATCGGATTTGCAGATTAATACCTTGATAAATTTCTTTATATCCTTCATCCGTATACGCATAGGAAATAAGGGGAAAGATGATAAACTCAGGAAATTCTTCATCCTTGTCAATCCCAACTCCAAATGAAAGATCATAGGTCTCATCAAATGCTTTAAAAACGTTTCCTTTATAGGAAAATGGTTTTAATAACTCATAGTTTAACTCATCAGCATTTTTATCTTTTATCCATGCAAATTTCTCCGGATCCCCATTAAAGAAAAATGGGAGATCAATTAACAAATCGAGGTTTTCCTCCATCCTTTCAAGGATTTTTGAACCAATTTCTTTTGTTTCCATATTCCCTTCAATTTCAACTGAAATTGTCTTGTCTTGTACTTTTAATCGTTTAACGAGGTTACAAGGAATTCGAACATCTGAATTTAAATTCCTTACACAGCCTTCTCTTTCCAAGGAGATTTTCGCAATATTTTTCTTTTTCTCATTATGTATCAATTTAAATGCTCCGTCCCCAAAATCACCATAGTCAAAATATTGGCTTCGTTCCAAATCGTTACTCTTTACTTCTTTATGGATTATCTGGGTACGAAGCATATTTTTTCTAAATTTGTCAACTTTTACCTTTCCAGAAAGAATCATCTCTTTTTTATGATATGCTTCCTTCCACCGGGTTAAAGTGTTTAGGATATTATAGTTCTTTGGCTTATAGTCCAATTCGAAAACTGTTCCACCATCATGCAAATCAATATAAAGATTCAGTATATTGGATTCAATAATGACGTCCATTTGGCTATTTTTTGTAAAATCAAGAGGGGTAATGAACGCATATGTAGACAACTTAGGATATATTATTTGATTCAATTCATCAATCATATTTTCCGCTGAAATAAGATGGGAATAAACTGCGAACCTAAGAAATTGTAAATAAATTCCTCCAAAAAGTCCGTGCCAATATGAATCATTGCACTGAGCCTTATAAATCTCTTCCCATACTTGATGCAATTTTTCTTTTATCTTCTTCCGTGTTTGTTTATTTCCAATTTTCTCCATACGCTCTTCAATTTTAATTAATTTATCCCTTACATGAAGCATTTTTTTATGCATATTGTTGGATTCCGGATATTTTACAAAAAAGTATCTCCAAAAACCTCCTTTCAAAAATTGATATACCTCTTGTTTATCTTGGTCCTCCCTGTATTCATCGCGAATATTTTCAAATTCTTTTCTAATATGCGTTGGAAGAACCCACTCTTCCATTTTATCGTAACTTGCCGTGGGAAGATATACCATACCTTTTGCCGAATAATGTTCCATATATTCGGAGAGAGTAGTCGATTTAATCCAATCATTTTTCTGAATTTGCTCAAGGAATGCGGGGATAAAAGGCTTTCCGTTATCTCCTTCTTGGTGACCTTTTCCTTTTACATAGCAAAATTGATGGGTTGATCCCCACACGCCCATCTTCTCTGCATCAGAAATAAAAAGGGCCATACGATCCCCTTTTCTGTCTGCTATGGTTTTTAGATAATTGATTGTTTTTCCGGTGGGTTTCCAAGGCATTAAATACCGCATTTTTTCATTGATAGGGTAGATCCTTAAGGTGTTTCCCTCATCTTCAGTCACATATGTGTATAATGTATCCTCTCCCGAAATCCCCGTGGAGCGAAAATGGTTATCATCCACAATTACATACTTTAAGCCAACTTTATTTAAAAAGGACGGATAATTGGGCTCCCAGACCCTTTCCGAGAGCCAAGCACCTTTGACCTCCAAGCCAAACTCCTTGCGAATTAAGTTTGATAATTTCTCCATTTGTGCAATCCGATCTCGCTCTGGAATTACCGCATATATAGGCTCATAATATCCTCCTCCGATTAATTCTACTTGCCCTCGGTTCGCCATTTCCTTAATTTTTTCAATGAATCCAGGTTTATTATCAATAAACCATTGCAATAAGTTTCCGGAAAAATGGAGCGTCACTTTGACCTTGGGGAATTGATACAGATTTGCAATTAGTGGAGCATAAGCTTGTTTATAGCAATCTTCATAAACCCAAGGAAAATTATCCACGGGTTGATGAAAATGAAACACAATAGGAAGATAAATTGATTTTTCTTTCATAATCTCACATTAAACACACTTATATAAACTAAAAAGGGTTTATTTCTTAAAACTCTAATCTATATATCATTTCATTTATCCTATTAAGAGGAACATAAACGAATAAATACAAATAAAACTTATTCTATATGAGAAAGTTGAACTTCTAAATTTAGAATATAAATTCATATGCGAGCAGCGAAAAAACAATTATGAAAATAACGCAGAGTAAACTGAAGTTAATTTTAAACTCAAGAGAGTTTAAGAGATGGATATTTGAAAAAAGATGGTTTGGGAACAAATCATACCTCTCCGATTTTGATTTTTCAATTTCTTTATCACATTTCGAAGATTCAGGGGATTTATTTTTATGTATCATAAGAGTGGAAAAAGGAGAATATTTTCAAGAATATTTTATCCCTTTCGTTTTTTCAAATAGTTTGGAAGAAATCATCTCAAGTAACGGAAAACAGAAAGAAATTGAAAGCTTCCAAGAGGCTCATTCATTTAACTTGAATATTGCTAACTCCAAGGATAGAAAGAATTTATCATCGGTATTTTTAATAGAAGGAGAATATACTTTAAAATATTGGAGTAAGATATTTTCATTTTATGGCGATATGTCGAAATATCCTAAATTAGATATGAAATTTCGGACTTATTCTAAAAGCGATTTAAGAACGATAATTAAGCCAATAATTTCTCCCATTGCAGGGAAAAAACGACGATTTTCCGATAAAAATTTAATAAAACAATTAGGGAATGGGAATACAACTAATCTATTATTTAAGTTTCAGATTCCATCAAATATGAAAGATTCTAAGGGTAATTCCTACTTATTTAAATGTTATAAGAAATATGAGAAAAATGTTGAGCCTCGTGTACTTCGGACGCTAAAGAAAAACAATTTTAAGGGATCTGCTTCTATATTTGGAGAAGTTATATATAAAAATATTACGTTAATCTGCATCCTTGAATACCTTCAAAATGATGGAAATATTGGGAGTATTTTTTGGACTGAATTGAATGAGTTTTGTGAATTCCTCATTAAAAACAATAAAGATTCGCCAAATCATAATACGAATGAAGTTTTAAGAGAAACTATGAATCAAATCTGTGATACGAGTTTTGGAATTAGTCAGCAAATTGGAGAAGAGATTAAAAAAATGCATAAAGCATTAATCGATAAAAACAAGAAGGATTTCAGCCAAATTGATATAAAGAAATCAATATTCTTAAAAGATCTCTCAATTGCTTTAGAGGACTTAAATAATCAAATACGTAATGAGTTTGAAAAAAAGCGTTGGAATTGTTATAATTTTTTGAATCAGTCTCAATTAATCCAGCTAATAGAGAAATCTAAAGAATATTTCCATCAAAAATTTAGAGAAACTGAAGAAGATCATATTAAGGTTCAGCGAATACATCAAGATCTTCATATGGAACAGATTTTATACAAAGAATCTAAAAATGGAGGCTGTGTAGATAAACCCGAGGATTATAATTATTATTTTTTGGATTTTGAAGGCGATCCTCAATTTTCATCCAAGAAAAAACAAAATAAATTCCCAATTGAGCGTGATTTAGCAACATTAGTCCGTTCATTGGGTTATATTAAATTTAATACCATTATTAACAAATTGGACTCAATTATATCGCAAGAAAAAACAGAGTATGGAAAGATGGGATGCTTATATCATGTTATATTTAGGAAAAAGCATTTAAAAGAACTAAAAGATCTGAAAAAATTAAAAATAATATTAGATAAATGGGAAAAAAGGATAAAAGAGGCAATAATTCAATCTTTTGTTCTTGATAAAGATTTACTGGAGATCTTTAGAATTGAAAGAATCTTAAGAGAATTAAACTATGAGATTAAATATAGACCAAAAGATATGATGATTCCGATATTTGGATTAAAGGAGTTTTTAGAGAAAAGGATTTGTTAAATTTTTAATGAAAAATTATTCTTTTTCTCCCTCTTTTAGCCTTGCAAACTCAAAAGCATAATGTGTTGCATCTCTTCTTACAGGCTGTATATCGTCATAATAACTAGATCTTGTTCTTCGACTATCCTCTATATTCTCCTCAGTATAGTCCTTATCAAAATCTCCCTTATTACCCATGGTAATTAGACGCCAAACAAAAGATTCTACGAACTTTTTGGTGCCAAATTGTTTAGGAAATAGAATATATCCCTCATTATCTATGAACTTAGGAAAGAACCCGTACGCTTGACACATATCCAATTTGAATTCAATATCTGGCAATTTACCTTGGAGCCTCGCTAAATCATTAATAAACCGGCCTAAATCCTCTCCCATATCGATCTGAGCGATTTGATCCATATTTTCCAAAAGATCCTTAAGATAATTTCTTTTCAATAGTAATAATTCATTTTTATTTAATGAAGTTATTGAATTATAATCAATTACAAAGAATCTTGCTAAATTTAAGTAATTTCTTATTAGAGCAGCTTTAGATAATTGTTTAGAATCACTGATTTTATTTAATCTCTCATCCAATTCGGCATCAATCCGAATCGTAATGACCGCAGACTTCTTCTTATTCTTCTTTTTCTTTTTTTTGTTATTAGACGGTGTCATAAGCAGAAAGAAGGTAATCTTAATTTTTATGTAAGTTTTGTAACTAAATAAAATCTTATGTAATAATAAATAATAAAAATTTATAAATGATTGTGTTATTTTAGATCCAAATGTTCATTTTTTGATCTTCTATTTATTATCCAGATAAAGACTGAATATTAATAATCTCAGTTCTTATTGGCTAAAAGTGAAAAATATTCCTTAGAGTGGTTAACAAATCTCTTAGAAATCTCTAAAGCTGTATAGCTTATATACTTTAGGTATTTTAAAAAAAAATTAGTATAAAGAGCTTATTTTCATGTAAATATGGGGTATGTTGCCTCTCTAGACAACGAAGATTAATTATCCTCAAATTTATTTTACTTAAATATCTATTTATTTAATTTAATTTAAGTCTATCTTAAGATGCATTTTTGTCATCATTTGTAATTTTATGATTAATATGTAACTCTAATATATAATACATTACTATCGAAACAAAAATAATATATAAAAAGATGAAATTCTTTAATTATTTTGTAAAGATTTGAGTTTCAATCTGAAAATTGAGTAATTTTAAAGGGTTGCTTTAAAAAAAAGTGTGAATATATAAGTGAATAAACCCCTAAAAGGTTAGAGATACTTAATAAAAAAAATAATTGAAAATTATGGCTAATAATCAACAAAAATTTGAGGAAATACGAATCAAAATGGAAAACAAGGATTTGAAACTTTTAACTCATAGTTTTTACAATATATATAAAAAATAATAATAATCAGAACAAAATTAGAAACAGAAGGGAAAAAAAAATGGAAATGAGCGAAAGTGGGATAATTGGATTAGAATTAATGAATAAAGATGAGTCCATCATGGTAGAATCCGATGAAGAAATTGAACTGATTGCAAAAGCTCTTTCGAGTAAGACACGACGTAGAATACTCACCATGGTTCAGCGAGAACCTATGGATGTTTCCAAAATAGCAAGTTTAATGAACCAAACAGAAGCGAATATTAGTGCACAAGTAAAAAAGCTTCATAAAGCGAATTTAATTACTTGCGATTATAGTTCAGGTCGGCATGGCGTAAGAAAGATCTCAAAGCTGAAATATAATCGATTAGTTCTAAAATTTTAAACACAATCCACCCTATTTTGAAACAAAGTAAATCTGCACAAATTTGCCGTTATTCATTTACTTCTATTATCAATTATACTGATTTTAATCTAAATTAGAAAAAAAGACATCTTAATCTAATCCAAATGAAAAGAAATTTGAGAAAAAAGAGATTACTTAAAGTAGGGCAGTAAAAGGTTTTTAACTTTCTCAAAATGGCCCATTTGTACACGATCTAATGCTTCCAATGAATTTTCCAGTCCCACTTTATCAATTCTTTCCGATACCTCGAAATAGGGACTCTCCTTCAATTGTTTTATTAACTTTTTATTTTTTAACCCCTCAAGTAAAAAAGAGGTAGGTTCAATATTTTCCTTTCCTAAGGTCCCTTGAATAACCGATAATAACATGGTATCAAAGGTTACTCTCAATATATCCTCTTTATCATATACCGTTTCTCCAGATTTTAAGAACTTCTTAAGAAATTTGACAGATGCTTTAAAAAGATCTATCGATTCATTTCCCCATTTTTTTATCAGTTTATTAAATTCCCGGTTTTCTGAAGCACGTAAACAAAGAGAGGCTACTGTCCGATATTCTCCTGATAAATGAAAAAGTCTCGATTTGGTATTATTTAATATATCTCTGGTTTCCCCTTCCTCTTCTTCTTCCTCCAACTCTTTTACATTTTCGATTGCTTTTTCAAAGTATTTAGAAATCTCATAAAACTTATTTCCTGAAGCATTGAATTCCTCACCATTAATCAAGGAAAGCGCTCTTTGCTCATCTTGTTGATAGAGTTTATCAAATTTATTCATCTTCATAACAGCTTTTAAAATTAATCTTTCTCCCTGATTCTTTTTGATGTTCGAGCGTTCGTATGCCTTCCCTGCTTTTAACAATAAAAGAGAGGATAAATTGTAGAACTCTTCTGGATCTGACTCATAAAGGTAATCTGATGCTTTTTTCCAGCATTCTCCAGCGGTTTCCCAATCTTTCATTTTATAGGAGATATCGGCCAATCTCATTAAAAGTTTGGCGGATATTTCGTATAATTTTAGTTCTTCTGTTTTCCTCACTATAGACTTTAGTCTATATACAGATTGGATATTATTTTTAAAACGCGAGATGATGTCGGCTATCCGGATATATATTTCATCTAATTTAAGATAATTTCCGTGATCTAAATGGATTTGTGCTGCTTTTTCATATAAGTCGATAGCTTTTTTTCCTTTCCCTTCATCCACTAAATTTTCTGCTCGATCAATTAAATTCATTGCTCTTCGTTCAAGTTCGTCTTTCTCTTGATTGTACATTTGGGCTTCAACTCTCAATTGTCATTTTATGTTATATCTGTGTTGATATAGATACAAAATATTATGATTTATTCACTTATTAAAAAGTTTTTAAATTTATATCCACATTTCTAATAAATTAATCTTTATTTAAGTTTATTTTTATATAAAATTAGTATTTAGAAATATATATTTAGATATTAGAAGTTCCACTTAATCCATTAATTTGATATTATTCTTTTTTTTGATTTTATTAAATTCTAAAGCTTGAAAGGCTGAGGCAAATGATTCTTTTGCGTCTTCTATTGCTCCGTAAAAAATGAAATTAGAATAGAGCGTTGCAATAAACATAATGCTTGCCCTGCGATATCGAGTATAAAACTTTCTATTTAGTCGGGGAGAGGCATATTTAAATAAAAAATTATTGGGAGCTGTTCCCACTGGCAATTGCAGAGAAGAACTAACTAATTGGTGCAGTTCAAGATTATGAACGAGACTTTCTAAGCCAATTACACCTCCATCTATCCAAATTTTTTCAATTCCCAACTTGTTAAGGGAATCGATTAGATTAAGATTATAGAGGGATCTTTTTTTGGTAATATAACTGAATTTTTGGCTGGACGTCATTCTATCAGAGCCAAGAATCAGAAGAACTGCGGAATTGACCCTAAATTCTTTTAGAACTTCAATTTCTTGAGTATTTTTGAGATTTGTTATAGAATTATAAACATAGTCCCCCGGTTTGTAACCATTTTCCTTAATATATTCTAATCCCGCTATACGTGCTTCTAGGTTTCCTCCTAGAATAATTGGGGGATCGTAGTTAGCGAAATAGAAGTCTAAGTAGGCTTTCATAGCCTTTGGTGAGTTAGCACTGATTTCTATCATATCTGGAATATTATATTTATCCGCCAATGATTTTTGCAAGTCTATTCGCTTTTTTGCCTTCTTTTTATCAAAATTTTCTGGAGTTTCGCGATTGAGTATAGTTTCTCCTTCATAAAAAATTGTTCCAATCAGAACGGGGGGAAGTGAGAAGCTTGCTCTCTCTAATCGAATATTTTGATATTTATAAAAAGATACTTTATCGTTCATATTGAATAATAAATCTCAAAAGGTTTTTATACTTGTGATTTAAATATAATAATTTAAACAACACAGAATAAGAGGTTTAATAAAGAGTTAATTTTACTCCACAATTTTTACATCGAGAATCCTTCAATTTCTTAAAACATTCTTCATGGTAAAGGGCCCCACAATCTGGATTACCACATTTTATGATCGTATCGTTTTCTTCAAAAATCAGATGACACACGGGACAAGATTGATAAAGAGCCTCATCTCCTAATTCGGAAATATCCATTTTTTTCGCTTGCATTACCTCACTTCCAGTACTTCCTCCTACTTTCTTTCGTTTATTGGAGATATTTCTTAATTTTTTTGCTTGGCTCACTTCTGAGGGGATCTTTAAAAGATAATAGCAATGAGGACAGCGAACGGTTCCAGAATCCTTTGACTTTTCATCCTTTTGAGAATCTGCCCAACTCTGTAAGCAATGTATGTGAAATGGTGTTTGGCAATTTGGACAATAGCGGCCCGAGAGATAAAACGGAGCGCCAGTTACTGAATCCTCTTCGGAAAAACAAATTGAACATTTTTTGAATTCTCCTTCTCCTCGAATGGCTTTTAGTTTTTGTTCTTGATCTTTCGTTAAATCTTGAGATCTAAGTAATGGTGCAGCAATTTTCCGGAGAAAAGCAGGGTTTTCAATTGGGGATTCTGATTCTGAACCAAGCGTCTTAATATTTGATTCTGCTAAATCATGTGCTGCTTCCATAAGCGAATCCGCATTATTATTATAATAATATCTGCCACTTGTAAGGTCGCTTAACCGTTTCATTATATTCAGATGACTTACCTCTCCCAATCGAAATGTATCTATTTTAATGCTTAATCCTTGGCATAGGCGTGCCATTTTGAGGGGATCTACCGCCGTTTTTGTATAATTACCATCGGAAACAACTAAAATTCGCGGAACTTTAGCGGCGATTTTGCGCAATTCGGCAATGATGGACTTTATGGCCTGAGCAAGTGCATCACCCAAGGCCGAAATACCACCGTATTCCAGAGTATCTAAAGATTCAAACAATTGGGACGTTACATTGGTAAATTCAGTAATTTTTTCTGCATCATCTGAGAATTTTATTATTGCAAATCCTGTCGATGTGTCTTCCTCAAGTCTATCACTAATGAGTTTTTTTACTGCTGGAATGCACGCCTTTAAACGACTGGGATGATAATCGTGGCGATACATCGATCTAGATGTATCCATTAAAATTATAATGTTTTCTGAAATGCGCTCACTCAATGCGCTCACTTATTATCGATAAAAATTTTAAATTATGCGAATTCTATTTTATATTCTATATTATATTATATTATAATAAATTTATTTGATATAATAATAAAGATAATACGGACAGATTAGTAAAAGATTAGATTTTTTAACTAAGAGATCTAATGAAATTATATAAAAACGAAAAAAACTAAATAATTAATCCGATAAAAATGAACGAGGAAAAGAATATAAATAAAATAAGAGAATTTTTCAAAAGTAATGTGATCATAAAGGATATCGGAGAAGTGCTAACATTTAAACCAGATACATTAATTGGAATTGATCGTGTGAGTGGAAAAAGTTTAGAAAAAAATAACATAAACACAATTAAAGATCTTGCTGATTTATCAGAAGATGATCCTCCAAAAATTGGAGGGATTTTACCAAAAATAATTAAAAAATGGATTAAAATCGCTCAAGTATTGAAAAAAACCGTACATGAGCAACTAAAGGAGCAAAAAAAAGTAATCCTAATTGGATTGGACAATGGAGGAAAAACATCCCTATTATCCGTTCTTCAAGAACGGTTTTCCGTTATTAAGGATCTTTTACCAACCAGAGGAGTACAACGAGAACACTTAAATCTATTCGGGTTTAATTTAATTTCTTGGGACCTTGGTGGACAAGTTCAATACCGTGAAAATCTTTACTTTAATAAACCAGAGTTATTCTTTGCCGAAGTAGATTTATTAATTTATGTAATTGATATTCAAGATAATAAGAGGTTTACCGAATCTGCTAATTATTTCCGTCAAGTCTTAGAGGTTTTGGAGGATTTAGAAGAGTTTCCTCCAATTTTGGTTGTATTGAATAAAAGTGACCCTGATTTTCGCAAGTCCCTCCAATTTAAAAAAAATCGGAATGCAATAGAAAAAAAATTTGAGTTAATTCTTGAAGATAAAAAAGAGTTTGATATAGATTATACTGATACGACCATTTTTCAAAGAGAAACAGTTCTCCGGATGTTTTCGAAAGCGCTATCATATATTAGCGAAACTTCAGAAATTATCGAGGGGATTCTAAGAGAGTTTTCAGAAAAAATTAACGCTGGAGGGGTTAGTCTTGTAAGTTTGGATGGGCTCATTTTTGGCAATTATTGTGAAGAGAAAAAGGATGAACACCTCTTAAATAATACTGCTCTTCTTCTACAAACCCTTTCAAATTTCCACAAATCAACGGGATTAAAAATTGAAAGTACGATAAACCTCAAGTTATCCAAGAACAACTTAGAATTTTTGGGAAAGAAGTTATTTAATTATTCCGAATCAAACATTCCGATATATCTGTGGATCTTATTATCAAAAGAACCAACTGATTTAAAACCAGCTTTGAAATATTTTGAAAAACAACTATCCCCTCTTATCAACTTCTTTCTCTAAACTTTCTTCTTTTTTATTTTTTAACTGTCAAATAGGAAGGGAATCATCGTCAATATTTTCTTTAAATTTAAGATAATTCAAAAAAGAAACTTTTTCATCGTGCGTTTGTAGATTAACAACATCGGCAGCCATTTCTTTAAGTTTCCGTTCTGACTTATCTGGCAAATTTCTCTTTAACCAGGCTATAATCTTTTCTTTATCAGATTTTTTCTCTTGTACTTGATTCATATACTGCTTTATCGCGGTATCCTTCATTTCTTCCTCCTTTTGTCTCAATTCATCCTCTTCTTGCCTTTTCATCCACTTATCTTGTAATTGATTTAAAACTCTATCAAAATTAACAAACTTCCGTGGAACTTTCAGAAGATAAAAGCAAAAAGGACATCGAAAAACATTAGGAAATCCGATTGAATCTGATTTCGTATTTTGCTGTTCTGCCCAACGCCCCGCACAGCAAAGATGGAGAGTTTTTCCACAGATAGGACATTTTCGTAAATGTTCATAAACATCTATCAAACCTTCGCAATCACATTTTTTTTTAAAACAGATCTGGCATTTTAGGTCAGAATCAGATAAAAGTTCTGTTATTTTTTCCAAATCAGAAGCTATAACCTCCAAAAATTGCTTTGCTTCCTTATATTCTTCGTCTCCAAGGTATGAGCGAAGGAGGACTCTTTTTTTCTTGGTAAGCGATTCTATTGCCTCTTTTAACTCTCTTCTATTTTTTACAGCAAAATATGAACCCCCTGTCAATTCGGTAATTTGTTTAAAAATATTTTCATAGTCGAAAACCTTGATTGGTTCCTTTCCTGAAATTGTTAGGTTGTCTATTATCACTTCAAGTCGTTGTGCTGTTCTCCGAATAATCTTTTCAATTTTTGTACGAATATCTTTGGGAAGAGAAGGGAGAATATTGCCAATTAATATAATTCGCAAAGTTTTATTTCTTACATTTTTAAAACTCAAAATGCATTTCTGAATTGCTTTTTGGAGAGCATCAATAAACTGGCTGGCCCATATTGAGAGGTTTGGATCTTTTTTAAAAGGAGTGGTTTTTTGAAAAGCTGTATCGATTTTATTCAAAAGGGAGTGAGAAAAGTTCTCAAACTCTTTGAGTACTTCAATTTTTTCTTTTCCGTATACAATGTAGGAATATCTGTCACGAACGTCTATTTCAATTCGGTCTTTAATAAATGAATTCAATAATTCATGAAATACCGTATATCGGGTAGGGTTAATGTCATCCGATCGGAATTTCTCGGAGTTTTCGACAACCAGGACAAGATCCTCTGATTGAGAAAATTCATCCTTCTCTTCAAAAGCACTCATCTAATATTATCCCATTTTATATTTATATCAATCCAAATGTTTAAAATATCTCATAATCTTAGTTTAAACCACTCATGCCTAAAGAGGTGAGATTCATATTCTCTAATGCGTGATCATTATATAGTTTTTTATACTTATGTTAATAAAAAATTCATTTTTCTAAAAGGTTTTTCTAAAAAGATAAATGTAAGAAATAAAACTCCTAGCAATTAAAAACAATTGCTGTTGATTATATAATTTTTTTTTTTTACATGTTTAGTTAAGTTCAGTTACGCAAGAGAAAGTATTCCAGAATATATAAAAAATGCCATAGCATTCGCTAATGACGATAAATTGATATATAATATTATCGAAGTTCACTCTGAACCCTCCAAGACCATTGAATTCATCCCCTTTATTTTAAGATTATTGAGGAAACACTAGATGGGTTTAATTTAAAGGATATCCGGCTTTACGGCGCCTAATAATCTATGAGATGGGAGGGTTATCAACTCAACGCCATCCTGCCAATTTTATCCTAAAGTCTCTCCTTTCTATCAAGGGGACTAAAAAAAAGAATGACTTGAGTGTCCCACTAAGATTAAATTTCTATAATGAAATATCTAAGAAAAAATATGGAAAATAAAAAAATCGATCAAAAAAAAAAATTAAATAAAAAAGTATTTTGTTGGACTTTAATCAAGATCTTCACGAGCAGATAGCAAATACTCATTACATTTATCTAGCATTTCCATTGCTTTTTCTAACTTCGTCACTACTCTTCCGAATCCTTTTTCCTCGGCTTTGACTCTCCATTTTTCAAAACTTTCCTTATGAGATTCATTGTGTTCAGCCCAATGTTCCAATAATTTTTTTAGTTTTTTTTTATCATTTCCCATCGAAAGGAACTCACCAACATTTTTTCTATTTTAAAAAAGGATAATTCACTCTTATATAATTGCTATTTCTCTTAAATTAAAAAAAGATAAAAATGAAAAAAGTTTGTTGTTAGTTTATTGATGGCACATTCTTTTTAATAGAGTTGGATCCACGATTTCTTTAGGCTCCCAATCAATTTTTTCAAGGTAATCTTGGATTTCAGATTTCATACTTATTGGAATGTCTGCCTCCACTCGAATAAATTTATCCAGATCCTCTGGAAAGTCGACTCCTTTATATTTTCGTTCAAGATCAATCCAATGTGATAATTTGATCATCCGTCCTTTTGAGTTATCGGCTGGTCGCATACACATTTTTGCGGCTAAGCAAATTGCCTCTTCAATTGTTTCGGCAGTCGTTAATAAATGTTCAGGTCCAGGTCCCACTACATGTCCACCTGTACCATCACGAGCATTAAAAACTTGCCAGTCCTCTTCTTTATCTGACCTTCCAAGGTACATCCGTCTATATTCTGCAGCATGAGGTCCAACAATAGCTGGAATACCCATACTATTACAACTGCTGGCAATACTGGCAGCTTTTTGACTCATTGCACCCCAAGCAATACCACAAGCTCCAACACGATTCAAAATATAATCGGCAATCTCCTCGAAATTGCCTCTCAGCGGTCGTCGTGCGAATATGTTCGCAACCTTACAAGCTGCTCCATTGATATGGGGATTAGACACACAAGAACCCACATTTACTAAACCCCCGCGATCAAAATCCCCCGGAAACCTATCATATAAGGTTTCCCCATCTTCGTTCTTTACCAATCCAATATCCATTGCGGCACAGCCAGATACACAAACAATGTAATTACGTTTACAGAATTCCTCCGCAAGCATATAAAGTTCTTGAATCTCTTTTCCGTAGTTTGCACAGCCAATAGGTGCAATAATACCGGGAATTTCTCCAAAAACAATCGGTGCTCCGACATTTCGAATCTCGGTATCTCGAATAGGTCCTCTTCCTACGCGGATGTTAAATTTCTCATTTCGGATCTTTTCTCTGCCAGCATACATTATCAAGGTTAGCGGTGAAACGCCCTTCATACAGTCCGCTTCACAACGTCCGCAATCAAGGCACTTATCATAGCATTTTTCTCCTAAAACCGAGAAATCACCTTCTTTAGCTAATTTCACCCCCTCAACAAGAGGTAAATCGTTGGGACAATTGCGTTGACAATTACCGCATCCATTGCATTTGCGAGCCATTTCAATACAACCTTCTTCATCGGGAACACCACTTTTTCCTCTTCGGATTGGCTTTACTTTAATTGCTGTATCAACAGCCACCTTTCCGGCTTTGATCGGATCTAGTATTAGTACTCCATCAGCTTTTCCACTTACCAAATCATCAACAATTTCCTCAACAGAATCATCTGTTCTGTCGGGAAGACCGTTCATATTTTTTTCATTCGTTGCAATGAATGGAGCGTCAACCAATTTGGCTTGTTCATAGCAGCGAAGGTTTACACATTGCTCATCTACCATCACGACATCGGCGAGTCCAGAGCGAATAAAATGCATTTGTCGGGAAAGTGACCCAACAATCTTGGCGCCATCATAATACCTCGTTAAATCTATAGCTGTACAACAAATCGCTCCCACATCTACTTCATCATCAATGCCCGCTTCTCTCATATAATCAACTAATTCAATACCGGGCGCAACATTATGCCCAATCATGAGAATGGTTGCTTTATTTTCGGTATCTAAAGTTCCCATTCCAAGTTCCACGATAGGGACATCAGGTTCTCCGACTGGAAACCCATATGCAGCGATCTGGACAGCATCTGCAATTTCCATTCCTACTGCGTCACATAGTCCCGCAAGGAATGACTTAGCTTCAAAGTCTTTATCACTCGCTTCTTGACCAGTATGTCCTGCCGCTAATAAGTGGGTAATATTAAACTGAACCCATTTCATTGCTTCTTGTAAATCTTCTATATCTTCTGGTTTCATTCCTACAATTAATCGGGTGCAAGGCATTTCTACTTCAATGTTATTACCAAAATCAAGGGGAACATTTCCGTATTTCTCTTTTAACCAGTGCATTAAGTGGTCAGCATGGGCACTATGGCAACTTGCACCAATACAACACGCAATCTCAACAATTCTTGCTTGCTGAGCTTCCATGGTAATTCCACATGCTCCCGTCCTTCCCTTTGATAAATTACATTTACCAAACGTACAGAGACAGCACATATCGCAAATTGGCATATAGAACGGTTCATAGCGATCCATTAACTTAAAAAACCACGGTCTAAGTGTGGGTATATGAGGCCTTGGTGTAGGTCCCATGGGCTCCCACTCTTCTTCTGCACCATATTGCACTTTTCCTGTAGTGAGTTCGAAACCCTTAATAGAGGCAAGAGGTCCTTTGTATTCATCTATCTTAATTTTAGCCCCTTTTTTACTCATCTGATATTCACTTCATTACTTTATTATTACTAATTTCCAATTCGAATAACTAGTTTTTATGAATTGATATTCATAATTCTTTTATATATTGTAGATAAAGGTTAAGTCTATAAAAGTTTAATGAATAAGTATTCGAAAATGAGAACCAAATTAATCATGAGTAGTTTTGAACTACCATGCCATAAATGGCATGAATTCGTAATTCATCGAGAATTGTTGACCTAACATCAGTCTAACCTCATCTCCAGGCGAATTCACCATAGTCCCTACGGGATATAATCATTATTAATGATTTCTCGCACTCTAGTATAAAAATGACATATTTTCAAGAAAAAAAATGAAGAGAATAGATGATTAATTTACTCAGACCAAGAAGAATGTTCTAAAATTGCTTCTGTAGGGCAAACTCCTTCACAAGCCATGCATTCTATACATTCTCCAATATTTTCTGCATCTACTTTTCCGTCAATTAATTCATAGCACTCAACGGGACACACATCTACGCATTCAGCAGATCCCACGCACTTATCTAAATCGATCAAGACACACAAATCATCAATTTCCCATTTCTTTTTACTTACCATAATATATTACCACACTAAAGTATCAAACATAAGAAGAATTCCGACTAAATATAATTTATCCCTAAAAATTTAAGGGTCCAAAAAAAGAAAAAAAGAAAAATGAAATTTTAAAAAAAGAAAAATTAATAATTTATGTCTAATCGTGACATAAACGCTTAAGTAATGTTGGATCAACTATTTCTCGTGGTTCCCAACCGTTCTCTTCGAGATAGTCCTTGATTTCGGATTTCATACTGATTGGGATATCTGAATCGACTCGAATAAATTTATCCAGATCTTCTGGAAAGTCGACTCCTTTATATTTTCGTTCAAGATCAATCCAGTGTGATAATTTGATCATCCGTCCTTTTGAGTTATCGGCCGGTCGCATACACATTTTTGCGGCTAAGCAAATTGCCTCTTCGATATCCTCAGCAGTAGTTAGCAAGTGTTCTGGACCAGGCCCGACAAGGTGATCAGCTGTACCATCTCTGGCATTATAAACCTTCCAATCCTCTTCCTTATCAGCGCGTCCAAGGTACATCCGTCTATATTCTGCAGCATGAGGTCCAACAATAGCTGGAATACCCATACTATTACAACTGCTGGCAATACTGGCAGCTTTTTGACTCATTGCACCCCAAGCAATACCACAAGCTCCAACACGATTCAAAATATAATCGGCAATCTCCTCGAAATTGCCTCTCAGCGGTCGTCGTGCAAATATGTTCGCAACTTTACAAGCTGCTCCATTGATATGTGGATTAGACACACAAGAACCCACATTTACTAAACCACCGCGATCAAAATCTCCCGGAAATCTATCATATAAGGTCTCTCCGTCTTCGTTCTTTACCAATCCAATATCCATTGCGGCACAGCCAGAAACTACAACAATGAAATTACGTTTACAAAATTCCTCCGCAAGTTTATAAAGCTCTTGGATTTCCTTTCCATAGTTTGCGCAACCAATAATTGCAACAATACCCGGAATTTCTCCAAGGACAATCGGCGCTCCGACATTTCGAACCTCGGTATCTCGAATAGGTCCTCTTCCTACGCGGATGTTAAATTTCTCGTTTCGGATCTTCTCTCTGCCAGCATGCATTATCAAGGTTAGCGGCGAAACGTCTTTCATACAGTCTACCTCACAGCGTCCGCAATCAAGACATGCATCAAAACATTTATCTGCTAAGATCGAGAAATCTCCCTTTTTTGCCAATTTTACCCCTTCAACAAGAGGTAAATCGTTGGGACAATTGCGCTGACAATTGCCGCATCCGTTACAGCGAAGGGCCATTTCAATACAACCTTCTTTATCTGGAACAGCACTCTTTCCTCTTCGCAAGGGTTTCACTTTAATTGCTGTTTTCACAGCCACCTTTCCGGCTTTTATAGGATCTAGTATCAGTACTCCATCAGCATTTCCACTTACCAAATCATCAACAATTTCCTCAGCAGGATCATCTGTTCTGTCGGGAAGACCATTCATATTTTTTTCATTCGTTGCAATGAATGGAGCGTCAACTAACTTGGCTTGCTCATATGAGCGAAGGTTTACACATTGCTCATCTACCATTACCACATCGGCGAGTCCAGAGCGAATAAAATGCATTTGTCGGGAAAGTGAACCCACAATCTTGGCCCCATCATAATATCTGGTTAAATCCAGAGCGGTACAACAAATTGCTCCTACATCAACTTTATCGTCTACCCCCGCTTCTCTCATATAATCTACTAATTCAATACCGGGCGCAACATTGTGCCCAATCATGAGAATAGTTGCTTTATTTTCGGTATCTAAAGTTCCCATTCCAAGTTCCACGATTGGGACATCAGGCTCTCCGACCGGAAACCCATAAGCTGCAATCTGAATTGCATCAGCAATTTCCATTCCTACAGCATCACAGAGCCCAGCTAACATCGATTTCGCTTCGTAATCTTTATGACTGGCTTCTTGGCCTGTATGTCCTGCGGCTAATAAATGAGTAATATTAAATTGAACCCATTCCATTGCCTCTTCTAAATCTTCCAGATCCTCTGGTTTCATTCCCACAATTAATCGGGTCATAGGCATCTCTACTTCAATATTATTACCAAAATCAAGTGGTACATTACCGTACTTTTCTTTTAACCAATGAAGGAGATGATCACCATGAGCAGAGTGGCAAGAGGCGCCAATACAGCACGCAATCTCAACAATTCGAGCTTGTTGGGTCTCCATATTTATACCGCATGCACCAGTCCTTCCCTTGGAAAGGTTACATTTTCCAAACGTACAAAGACAACACATATCACAAATTGGCATGTAAAATGGTTCATATCGATCCATTAGTTTAAAGAACCACGGTCTGAGAGAAGGTATATGAGGCTTAGGTGTGGGGCCCATAGGTTCCCATTCTTCTTCTGCTCCGTATTGAACTTTTCCAGTTGAGAATTCAAATCCTTTTATTGAACCCAATGGACCTTCGTACTCATCAATTTTAAGTTTTGCCCCTTTTTTACTCATAATATTTTTCACATCATTTATGTTTACTTTTTTCAATTAAATTAATTAATTAGATTTATATTCGCTTGTATTTTAAATTAATCTAATTCTAGGTAGTTAGAGTTTTTGTGAATTTAAAATATAATTATTATGATTTAAAATCCAGAATTCAAAAATACTTAACTAAAAAATGTGTGAGATTTCAAACTTGAAGCTTCAAACTAAGAAATCCAACATTATTGATTTTGAATGATTATTCATATACGGGAATCATCGATTGCGATTAACTCGATTCCGCACTCTTGGCACTTGTTTTCGATTTTCTTTCGAAATATATCGAACGATCAAAAGATTTAACTCAGAACCGTTAAAGTGCGGTGAGAAATTCGGAGATCTCACTCTCATCTTTTTCGCTGTCGACATCTTCCTCATCGAACTCCTCCAAGAGCAACTCATATTCATAAACACACGCTTCATCGCCCAAAAGCACGCATTGTATCTCTTCTCCAGTGGTGTCGATTTCCAAGTTTTCGAGGATGCCTTCAAAAATGCCGTTTGAGAGGATGCATAAATTTTTGGCCATTATATTCTCTCTTTCTTCTAAAGGGAGCGGATTTTTTATCATTATTATAATACGGTCCTTTTTAAAAACGGTTGAAATCTTACCGTATCCTAATTGAACGAGTTCATCCATAATGGAATTAATAATTTCCTTTTTCTTGGACAGCGATTCTCCAGACCAATCTTCATCTGGGTATATATTATTACAAATATATTTTCCAATGGTTTTTCCCACCCATATTATGGTTTCCTCTGCATTTGTTCCGGCAAATTCGATAAATTCAATTAAATCAATTGGACGGAGCATAAGTAATCGAAGATCTCCTTTTACATCCTCCAAAAATAATTGTCCTTTATCGGTATCTATATTTATATTAGAAAATTTTTTGGAACGTTTAAACATGAAATATCACTACTATTTCCTTTATTCTTAAATTAATTCTTAATAATTAAAACAATTTTCATTTATTTATATCTTTTTGATATATTTATAATCTGTCTAAAAAGAGATCAATTCTGCGATCCAGAAATTCCATGAGAAACTCATTTTAAAGTAAGTTTAAAACATTTTCAATAACAGCATTGATATTGTAGCTTGTTTTCACGGAAGTAAATAAAAATTTCCACTCTCTCCCTTCAATATTGGGAAATTTAAAATAATCAAATAATTCTTGTTTAAGTCTATCTAATTGTTCTTTCCTAGAATCTGGTTTTAGATTTAATAAATCAACCTTGTTTCCAAGAATCAGTATCGGGATGTCTTGAATTTCATAGCGGTTGATTATTCTCCAAAACTCTCGTTTAGCTTCCTTAAACCTTCTTTGGTTTGCAACATCCATAAGGTAGATGATAATGTTGGAATCTTGCAGACCTGTGAGCCATTTTTGACGATAGGCGCGTTGCCCTGGCATATCCCAGAGGGCAAAAAGTGTATCGCTCTCTTCTAAGTACTCAATATTGAAATTGCGAGTGGGCATAAAGAAATTATCATTAAATTTTCCCGTTGTCAACCTTCGAACTAACGAACTTTTCCCTACCTCATCGATCCCAAATAAAAAAACTTTCGAATAGATCTCATCGCCATAGTATTTTAATTTCTCTTCGGGAAATTTCTCAACGTACTCATCCCCGTATCGGCGAATGTCAATAAATAAACTTATAAGAAGATTTTCTATTTCATCATCGTTGGCAAGAGAATTGTCACTTTTCTCATTAAAGTATTCGCTAATGAGCTCTTTAAAGATATCTTTATAATCATAGGGATTATCCTCTTTTTCAAAAATAAGACCGATCATAATTTTTTGGCTTAAACTCACCGTATAAATGTTAAGATCACCAATTACTTGGGGGACGGGCTCAGGTAATGAGAAAAGCTCATCAATTTCCAAGACATTAGCATGATTAATATGGTCTCCATTATTATTTTTTAATTTTGATACCAATTCACCTTGGTCATGCCCAAAAATGATTTTTTCTACCAAATCTCTCTTCTCTATTGTGATAATATCATCTGGATATGAATAAATGTTTAAATTGTCTAAATCTTGGATATTTTTCCCTTTAAATAAAAAGATATTATACAGCAAGAAATTTCTCAGAGCTTTCTAAATATTAATCTTTTAAAAGATTAAATTTTCTATATTTAAAAAAATTTTTTATCCTACTCATTAGAACTTCTCTTTATTTAACTTAAGAAAAAATAAATTTAAATCAAAAATATGATAAGAAAATAAAAGGGAGTTTTTAAAAAAATTATTCCGAATCCGTTTGTTTATCTTGCTGAGATATATCTGTATCGTCTTCCTCTGTTTTTTTTTCGGGTTCTGGAAGAGGTTCCGGCTCCGGTATGGTTTCACTAGGTGCAGGTTGCTCGCCAGTTGACGGTTCAGAATCTTCTTCAGTAGATGTTCGATCGCCCTCAGAACTACTAACTGAAGTTTCACCCACTGGAGTTTCGCAGATCGGGCATTTGGTCCACCCCTTTCTAAGACCATAACCACAATTTAAACATTCTCTTAGATTACCTTCTTCTTGCCATTCAGGTATATTTAATTCTTGGCCCTGCCGTTTTTTCTTCAATTCCTCCAATTCCTCCTCACTCCATACTTCCATACCTTCGGGTATTCCAGAACCTCGTTCTTCTGCTAAATTTTGAAGAGATTCTTTATCCCAAGATTCCATATCAGAGGGTACACCACCTTGTCGATTTTGAGCTTGTTCTTGTAATTCTTCTTCGTTCCAAACCTTTAATTCATTTCCTCCTGGAGTTTGGACCGTGGAAGACTGTCCAGGTTGAGATGGTTGTTGGGAGGAAGTCGGATATGAAGATGTACCTCCTGCTTCCGTTGTTTGTTGTGGGGCGGATTGAGATTGTCCTAGTGCGGATGTCGACACACCGGGTTTCCTGGTCGAAGGGGCTTCACAGCATGTTGCTGAGAATCGTAAAAGAGACTCAAAGCATTTTGAGAAGCGATCAGACTCACCACTCTCATCTGTACACAAGACAAGACTTTTTCCATCCGATTCAGAAGGGAGTGCTAATCCACAAACCGCCATACTACCCGTTGTTCTCCCAGATTCCAAAGAAGAAGTGATCTTTTTCATCACTTGCAATAACTCTTGGTCTTTCATGAGGAAATCGCATATTGGCTCTCCATGCCTCTGATAATTTTCATGATACTTTACCAAGTTATTCTTTGTAACCGTGGAATCAATTGTATCATATAATAGTGCATGTACATACGGAATAATTTGGGACTTTTCGGCTATTTGTTCTGAACTATCTAATTCATATCCTCCCAAATCGATTCCGCCCATATAGGGTGCAAATAGGGGCTCTGCATCTTTCAATTTTCCGTATACAATTGGTTTTGAAATAATACATTTAATATCACCGCAATAAGCTATTGGACTGTCCATCAATTTAGTTTTTTTTCCCTCTATGATAATTCTTGGAACCGTTCGAAAAACTAGATTTTCCCAAGGAAGTTCTTTAACGGGAACCACCGCAATACAAGTCTTTTGGATAAAATCTTGGAGCGATTTCACATAATTCTTCAAGAGCTTTTTTAAATGTCTTTTGGAATTTTCATATTTTTCTTTTTCGAGTTCGGTTTTTGCATTTTCAACGAATTTATCAAATTTATCCTTATTCGCTTTAACGTTACCTCCAAATCTTTTAACTTCTCCGATAATATTATCTTCAAGAATAAATGTAGCATTTTCAATAACATCTTTTTGAAAATCCGTAAGCTGATCCTCCTTTGTCACCAAATACTCCGTGATATCGAAATCAAGTTGGTTGATTAAAATTTCAAATAAGTTCTCTTCTGACATCTTAATATTTCCACAATTTAGTTGTTTTTATCCTATATTATAATGAATTACCTAAGTATAAATATTTATTGAATAGGATATGAAAAAACTAATATTTAACCCTTTAGAGCAATAAAGTAATTCAAATTAATCGATTAATATTATAATTTTAACTAGACAAAACTCAAAATTTTTTAAATGATGAAAATGTTTTTACACTACTTAAGATATAATTGAAAGAAATTTAGTTGCTTTATTAAGGTAACTAGCAAAGTTTTTCAGAAATTAATTGGTTATTCATAACACTTAAATATGAAAAAAGATTAGACACTCCTCCTTTAAATATATGGGAAATCTTTATCCAAGGATTGATTAAAAAAATAAAAATTTATATAGTTCAAAATTTTATATGATACTATAAAGTATATTCTTCAAATAGGCGATTATATGTGAGATCACTAGTTAATTTTCAAGGAGTTAATTAGTTCTCTCACAATACTGAAATAAGAAAAAGGATAAATATGATTTCTCTAAATATATACGATATCTTAAGCAAAGAGCGCCTAAAATTTATATACAAAATAGTATTTTATAAAAAAACAACAAATAGGCGATTAAAATTAGAATTGTCACCGTAAACGTTCCTGAGTCATATATTGAGGCAATAAACAAACTTATTGGCGATGGGGGGTTATATCCTTCAAGATCAGAACTGATCAGGGTAGCAGTAAGAAAGTTTTTGATCAAGGAATTAAAAATGGCTAAAAAGATGACAAAATTGAAAAATTTCGAAACCTTTAAAGAGGAAGAAGAAGATGACAATTTTGTCCGCGTTCCAGTTAATAAGATCAACGAAAAGAATGAACCAGTTCGAGAATTTAAAACTTTTAAAATTGTCGAACGGTTAGAGTAAGATTAAGCCCAGAATTTTAAAATTTTTTCTCTTTTTTTATTTATTTTTTCATTTTAAGAACGGGATAACTAATCAGATCATGAAGAAGTTTAAAAATAGTCATATTTTACGATCGAACTAAAAAAATTTTGTTGTTAATTTTTCTTTCTTTTCCCAAAGGTGAAACGGTTGAATTCATAATTACATAAATATTATATCCAAAACTTAATTATTATATTTTTATACAAACGTAAATACACACGAGTCGCTAAAAGCATGCTTCTTTTAACAATATTTCATCGGACAATCGGACCTCAAGTTTATATGACCAAGCCAGAAAGTTTAGTAGATGATTTGGATAAGAAATATATAACACAGATTAAATCATTATTGGACGCCTCCAAGGAGAACACTTTCTTCACCCATTATTTTGGGAGAGAGTTGAATACTGCAAATTATACATTCAGTATAGAATCAAACTGGGCTCGGGGGAGGTCAGAACTTGCAATGATCACAGCAATTCTGTCTGAAGAAGAACCCGATTACTCTGCATACAAAAAAACTCTCTCAAATTTTGTTAACAGGGTTAAAAAGATTCCTCAAATTTATAAAGCCTTTTATTTCAACCGAGGACATCCCGGACAGAAGAAAGAGGTTAAGGAAAAGCATGAAATACTTGATGAAGAATTGGAAAAAATCTACAAAATTCTTTCAATTAAACAAATCGAAACGGAAGGTCACTTAATAAGTTTAGATAAGTTAAAAAATCAAAAAAGAATTGAACTGTCCAACAACCTTATTAGTAAATTAGAGGAAATCTCAGAGGATGTTGATGATAATTGTTTTTTAGTCTTTAGAAGCCGGGGAAATGCAATGAAATTAGATATCCTCCCCGTGAAGTCCAATGAAGTGATTCGACTACAAGTTATCTTTTCACAACAAAAAACGGTGAATATGCTCCAAGAGATATCAAAAGTTTTCACAGAGCATGAGGAAAAATTAACTATGGTGTTTACTTCTGGAATGTGTCAAGAAGCAGACCGCTGCATATATGAAGTCTTTATACATATATCAGACGAAGATTTGACAAAGATAATCGATGATCTATATGAAATAGATGGGATTTTACAAGTAGAATCAAGGAAAATTAGCGTAAAGAAATAGAACTTATAAATGATGAAGTATGTAAAAATACACTCCGGTGGTTGTTATAACTGAAAAGAGAAAAGAAGAAATAAAGCCTAAACTAATGGAATGGGGTATAATTAACAAAGAGAACTATACAAATATTAAGGATTTACCAATTAAAAGATGGGACCCCTTATCAACCGTCTCTATAGATATAAAAGAGTTCGGACTTCAGAAAAAAGTCAGAAATTATGGACATTACTCCTATCTTTCTCCGATTCGAGGTAAAAGGCCAAAAGGGTTTCATGGAGCGGATAAAAAGAAGTTTAAATTTGAAGAATGTAAAGAATTTATGAAAAATTTAGATATCAAAGATGTATTTATGTCCGTCACTGAGGGAAAACCTATATATCGGGAAGACGGGACTCAATGGGGAGATGGATATACAATTATTATTACGGAAGATGAGAAAAGGAAGGACAATCCATTTGAAAAAAAACCTCATAAGATTGAGAAACTCTCAGATGATTGTAAGGCTGTAACTTTGATTAACCGATATCCCTCAATGGCGAGGGTAGTGGATCCAGAAATCCAAAAGGAGGTTGAATCAAAACTAGGGGAGAATTCACGATTAGCCTTGGGGATAAACCTTGTTACCATTTCAAGAGAGTTCTATCCCGCATTATGCTTTGATTTGATACCAGAAGAAACTTTATCAGGAATTCTCAATTCAATGAAATCTGGAATACTTTATTGCGTGGAAGAATCCATAAATAGAGATTATTATGATATCCCTGTCACTCCCTTTTTTAACATTGGAACCAAAGTCGGCGGTTCTCAACCTCGCATTCACGGACAAGTTTATATTGATCTTAATGGAGATGGGCACGGGTCTCGATTAGAAGGATATTTAGAAGCTTTTAAAGAAATGGGCGATCAGTGCCATTTGTGTTTAAGTAGTCATGGCGGTAAAAAACGTATCGTCTTAGATTCTGAATATTGGATATTTTATACTACAGGAAGTCCAGTTAGAAATTATCATCTTAGATTCCATCCCAAGGAACATATTCGCCGGTTTAGCCAATTAAATATTAATCAGATCAGCGATTTATCACATGCTCTTAAAAAAGTATTTTTGGCGCTCGATAAATTGGAAATTGACCAGAATCGGAATATTATCTTTAATGGTTGTCCTTATGGCTATGATGCCAATTTTCACTTATTTGGTGATATTATTCCTCATGAAATCATTGGAGGGGCGGAAATGGCAGAGGATATGAGAGTTGCTCGGAAGTTACCCGAAGATACAGCCGAAGAACTTAAAGAAGTAATAAAAAACCATGAAAGTTGAAAAAAATTGAATGGCAAAAAAAATATAAAAGGTATTGGTTTTTAAATCTATAAATATCACATTTAAATCCAAATCAATGTTTCATATTAATATAAAATCTTATTCAGTTGTTTAAATAAAATGACAAAGGATTGGTCTGCAATAATTCTAGCGGGAGGGAAAGGAACAAGGTTAATGCCTCTTACTGCGAATATCCCGAAACCTCTTGTTAAAGTTACAAATAACCCAATGGTTGATTATTCGATAGCCCATTTAATATACGCAGATATAGATCATATAGTCCTTGCCCTCGCTTATATGGGAGATAAATTAAAAGATCATATAGAAGAAACATGGACTCCTGAGAGATTAGGAGATGTAGAATTAGAATGTATTGTACAAGATAGTAAAGGGACTGCAGATGCCTATCGACTGTTATCTGACAAAGTTGATTCTGAAAACGTTGTAATTTCAATGGCAGATATTGTTACAAACTTACCTATGAAAGAATTTATGAATTTTCATGCTGAAAAAGAGGGTATAGCAACCATTTCAATGAAGACTGTAGAAAGTCATACCTCACAATATGGCGTAGTTCTTCTGGATAAGGAAAGAAAGATTTATCTCTTTTTAGAAAAACCACAACCAATGGAACTCTATTTAAGCAGTATGGCTCAGAGAACAGACCTTTTCCTTCATACAAATATTATCAATACAGGCATATATGCATTTAATAATGATGTAGAGAAAGTGTTGCACGAAACCAATATTATGGACTTTGGAGGTGAATTATTCCCATATTTGCTCGAAAATGAATACGACCTCTACGGATTTGTTAAAAATTACTACTGGTTAGATTGTGGAAATCCCCAAACCTATATGTGGGCAAATTGGGACCTTTTGCGAAAATATGCATGGCCTATTACACCAAATGGAAAGGAATACGATGGGGTTTTTGTAATGGGAATAATTGAATCAGGGAAAGAAGTCGTGATTGAGAAACCCACATGTTTTGCCGAAAACGTGAATTTGGGTGATAAAGTGGAAATTAAAGAGTTAACCTCGATCGGAAACCATGTCCGAATAGGAGAAGAAACCAAGATAGAAAAAAGTGTAATTTGGGACAATGTGAATATCGGTGCGGGCTGTGAAATAGAAGAGACCATCATTTGCAATGACTGTACTATCGGCGATAATGTAGTACTTAAACGTTGTATTGTCCCTTCTTTCGTAGAAATAACAAATGATAAAATTTTGAAGGATGAAGAATTAGAAGTAGGCGAGAAAGTTCTTTAAAAAAACCTCTTTACCATCCATTCAGTTTAATCCATTTCTTAACTCATAACCTAACTCATAACCATTTTTTGCAAAACTTATTTAAATAATTTAAAAGTAATATATATTAAGAGAAATTAATAACTGGTTTGATTTTCATATGTCTGAGGAAGAAATCAAGAAATTAAAAGAAAAATTAGATGATTTTAGGAAGAAAAAGATAATTATGCAGGCCAAACTCCGGAAAAAAGAGGAAAAAATTACTGATTTAAATAAGAAGTTACGGACTATGTCGGTGAAGTCTAAAAAATCTTCAGATAATAAAGAGTTAAATAATAAGATAAAGGAATTAAAAGAAAAACTTGATCTCTACAAGAAAAATAATAAAAAGTTACGAAATGAAAATTCTTCTCTTAACAGAAAACTCGAGAAAACAAAAAATAAACTCAAAAAGACTCAAACCCAAGAATCATCAAGTCTCGAGAAGGTAAATCTCCCCAACAAAGAGGAAGGCAAAGAGCAAGATATTGATTCAGAGGAGATCGAATATCTTCGGAATGAATTGGAGGAAAAAGATCAAATGATCGAAAAATTGTCCGATCAACTCGAATCTGTCCAATCAGGTGAAATCTCGGAAGGAAGACAAGGAGGTGGTGGATATATGCAAGTTCGAAAACTCAATTCCCGAATAAGAGAACTAAAAAGCCAGTTAGAATTGGCTAAGAAAAGTGAGCAAGAGATGAAACAAAGAATGATGAAAATGCAGCGTGAGATGACCGCAAAAGAAGAATTTAGTGAATGGTAGATTTTAATAAATTTAATCATCATTTTCAGAGACACTTTTTATCAAATTGATCTGTTTGAAATAACAGCCATAATATCCCGCATTTTCTCAAAGATTTCGATAATCTGAAGGATTTAAGTTTTTCAAGAAATCCAATTGACGAGATTCCCTCTTTTTCAGATAATATGGGGCTCAAAAATAAATTCGAGTTACGATTTTATAAAAATTAAATTGAAGAAAAGAATTTAGGAAACTAGTTCTTCTGGCTCTCGAAAATCGGCGGTAGTGTATTTTACCCGGTCATATTCTTCAAACCCAATAGCTTTAATGAAATTGTGGGCAACAGTATTTTTCTCATAAACTTCACAGCGCAATTCTTCTACATTTTTATTATTGAAAAAATCCCAGGCAGCTATAGCCATAGCTCGTCCTAATCCTCTTCTCTGATATTGGGGTAATACTCCCAAGCCAGCTATAACACCATATTGCTGATCTTCGCCCTCAAAATCTAATATAATAAACCCAACATCTTTTCCGTACAAGTTTGCTATCAGAATAATTGTATGGGGATATTCATAAATCTTCTTTAAATCTTCTGTATCTATGGGAGAGAATGGAGTATTAGTTGTCATCCACGCTCGGTTATAGATATTCATCACCTTAATTAAATCTTTTTCCTCGCATTCCCGAATTTTTGCTTGTTTAATATGAGGTTCAATACTTTCCCTCACGTTTTTTTCCATTTCTTCGGTTATCTTTTGAATTGGTAATTTCATTTGGATATATGTTAACCCTTGTTCCAACGCATCTTCTTCTTTGGCTTGTTTTTCTTCCTCCTCTTCTTCCCCCTCTAATCGGAGGAAAAAGCGTCTAATTCTATTCTTTTTGAGATTCATTCTTTCGTTATCCATTTTCACTCATATAAAAAAATAAGATTTGTTTTAATTTTTTTTAATTTATAAAGAAATACTATCCCTTAACCACACCTAATGGAACGAATCTAGCTATTTTCTCTGCTATCCCCAAATCATGCGTGACTTGAACTACCTCAT
This sequence comes from Promethearchaeia archaeon, assembly GCA_046483985.1. Lineage (GTDB taxonomy): Archaea > Asgardarchaeota > Lokiarchaeia > Sigyniarchaeales > SOKP01 > JAWOCD01. The sequence goes on from JAWOCD010000006.1 coordinate 103,382, forward strand.
TAACATCTTTATATGCACCTGGCGCCTCTTCAGCAACTGTTTTCATCGAAGAACTCTTAATTAAAATGCCTTCAGAATTCAAGTGATCAATCACATCATGGGCCCTCCAACGTCTGTCAGCTCCTCGTCTGGACATCTGTCTGCCAGCTCCATGCGCTGTGGAGCCAAAAGAGAGTTCCATCGCTTTAGGTTTCCCAATGCATAGATATGAGGTTGAACCCATGGTACCTGGAATAAGAGCCGGTTGTCCAATTGATTTATAATCTTGAGGGATATCGGGATGGTTGGCTGGAAAACATCTGGTAGCTCCTTTTCGGTGAATATTTAGTTTTCGCTTTTTCCCGTTGATCTCATGCTCTTCCTTCTTGAGAATGTTATGACATACTCCATAAATCAAATGTAAATCCAGATCATCAATATCTTGATTTAAAATTTTTCCAAATGATTCTCTTATCCAATGGGTTATCAGTTGACGGTTACAAAAGCCGAAATTGGCTGCGCACGCCATTTGAGATAAATAATTATTAGCCTCCTTAGTATTCGCTGGAACGCAAGCCAATTCCCTGTCTGGAACGTGTATGTCATACCTTTTCATTGCTCGTTCTACATTTCGAAGGGAATCTGTACAAATTTGATGTCCCATAGCTCTACTGCCCGTATGAATCATCACAGTGACTTGGTTCTCACTAAAAATTCCCATTTTTTTTGCCACATCTTTATTGAATATCTTATCTACTTTCTGAATCTCCAGAAAATGATTTCCACTGCCTAATGAGCCTACTTGACCAATTCCACGGTTCTTGGCTTTTTGGGAAACTAACCTTGAATTTGCTCCGTCAAGACACCCATTTTCTTCGCAATGTATTAGATCCTCTTTCACAGCATATCCTTGATCTAACGCCCAGTTAAGGCCATTATCTAATAAATCATTCAATCCAGATTGACTGACATTAATTTTCCCTTGTGATCCCAAACCGCTCGGGATATTTCTGTAAATAGTATTTAAGAGGTTCTTAAGATGACCCTCAATATCTTTTTTCATCATATTTGTTCGTAGGAGTCGCACACCGCAGTTAATATCATATCCTACTCCCCCAGGAGAAATCATTCCCTCATCTATATCGGTTCCCGCAACGCCGCCGATGCAGAATCCATACCCTTGATGAGCATCGGGTAATGCAATGGCATATTTTTGGATTCCTTTTAAAGTTGTGACATTGGAAATTTGATCTAATGTCCTATCTTGTTTGATTTTCCCCAGAATATAGTCATTCGCATATATCCGGGCAGGCACATTCATCTTATATTTGCCGAGATTATGAGGCTCGATTTCGTAAATGTTATTATCTACTTTTTTAAGCTCCATGCTTTAAATTAGAAGATTTAATTTTAAAAAA
>JAWOCD010000032.1:0-17728 GCA_046483985.1 Promethearchaeia archaeon
CATATCCCGCCAAATGAAACATTTGTCGTACAAGGATCATCCGGATCAAGGACAAGAAAATAGTTCGTATCTTTTGTTGCATTAAAGGAAAGCGAATCAGTAGAACTAGTTAACATATCTTCATTTTGATCCCAAATGGATGCATTCACATCCCCGGTAGCATCTTCAATAGTAAAATTATATGTAGTATCTAAGACTTATCTTTGTTTTTTTTAAATTCATAATATTACCTTTTTATCTCAATCTAATGAACATATTCTTACAAATCCATAACTGAGGTAAAGTCAAATAAGAATATGCTAAGTTATTAGATATATATACCCCCTCTTGATATATAATGTTTTTGAACGAATGGTTGAAAAACTAAAAAAAATTAAGGAAAAAAGGGAAAATTTCATACATTTAGATGAAAAATTTACAGCAATTTTTGCATATTTTGTAGAGAGAAATACAATTTTTCTCTTTTATTGTTCTCTCAAGATGACTTATAAGTAGGTAAAAAAAAATATATGGTGTAACTTATTTTTTTTTCATTACTTGATAGATAATTGCTCCCAATAGCACGACCATTCCAACAATTGCGGTGATTACCACTTCTATGACTATTTCTGAAGATGTAAGCCGCTCGATGAGTATCCCCAGTAACACCCAAATTCCAACTCCGCCATAAACGTAATCATTTCGAGTAAGTACCGCCGCCGTATATATCACAAGCGCCACTAATAGAACAATAACGGCCCAATATGTATCTGAGAGAAGAAACATAGGTTCATTAAATCCAATGCTCATTAAAAATGTCTTTATTGATATGATAGTTGCGGCCGTGACCCACGCGGTATACATGCTCCAAGGAACAACCACTGCCCATTTTTCTTTGGTAGAACGTTCCACCAGATTGATCTTTAACCTTAAATACCCGATAACAAGAGAGACAAGGTAAAGAATCATAGAGAGCGTAGAAAGCCAAATGATTTGATATATCCAAAAGAGATACCAGAGTGACGTGAATATAGTTGAAAGGATGAAGTAAATACTGACTTGGTGCACATAATCCATTTTTATTTTGTTCTCCGCACTCTTAAATAGATCTCTCGCTTGATATATAAGAAATATTGAGAGAAACACAAATATTGGCCCCCAGATAGCAAAAGCAAACCCAACAGGGTCTATTAAACTGTCTTCACCTTGACCAAAACCCGCGTTAAAATCACCTTGACCCATAGAAAGGAGCGAAAGAAAAGCAAGACATATAATGGGCGTGAGAATGTTAAAGATTTGCAAAATGGTTTTTTTATTATAGGATACCATAGTACTAGAAATGAATGATCTTGGCTTCTTAAATACGCCTCTTATAGATAATTAATCATTATTCAAAATTGGAGTGAAATGAGTTTCTTTTTGATCTTAATTAAAAAATTTTTTCTATAAATTATACTTTAAAATATTGAAATGGTTGATTTATCCCAGTTTGGTTTGAAGAAGAATAATTTGTATGAAGTATTAGCAACCACATGGCAGAAAGATGCGGAAAATGATGAGGTAATCCCAAATACGGCTTGTATGGGAATCCGAATGATGGATAGACAGCATATTTCAATAGGGCCCTATTCAACCACAAAAACTTACAAAAACTTGAAAGAGAATGGTTGGGTGGTTTTAAACTTAATAAACAATATGAAATTATTTGCATTTGGAGCATTAAAGCATCCAGACGCAAAACATCCGGAATTACGAGAATTTCCTCGTAAATTTTATGATTATTACAGTCAAAAAAATAAAAAATTTCAAAAACTAAAGGATATCTCTCAGGAAATTCCTTTTATCGCAAAATCTTGGGGGATCTTATTAGGAAAGGTAATCACTCAAGAAAGTTCTCTCAAAAAGGATGAACTGGGAGAGAAAAAAATCACTTCCTTCAAAGTGGAAATAAATTTTTGCAATAAATTGAGAAAATGCTATGATTTAATCAATCGAGCAGAGAATTTAGCGTTAGAAACTATAATTATAGCGACCAGAATGAAGGTTGCCGTAGAAGAACAGAATGCGACCAAGCTTCAAACCTTAAAAAAGAAAGCTTTAGATCATATAAACAAAATCGAAAGATTTGGGGAAAATAAGGATGCTTTACAAGCGATAGAATATGTAAAGGATTACTTGGCTTGTTTCAATATTACTTTTTAGATCTGTTTCTTGATTTAGCTTGATTTAGTAAATCTATTAATTCTCTTTAATCTCCTCAATATACATAAGCGGATAATCCAATTCTTCAGCCCAACTGACTCGTGCCTTGACGGTTACAGTTTCATATTTAACCTCAAGGCGCGCCGAGATGAGTTTTCCGGTAATTTCATCATAGTCAAATTGGTGTTCCTTGCTCCCGATTATTTTTTCTTCATTCAAGTTCACACTCACTGAGTTTACATAGGGTTGGCATCCGATTGCAGCCTCAATTCCTTTTTCAATAGAATTAATCACCGCGGTGTTGGAAGAAATGGGAATTCCGCATAAGATATGATATAATGCACCCAATTTTATACCCGCTTCAAAACATGCCCGTTCTCTGAAATTTAAATCCTCTGAAAAATACAGATTCTCTTTTTTCTCTACCATAAATTCTCAATCTCAGTCTAAATACTCTACCCTTGCTCCCGTATTATTCGGTTTAGAAATATATACATGTCCACCAATCCCCTCAAGCAGGGCTTCTACATCCTTTCTTAATTTTATTGCTTCTTCAGCAGATTCGGTAATACCTAGTACACTGGGTCCAAATGACGACATTCCGAAAGCTTTTAATCCATAATCATCAAAGAATTTTAATAATTTTTTCACTATTTCATGCTGCAAGCTAATTTCTATTTTTTTAAATCCAATACTCTGAATGCGCTTTAGACCTTCACCGAAGCATTTCAGATCGTTTTTAAGTAACCCCGGAATCACTTTCATAATAATTTGATGAGACACTTCATTTACCTCAGTTCTCGGAATGGGCGCATGTTTTTGGAAAATTGATACCTCTTCATCACCATAAGCTCCCTTCTCCACATTTGGAATGACTAAAAGAAATCTCCAATTCCTTGGTATGGGATAAGTAAGAATTGTGAGTGCCGGATTAGCACTCCCTGCTGCTGAGGAGGGTAGGAATGATTCTTTTTCTTTTCCCTTGCCAAAATCGTGTCCTCCATCCAAAATAAAGCCTCCACTGTCAAACCCCCGCCATCCAATCCCAGACGTTCCGCCCCTCTCAACGATATCCGTCAATTCTCTGGTTGGAATATCCAATTTTTTTAATTTCATAATCGCAGTGGCGATTGCAAGTGATAGTTGCGTCTTTGAACCAAGCCCGACGTGACTCGGGTAATAACGCTTTAAATTAAAATGGAAATTCTTATTATTGATATTATAAGTTTTAAAAACTTTAGAGGCTTTTCGGTTAATGACATCAATAGATTCCCGATAATATCTATGCGCTTCTATTTTAAATTCTTTTGCAGAGTTAGACGCTTCAAATACAACATTAGGCTTATCAAGCATAAGACCTATTCCGCCATCAACTCTTCCCGTATATCCATTCTCGTCAATGAGTGATAGATGTATTCGACAAGGAGTTGTAATCCTGATCTTCATAAAAAATTTTCAAAAATTTTTAATACTACTAATTGATTATTATTTTTTGTTTCTTTAAAATTCTCTGATAAAATCCTACATTTCCTTTTATTATGTTTTAATTTATATTTCTTATATTTCTTTTGGGGGTTAGAATTGCAAAGAAATGTTCTTAAACTAGATTTATAGTAGTAAGAATGCAGAAAATAGAAAGAAAAAAAGTGATTATTTTAAAAAAACGGAATAAAGGCGAACCTAATTATTCCTCCAATGAATATAGCCAATCCAATTTCCAATAGTGAGATTTCTAAGGCATATTTCCAGCTCGTTTCCCTAGCCATTACGATGATCGTTGCGAAACAAGGTATATAAAGCATGGTAACCAGCGAAAACGTGATCATCTGAACAGGGGTAAGTAATTGTAGGATTGTCGTTCCAGAAGAGGATGCCAACACACCTAAGAGCACTAATGTTAACTCTTTTCTTAGGATTCCATAAATCAAGAAGACCCCCGTGATTAAGGGAAGGCCCAACCAGAACACCGTTATTGGTGAAAGCACCAAATTTATAGGATCTAAGAGGCGAAATTGAAGGAAAATTTCCAATATCATTCCTAAAATAATAATTAGAGGAAGGGCTTTATAGACAAATTCCTTGGTTCGGATCCACGTCTGTTTTAAAATGACTTTCGTATTGGGGTATCGATAATCGTGCATCTCCATAATTAGTTCAGTAGAACAGCCCGGCATCAGTTTATTCAAGATCTTTCCAATAATCATAATTACTGAAAAATTGATAATAAACAAAATGAGGACCCAGATCATTCCTAAATATCGGCCAACTAACCCTAAAACCACCGTCATAACTGCGGCACAAGGAATAAGTGAAGTTAAAGCTACGGAAATCTTTTTTTCCCTTTGGGTCTCCATAATCCTACAGCCCGCACATGCAGGTACATTACAACCAAATCCCAATATCATCGGAATAATTGTTTTTCCATGTACTCCAACGATGTGCATAAATTTATCCATAAGAAATGCTGCTCGCGGTAAATAACCTGAATCTTGTAATATCTCAATCACTAAAAAAAATGGTACCACATATACTAATACGCCTCCAACTCCACCTATAAATGCTCCTATTCCTCCATTCCAGAGCGTTCTTATCCATAAATTATTTTCATTATACACACTATAAATTTGGAGAGACCATTGAGTATATAAATCATCAAGTAAACCACCTAAAAAATCCCCTACAGAGAAGGTAAATGTATATATTCCGAGGATTACCAAGGCTAGAATAATGTAACCCCAAAATGAATGGGTAGTAAGATGATCCAATCGGTCTGCTAAGGAAATTTTATGAGCGTCATGGTCTGATTTGAGTATGAGAACTTCCTCAATAATTTGGTTAATAAGATTATATATTTCGGATGATATAATGGTATTTATATCTTCTCCATGGATTTCCTCAAGGTCTTGACGATATGTATCGGCCAAGCTCAAAATCTTCTGTGTATCTTCGTTTTTCTTGAATAGATTATTTATTTCTTCATCATTCTCTAAAACTTTTATTGCTAAAAAACGCGGAGGATAATTGGTCTGTAACTTTCCCGTTTCTTGTTTTTGACCTGAAATTATTGGGTTAATTTCATCAATTAGAGATTCAATTCGGCTCTCTACTTCCTTACCAAATTTTATAAGATGAGATAAATCAGGGAACTGGAAACTTTCCTTGGGAGACTTTTTGTGGGACAAATTTAAACTGATTTCCCCCATCCTTTTATCATGCGTTAATTTTTCGTGGGTGTTTTTCCCATCTTTAATATAATGAGGATGGAAATGATGGAAAACTACCATTTCTATTGCTTCTTCGAGAAGTTGATGTACGCCAACTCCATGGACGGCTACAAGCGGCAGAACAGGAAGTTTAAATATCTCTTCAAGTTTCTTAAAGTCCAAATCCATGTTTCGTTTTCTTAAAATATCCATTTGATTGACGGCTATAATTACCGGCACTTCGAGCTCCAATAGTTGAAATGTTAAGAAAAGGTTTCGCTCTAAATTAGTCGCATCGATTACGTTAATAATAACATCAACCTCATCAGAAACGATATATTCTCTGCTTACTATTTCTTCTAATGTATAAGTGGATAAACTGTAAATGCCAGGTAAGTCTACAATGTTAAATTCATAGCCTAAAAAATCCAAAGTTCCCTCCATTCGCTCTACTGTTTTTCCGGGCCAATTCCCAATCGTCTGTGACATTCCTGTAAGTTGGTTAAAAATCACGCTCTTTCCGACATTTGGATTTCCGGCTAATGCAATATTTATCTCATTATTATAGTGCCCCTTGTTTTTCAGTTCTTCTCTTTTCTCAGATTTAGATGTTAAATCACTCATTCTTATTTCACTATGTAATATTTAGTCCTCAGAATAAGACTATTTTGTGTCTGTAAAATTTTAGACAGGACAAGTTTCTCCACATTCTACAAGAACTTTTTCTGCTAACCCTTGGCCAATGGCTAAGGAGGAGCCTTTTATTTCAATCTCGAGAGGCCCTCTAAAGGGAGCTTCTCTTTTTTTAACTATTTCAGAGCCAGGTATAAGGCCCATGTTGCCCAAGCGTTGTTTAGCTCTTGTATTTGCATTAACTGCAACTACTGTTAATATAGTTCCATTTTCACACTCGGTTAAACATTTCCTTAATGTTGTGGTTTGTGAATCATTAATCGCTTTTGCCATTTTTATTGACTCGATTATGTAAATTTTATAACTTATCCTATATACAAAATATAGGTATATTTTATAAATATTTTGGTATAACTAAATAAGTAAAAAAAATAATAGAAAAAGGTTGGTAATTGTATTTTTTTATGAATATATTTATTCTATTTTAGGTAATTAATCATTTAATTGATATATATATTGAGAGCAAGAAAATAAAAATAAGAATATCGTTTATCCTCTTTTAAAACAGCTTACTTTAGATTAATTCGGATTTATTCAATAAGATAATGATCTTAGGATTCTAAAAGGGAATTTTAAAAAAATTTGCTTAAGATGATATTTCGAAATTTACATTAACGGTCAGCTCAGATAAGATTAAAATCTATATGGGAAAGATTTATATATAAAAATCTATTTATTAATAAATTAGAGAAAGCGAACTATAAGATCTATAGGGAATTCTGAAAAACTTATAGTCAATAAATTGATTAATTTTAAATGGGTGGTGTGTCAGTTTGACTAATATTTTAATAGCAGAAGATGATAATTCTCTTCGGATGCTTTATGAAAAAGCTTTAACGCATAATGGATATCATGTAATTCATCCCTCTGCAAAAAATGGAAAAGAAGCAATATCAATCTTCAAGAATTCCGATAAAAAGCCCGATATAATCATAATGGACCACAGAATGCCCCTAAAGAGCGGACTTGAGGCAACGAAGGAAATATTAAAAATGAATAGGGATACTAAAATCATATTTGCGAGTGCTGATAGATCCGTGCGAGAGAAAGCACTTGAGTTAGGAGTTTTAAGTTTTAAAGATAAGCCTTTCACGCTTCAGCGATTGCTCGAAAATATAAAGAAAGCTTTGGGAAACAATGAATCAGAAAAGCAAGGAATATATCAATGATTAGGAAAGGATATCTTTCTTCACTTTTTATAATTGCTTAACCATAATTTTACTTGCAAGGCCTCTACCTAATGCTAAAGTGGACCCTTTTACTTCCACTTCTACTGGCCCCCGAAAAGGAGCAGATTTGTTTTTTCTGATAACAACCCCGGGCACAATTCCTAAATTTGCCAAGCGTTGTTTAGCCCCCCGACCAGAATTAACAGTCACTACTTTAAGATCTGCTTTAGTTGGACATTCTGTAAGGCATTTCATTAAATTCTGCGATTGAACATTAAAGGACGTCCGGTCCGTAGGGCTAGGATGATTTTCGGATTTTTCAACCATAATCCTTAAAGCACCAAAAAAGAATACATTCTATATAAATAAAAGGATGGAATGTTTTAAAAGTCTTCGATAAAACTAAAATCATAAATAAAAACATAAAAAATGTAAGATTAAAATCCTCTTTTTTCAATTTATGAGCCCCATTATTTATACTTTAATATTTCTGGAAAGAATTCATTTAGAATTATTTGGGGATTTAAGATAATAAAATTTAGTTATTGTTCCGAAACAATTCTCCAACGCTTTTCTATAACTGATAAGAAGTTAGCGAAAATCAAATTTTTTTACCTTATATTTATTATTCTAAGTAGTTCAAAAAATATTCAATAAGAAGAAAAATGAGCGATTTAGAAGGTTTAACAAGAAGATTAATGGAAAAAGGGGTTTCCGATGAAAAAATAATCGAGCGGTTGGTTCAAGAATATAGAGATTTTAAAGATATAACGAAAAAGAAAGCAAAAATCTTAGCAACGGCTGTTTTGGAAGAATGCGAAAAAAGCAACATCAAACATATCGAGAATCCGTTCATTAGAGACCTTTTAGATATTCATAAATCAAATGTGACGGTTGGCAAACAAGGAGTGGGATGCCGAGGGGTTGGAGACTTTTTTGTTCATAAACTCATAGCCGACCTTTCCGAAACTGAAAAGAAAGCATATTTATCTCCAACTTCTTTGGATGATGCAGGCGCTATTCGGTTAAAAGATTTAAAGACCTTAATAAAGGAGCGCACCGTTCCCGAAGATTTGATTATCGTCTCAAAAATGGAAGGGATTCACTCCCGGTTGAGCGATTTTCCTTTCATATGCGGGTTCCATGTTACCAGAGCAGCTTTACGTGACTTATATGTGAAAGGAGCCTTCCCAATTTCCATTATGATAGATACTCATTTGGGAGATGATGCCGACGTTGGCAAATTATTTGATTTCATGGGCGGCGTTTCAGCAGTCTCTGAGTTAACTGATGTACCAATTACCGCTGGCTCAACCCTAAGAATCGGCGGGGATATGGTCATCGGAAATCGGTTAGTTGGTGGAATAGCAGGAGTGGGGATTGCAAAAAAGCGACTTTTAGCGAGGCGAAATATCGAACCAGGAGATAAAATATTAATGACTGAAGGAGCCGGCGGGGGAACTATCTCTACAACGGCTATATATTCTGGAAATCATGAAGTGGTCAAGGAAACACTAAATATTAAGTTTATTGAAGCGGTGGAAACTTTATTAAATAGTGATTATCTCGAAGATATTCGCGCCATGTGCGATGTGACAAATGGAGGGTTACGGGGAGATCTGTACGAAATTAATTATGAAGCAGAATGCGGTGTGAAGATTTATGAAAAGGAAGTTAGAAGTCTGGTTAATCAAAACGTTTTAAACCTTTTAGAATCGGTAAATGTGGACTATTTGGGCGTGTCTCTTGATGCGCTCTTGATTTATTGCAAACCAACCATCGTAGAAGCCATTATCTCGGATTTACAGGAAAAGAATGTGGATTGTAAGATTATCGGAGAAGTGAACAATACCCAGAAGGTTTCCATGGTGTACGAAGAAGAAAAGGAAGAAAATATCCTACCTCGGTTTAGAGAATCACCCTATACAAAAGTAAAACAAGAGATAGGAGAGAGCACACCCAAGGAGAGGGAAAAAATGGAAGACCAGATTAAAATTACCGCAGAAAAGGCACTTAAAAAACGGAAAAAAATAATCGATTTTATTCAGAATAATGGATAAAACTAAAATGTTATTCTCCGATTCCTTGATAAATAATATCTCCGATGATAGGTAATATTACGATGAAATGTTAATTAGGCTACTATCAATAATATAGAAATATGCTAATAATTTCTCCGATTCCTTCTTAAGATACGCTATGAAATAATTAGGAAAGGAAACAAATTCCAAGAAGGAGCACATAAATAAATGAACCTTATTGGATTTATGTTCATCTTAATTTGTTATTATAATTCTGTGGTAAATTCATTGAGCCAGTTCGATAGCCAGCTAAATCTATAGTTATATATAAGAAACCAATATTTTCTAATTTATTTTTAATGGCGTCCACTTTTTCCTTCTGGAGCATGTAAGGAAGATCAGATTGTTCAAATTCTATACGTGCCAAATAATTCTCGTGAAGACGAACCCGTACCTGGCCAAGATTGAATGTCTCCTTAATGTATTGTTCTGCCTGTTCAACCATGTCAAGTTTTTTCGTGGTAATTGGCTGTCCGATTGAGATCCTGCTGGCCAAGCATGCCATAGAAGCTTTTGATGCTGTTGGTAAGTCATAATAACGACTAAGAGTTCGGATATCCGTTTTATTAATATTATATTCTATATAGGGGCTTTCTATTCCTAATTCATCTAGCGCTTTCATGCCAGGCCGATAGTCATTGAGATCATCCGCATTAGAGCCTTCGATTATGAGATCATAGTTCATTTCCTCTTTCAGTTTTAGAATTTTCTTAAAGATCGTTTTTTTACAGATATAACATCGATTCTGGGGGTTTTCTATGAACTTTTCATTAGATAAGATATCAAGAAAGAGTATCTTCAGCCGAATCTCGTAATCGTCGGCAAATTTTTTTGCTTTTTTAATTTCTGCATTTGAGGTTAGTGTATTCTTGATAAAAACGGCCAAATATTCCTTCGAATATTCTTTTACCAAATAGGTTAGTAATGCACTATCCACCCCCCCGGAAAAGGCAACAATTACGGATTTGTCTTGTAGAAAAGAAGTGAGGGAATCTAATTTTGCTCGAAGGTTCTTGGAAAGAGGCATATATAATACACTAAAATTGACTTTAATTTAATTCTTTTACCTTTTTGAATATTCTAGAAAGAAGAGGATATCTGAAACAATAAGGTGATTTTTTAAATCTTAAAATAGCGCGATCGTTTCCGTTATTGAGATAATGGTCCACCACCAGTTTTAGGCTTTTCTTCCAATAATGGTTCTCCGTTTCCGTCTCCATTTCGGGAGTAGGCTTGGTAGCTGCTGTAGGATGACGGGTTTGAATGGTTTCCCATTTAATTTTGTTTTTTTTATTTATCTCTGCCATCATTTTCTCAATTTCGGAAGATAAATCCTCAAAATCAAACTTTACCAAATTGAGATCCAGATCATCTTCTTCCTTTTTTAACGGTTTTTTTTTCTTTATATCTAACTGATTAATTTCTTCTTGTAATTTACTTAGTTTATAGTTTGAAATACTCATGCCCTTAAGGGTCCTAACTGCTTTTTGGAATTTTTCCTTAAGCCATTCCAAATGCAATTTCCTTCTCAAGATTCTAAAAATTTTCTTAAAATCGGGTTTTTTCATTGAATTAATTAATCGCACGTTAAATAATGATAAATCTCAAATTATTTTTAAGAAAGGGGTAGTTATTTTTTTCCGATAAATCCCAAAGTACTTGTAATTGTTCTTCCGTAGGATATATCCGAATTTTTTGACTTAATTGCACTTTCTATTCACCCTGTGATTCAACATATTTTTTCAATTGATCTAATGTAACTTGACCGGTCGTAACCAAGAGATACTCGGAGACCATATATGCCCATCCCATAATTTTTCTTTTATCTCTGGAAATTCTTGAAAAAGGTATCGTGAAGATACTCCTTTCAACGAATTGATGAATTTTGTAAGGGGGGTCGTTGGTTTCGTTTTGAATATAATGTGTATGTGATCAAGATCGGTTTCTTGATTAAAAATTTTAATCTCATTTTTTTCCGCTAACGATATATTAATTTCTTTTAATCTATTGACTATTTCATCGGTATCGAATATCTTTCTTCGATATTTTACACAACAGATGTAATGGTAGTTTAATGAATACACCGAATGAGCACCTTTATCAAGTTCGTATCCCATACTATTCACTTGGTTACTAAGATAATACCAAAAACCAAATATAAAAATGTTTGTATAATATACGAAATTCATCCCCTCCCTAAAGGGATGGGTACTTCTTTCGCAGATCGTTAAATCAAGAAAAAGTTTAACAACCCAACGTAAAGCGCAAGCACATAAATGATAGAAATAAAAAGGCTATAGGGGGGCGGGAAAATCCGGGTATTTACCTTTTCAATATGGGAATCATATTTCTCCGGAAATTTATTGGAAAAGATTAATTTTTCCTTGAAATATGCCATAAACTCAAAATAAAGAAAAATAAGAGGAAACAAAAGAACTGCCAATAAAGAATCGAAAATAAAGGTTAAACCCAAAAATATCAACAGCACGGATGAATAATAAGGATGACGCATAATCTTATAGACACCATCTTTTTGATAGTTGGTGATTTCACCGATTAAAGGAAACCCCTCGTGCTGATCAGATAAGGTTTTCATTAATTTGATTCCAATACCGACAAATATAATTCCAAGAAAGAAAAACCATAAAGAGAGATCTTGAAAATAGGAATAAGGTAGTAAAAGACTAGAATTAAGAAAAGGAACTAAAAATAATAAGCTAATTGCCAAAATTGATAAAGGTTGAACTACTGGTTTGTAGGTATCTCCATAAGGGTCAGAACATTTTAAGATTATAACAAAATTCAGATAAAATAAAATAAGAGAGCATATAGCCGTAACTGTACTAATTAGCACCATTTTATTAAATAATTTAACGAGTGATTTTATAATAATATTTGCTGTGAATAGGGTGAACCCAATGATTTCTAAAGTTCGTGATCTTTTAGTTCGAGTTATTGCTCTGTATAGGGTGGAACCTTCTTACCTTTATTAAAAAAGGCTATTCTTCTGAAATAATTAGGCAAACTCCAAAAAGCACTACTCCAAACTAAGAGTTCCTTAAGGATCTGTTGTTATTGGTTCGTATGGTTCAATTCTAAGGTATTAATCTGAAGCATTGTATAATTATAAGTTAGATATTGGTCTATTTAAAAATATGGTCTTAAGATATTTAGTGATTTAAACGCAAAATTCATCTCCATCCTAAAGGATGGAGTTTTCTCTTGGTTTTTATATAAATAAATAATTATTTATTAAGCAACGGATGATTTGTTATATAGTAAGAAAATAGAGAAACATCTCATTGGAAAATGAACGCGAAAGAAAGAGTACTTAAAACATTAAACCATAAAGGACCGGATAAAAAACTTTTTTTTTCTTAGAATGTTTTAAATCATAAGATTCTTTATTTTTAAATTAAATTAAGGTAAGTTAAGTTAGAAACGATGCCCGATTTATTGCATTTTCGCAATTTCTTCTATAAAGAAGGGAAAAGAGATTTTGAAAAGTTGAAACTTTTAGTCGCTCCCCCCTATGACGTAATCTCGGAAGAGGAAAAAAAAGATTACAAAAATCGACATCCGGATAATATTTGTCATGTGATTCTCCCCGAAACTTATGAAGCAGCTGGAAAAAAATTAGATCAAATGATTGAAGATGGGACTTTAATTCATGAAAGGGATCGATGCATTTGTATCTACGGAATCGATTATGTAAGACCCGACACCGGGGAAAAAATCAGCAGGTATGGATTTGTAGGTCTTTTGAAATTAGTAGAGATTTTTCCAGCTCAAGACGGGGTTATCCCTCACGAAATGACCTTCCGGAAATACACCAAAGACAGATATAATCTAATCAAGGAAACTGACGCTAATTTTTCGCCTATATTCACGGTTTATAACGGAAATGGGGCTGCAGATAAACTTTTTGAAAAATATACAAAAAAAAAGCCAATTCTTAAAACAACCGACCGTGATGGGTTTACACATAAAATCTGGGAGGTATGGAAAGAAGAAGATATTCAGAAATTCCAAGATATTGTAAAAAACCACTCTATCATTATAGCTGATGGGCATCATCGATACACCACTTCTTTAAGATATTCCCGTCATGGAGGGTGCAAATATATAATGTCCCTTTTTATTGATTTTAATGACCCTGGGCTTATCATTTACACCAGTCATCGGCAAATTCATACATCTCCTGCAGAGAGCATCGAGGACCTGAAAAAAAGAGTTGCAGAAAAGTTCAATCCGATATTAGAAACTGTAAAGATAGATAAATTTAAGCTTGTGATGAAAAAAAATAAAGAAAACCATGTCTTTGGGTGTTATTTTCAGAAAAAATTCATAATTTTCAAATTAAAACCCTCCATAACACCTGAAGAGGAAATTGAAGGAAACCATTCAAAAGAATGGAAAAATCTCAATTTACCAATACTGCATGATATATTATTAGACAATTGTTTGGGAATAGGAAAGGAAGATATTGATTTTATTAAAGGGGTAAGGAACGGAGTTACAAATGTGGATCAAAACGAGTCTATCAAAGCTTTATTTATGGTAAATCCCACTACATTAGAGGAAGTCCATCGTATTACACAATTGGGAGAGATCATGCCTCAGAAATCAACCTATTTCTATCCAAAACCGTTATCTGGTCTGGTTATCCATAAACATACTGACAAAATTGAATAAGTTTGTCATTTAAATGTTTGGATTGGTGCGATTCATTACACGACTAAAGGCATATGTTTTCTCGCAGTTTTAGGATAAAAAGAAATAGAAATTTTTAAATTGATTTTTAATTCGTTATAAGTATTTATTTTTGAATTCTTGTAATCTCTTTGAAACGTCTTCCAGAAAATTTCCCATTATCACTTTATTACCTTTTCCTCGTAACTCTCGAGCAAATGCCAGTAATTTATGTAATACTGGTCCCGGTGGGAGTACATCCCTTCCATTTTCAATAAAATCTGCTAATTGTTTAGTATTAATAGCGGAGTTTAATTTATTGAAGAGATTATTAAACCAATCGTTTACTTTTGCCGCCTTTTTATTTTCCAATTTGGAAACTGAAGCCCCTTGAAGTTGTTCTGACGGTGTACTGGCAGAAACTTCTTTTCCGGGTTTCCCTTCGCTTCTCCCCTTCACCATAACTTTTGGTTCATATCGAGGATAATTTCCTTCTCCTGCACAAGAATATTTAATATTGAGTGAATTATTTCCCTTTAATTCGGGTATCCTAACTGTTAGAACAGAGTGGTCGGTCTCTTGAATTACATCATAGGTTATTCCTTCAGGCGGAGTATATTCGCTTAAGCTAAATCCCGAAGGAATTTTATCTTTCACAAGGATATTTTCGAGTTCCACATCGCCTTTGTTTCGTACCCTAATTGAAATATCAAACTCACCTTCGTTAAGTCCAGGTCTAATACTCTTTAGGGTTTTAAACTTTCTTTTCACATACTTTGTTTTAATTTCCAGCTCTTCGGAGGGTGTTTTGTCAAAAAAGTTGCCGGATGCTTCCGAATTAATTTTTATCTTTACTGGAGTTTTATATTTCTCCTCTGGTTTCGGATTCTTAGCTAATAATGGATATTTTACCCGAAATTTTGTATTTGGAACTAACTTATCTGACAAATCTTTCACCTTTAACGTAATTTCATGAGTATTATTGGGGTCTTGATCTTCTGGAGAAATTCCCATCGTTTCTATGAATTCAGGCCTCTCTTGTAACTCCCATTTTTCCCCAGAGATTGTTTCTACCTCAATAATAAAATCCTTTATTTCTGGGGGGATAAAATCTTTTGGAATTTTATCATAAAGTCGGACTTTATCTATAGAAGCGCTCCCATTATTTGTGATGGTATTAATTATCTGCATATCTGTATTTGCGTAAGCCTTAACTTGAGGGGGTTGAATTGATTTATTAATCTCAGCACTTAAAACCGGATAAAAGGTCGGATCCTTAGTTATTTCCCCCTTTACTCTTGTAACTACTCCATTGAGAGGGGTAAAATCAATTCTTGAAACTAGTTCCGGGACGTCTTCGGAATCAACAGAAAAGTCAAAAACCCAATCACCATTTGAATCAATTTTTTTGTTGGGGGTTTCAGAGACAACAGTTTCCTCTCCTGTGGCAATATTATGAGTTACCTTTGCTCTTTCAAGTAATACTTGAAATTCTGACTCATTTATAAATTCAACTTCACAATCCCAAGAGCCGGGGGTCACACTTTCATTCCTTGAAATTCCACTTAGAGAATCGGTGAGACCAACCACCTCGGGATCGATTAAGGATAATTGATGCTTATTGACTAAATAATCCATTTTAAGGGATCCCAGACTTTGTTTCTCTCGATCGGAGGGATATGCTGCACAAAGCACTTCGAGCTCTGTAGTTTGTTCGGCAGGAAGGGAGTGAATTTCCCAAATTAACGTTCTATTACCATCTATTGTTTCCATTTTCGCATCTCCCACGTTAGAAGATTTAATTTCAATATTCTGAAATATTTCGGGGATTTCTCTTGAAAGATTAATATTTAATATAGGAACCGATAATTTATTTGTTAAACTTAATTTAATCTTGCACTTGTTTTCTGAATCTGCTATAAAAGTATTATTTACCCTATCTGATACATCTCTGGTGGTATCTACAACTTCAATGACCTTTAATGATGGCTTTTTCAAGTTTTGGATATCGTAATCTTTAGAAAATTCTTCTCCGGGATTGATTATGCCAATATCAAATGTCTTTTCTAAATTTGTATTCACTGTTTCTTTAAGGTTACATTTAAGGTTCCAGAGTCGGCTCTGTTGAGAAGTATTTTGAATTTTTAATTCTCCAGCGGCTTTTAAGTCTTTAATATTATGAAAATCGTCCAATTGGGTGGATTCATATTCAGTAATGTCGATAACGATTAATTTATTTTTTTCACTCAATTTTTGTATACACTTTTTTATATGCTATAATATATTCTTAATTTTATATTTCTATTCAAAAAATAACTGTTATTTAAATCTTTTTAGATATAAAACATTATAATAATAATTAGAATTACGTTCTATTTTTAAATTTCTAAAGTTTGTCAACTTATTAGAATTTGGTTTATTCGAATAAATGAAAAATAATTATTTCTGGAAAATTGTAGAAAAATTCAATAGATTAATGTCTAAATGTGTAAAAGGTCCTGACTGTACAGATCAGTCAATATGTCACGGAGATTGTTGTTCCATAAAGATTGATGTCCCTAAAGTTTTAGCACGAGAATATATAAAGGAGGGATATGCGACTAAATCAGACTTCATTCGCTCAAATATCTTTTCATTTCATCTGAGATTTGATGAAAAGACGGGAAAATGTTTTTTATTCGACAAGAAGATTAACGGATGTTCCGTACACAAATCGGGAATTAAACCTCCGCAGTGTTGGATATATCCCACAAACTTTTCAAATCCAAAAGGAAAAAGGATAAGCTGTAAAAGCGCATTGGGTTGGAAAATTATTGACCAAGAAAAGGCAAATAAGGCAGAAAGATTATTGGAGAAATACGTATTTTTATGTAAATTAGAAGCAAGAACGTCACGTAAGAACCTATTAAAGCGCTTAAGAAAAAATAAAAAGGAGTTAATCAGGAAATTAAAAGAGAGCCCTCCCTCAAAATTAGGGGGGCTCAGAGACGGGTGGGACCATTTTGAACCCTTATCGGCCCAAGGGATTAGTCTCCAATTAAAAACGTTCTGTAAGAGCCGTCATAAGAATTGTCATTATCTCGAAGATGCGGGATTTTTAAATTGTCCTGGTATTTGTGAGGAGATTGCAACCGAACTATTCCAATTCGTCGAGCACCACATTGATGATTATGTAGAAGCTGAAGGTATTCCAGTAAATGGTCATTATCCCTTTATTCATATTTTCAATTTTGTCCGAGAAAAAAATACTTAAACATTATAAGATTTTTTGTCGGCGATTGAAAACTCGAAAATTCGCTCTTTTTAATAAATTATACCGATATCACGTAGATATTATAAGGTTCTATTAAGGAATTTTTCTGAATTATATATAGATAATATTTAAATAATACTTAGAGAATATTCTTTATAAAGAAAAATAGAAAAGGATTGTGGATAACATGTCTTTAACAGATAAAAGTTTGAAAGAATTAACAAAAATGGTATTTAAACGAAAGTACGATTTTTATGAGAAACCACAGGAGTTTCGAGGAAAATCGGGAAAAAAGTGGACATTTGATGCTCTAATTAATACAAATAATTCCGAGCAATTTGGAGTATTTATCCGAGATTGGAAGCGAGAGATTTCCATAACCCAGATGCGACAATTAAGAAAAGCGTGTGTAGATGTCCCAGAAATAAAAGGAGGGATCATGGTATGTAATATCAC
>JAWOCD010000067.1:0-9126 GCA_046483985.1 Promethearchaeia archaeon
TTTATTTTTTTAATTATTATTATATTTCAGAGTTTCACTGTTTATTTAAAGATTGTAGAAATTTATCCAAACATCTGGTGTGTTTTTGAGAACTCAACTTATAAAAATCGACCCTGAAAATATCGATGCAAATAACATTAGAAAATCTGCGAATATTTTGCGGAACGGGGGATTAGTTGCATTCCCTACCGAAACAGTATATGGTCTTGGAGCTAACGCGCTTAACCCTAATGCGGTTTGTAAGATTTTTGAGGTAAAAGGAAGACCTCCTGACAATCCCTTGATAATTCATATTGGACGTAAAGCGGATCTCGAAAGGTTAGCTGTCAATATACCACAAGATGCAGAACTCTTAATTAAGAATTTTTGGCCTGGCCCTCTGACCTTAATATTGAAAAAGTCCTCAATAATCCCGAAAATTGTCAATGCTGGGCTTGAGACCGTGGCAATACGTATGCCCTCGAACAAAATTGCGTTATCATTAATTAAGGAAGCAAATGTTCCTATTTCAGCACCCTCCGCCAATATTTCAACAAGACCCAGTCCAACTTCCGCTGATCATGTGATAAATGATTTGGGAGAAAAGGTTGATCTAATTATAGATGGTGGGGAGACAAATATCGGTGTGGAATCATCTGTTATTGATCTAACAACAACTCCAAGAACATTATTAAGGCCAGGTGGAGTCACCTTCGAAGATTTACAAGCCGTTTTGGGAAAAAATAATGTACAAAAACTGGATTCAAAACCGCAATATGATCAATTCAAACCTAAATCTCCCGGAATGAAATATCGGCATTACTCCCCAAAAGCAGATGTCTTTCTAGTTGAGGGTCAAACTCCAAATGTAGAAGAGAAAGTCCAAGAAATTGCAACATATTATAAGAAAGAAGGTTGCAAAGTAGGCATTATGACGGTTAAAGAAACCCACCATTATCAAGCAGATAAAGTTAAATTTATCGGACATGATTTTGAAACTATTGCTCAAAATATGTTCAAAACATTCCGAAAGTTCGATAAAAACGGTATGGATGTTATTATTATGGAAGGCGTGGAAGAAAAGCAATTGGGTTTGGCTATTATGAATCGCTTAAGAAAAGCCGCTAAAGAAATAATCTACGCATAGAATAACTTATTCAGAATGTTATCTGTGTCGGCGATTTCCGATTGAAGGTCTGCCGGACTTGGTAGGAGATTTAAAACGGTATCCCGATAGTGCTTTTTGGAATTTTCAAGATAATCGATCATTTCTTTATAATTCACACCCTCTGCAACCCATTTTTGTATTCAATCATCCCACCTCGTAAATAAATTAATATTTGTTCGAATACTTATTGTTACAGAATGTGATTAGAAAATGACAATCTTAGAAAATGCTCAAAAAGGGAAAGCTACCGATTCAATGCTCCAAGTTGCTAAATTGGAAAAATTAGAAACTACTAAAATTATACAATCCATTGCAAAAGGAAAAGCGGTAATTATGAAAGGAGAGAATTGCGCTCCTGTAGCAATTGGCACCCCGTTCCGAACAAAAATAAATGTTAATCTCGGGACTTCTCCAGAAATTACTGATCTTGAAGGAGAACTGCAAAAAGTCAAGATGGCAGAAAAATATGGGGCTGATACAATTTCCGATCTCTCTATGGGAGGAAATATTGATAAAATTAGAAAAGAAATCTTAAAATTCTCAAACCTCCCAATCACCACCGTTCCGATTTATCAAGCTGTAGTTGAGACAACTTCGTTTGCAAAACTTTCAGAGGAAATTATTCTTAAAACAATCAAAAAGCAGATACATGATGGGATAAGTTCTGTTGTGTTACATGCAGGCTTTACTTTAGAACATGTTGAAAAAGTACAAAAAAACCGGATTATGGGAATGGTTTCCAAAGGAGGGAGCTTTACCGCATCATTTATGAAGTTAAATTCAAAAGAGAACCCCTTTTTTACATACTTTGATTCCATTTTAGAGATGCTAAAGGAACATGATGTAGTTCTTAATTTGGGGAATGCAATGAGAAGCGGCTGTATTCACGATAGGGTTGATAAATTTCATCTTAATGAAATAAAACGGAATAGTAAACTCGCAGAACGAGCAAATAAACACGGCATTCAAGTTATTTTAGAAAATTTAGGGGGGCATTTGAATGCTAAAGCTTTAATTCATCATGTAAAGCGGCATAAAAAGGAAACTAATGAAAGGCCTCTGTTTGTTTCGGGCCCTCTTCCGATTGATAATGCAGTAGGTTATGATCATATTAGTGCCGCTATTGGAGGGGCCTTTGCCTCTGGATTTGGCGCAGATTATTTGTGTTCAATAACGCCTGCAGAACATCTTGGACTCCCTTCTGCAGAGGATGTTAAAGAAGGTGTAATCGCTTGCAGAATTGCCGCTCATGTGGGGGATTCAATGAAATTTGGCTTGAATCATCTTTTTGATGACGACCTTGAATTAGCAAAGAATCGCTATTTAGGAAATTGGAAAAAACAATTTGATTATAGTATCAATCCCGAAGAGCCAAGAAAAAAACATGATCCCGAGGAAAGAATATGTTCGATGTGTGGGAGATTTTGCGCTTTAAACATTTCCAGAAGACTTTTTAATAAAACGGATAACTGATATCGTTGATATCGCTGTCGCGAAAATTAAACAATCAATCTGAGATTGCTTCTGTTTACTAAAACCCTGTTCCAAGAACAAATTGGTTTTAATTGCTTCGGGAAACCGACAATATTGGAGCAACCTCCACCGGTGAGTGCTCCATAGCCGGTGTCATTCACCCATCATCTCTCTCACCACCTAAATACAAGGGAAAAAACTATTTTACTACTTTATGCTATAATCAAAGCGGTCATCGTGGGTAATTTGAATGTAAAGCAGATGGCACGGAAGAAAAAAAGTACAAAATCACCCAGACAAAACAGAGCAAATAGAACACTTAACCACTCACTACAAAACACGGGTTCATTGGGAAGATTTGTCCAATTCTTAACCTATAAGGCAGAAAAAATAGGTAAAAGAGTAATAAGAATTGACGAGTCTTATTCCACACGGACTTGTGCAAAATGTGGAAGAAGGGCGAAACTCGATTTGTCCGAGCGTCATATTAGTTGTGAATGTGGTCATAAGATGGATAGAGACTTAAATTCCGCTGTTAATATTATGGTAAAATTTCTCACATCTGCTGACCTATCGCATCAACCCTCTTTGAAGGAGAAATCCTTTCTAAAGCAACGGAACGGATTTTCTACGACACACAGCCCTAAGATATGCCCACCAGCTAACGCTTAGTGGACTCGTAGGAATCCCCGTCCTTTAGGGCGGGGAGACTTCAATTCGCCGATATATCAATATCATTACTAAATATATGCCCAATGTCCAAAAGATCCAGGAGAGATATTGAAGTGAGTCTAAATTCAATAAATAGTTTGAAAAGTTTTCGAACTCTTCAAAATCGCTCCACATACCCTCAAACTTTATTTTTTCCGGATTATCTTCGATCAAAACTGTTTCATGCTCGTTTTTGCTTAAGCTTTCGAAAATATTATCTACTGAATAATTACCGGGGTCGTTTAATTTCAATCTGACAAAAGAATAGAGCTCGTGATTATAATGCATATCAGAACCCGATAAGGCAATTAAATCATTATCATCATCCAGGCAGAACTCACGAATATTTTCGGTTTGCAAATCTTGTTTGTTAATAATTTCAAACCCGTCCACTCCCATATCACGATAATCTTCCAAGCTATACGGAGTACTATCCTCTTCCCTATTATAATGATTTACGGTTACGTATCCTCCTTTTTCTTTAACATACTCGATCATTTCTGATATATTCATGGCGGTTGGCCCCCCTTCGTATTCGTATTCTATGGGAATTATTCGTTCTTCTAATCCATATATATTAAGATGGTTATCACGTGCAGAATATTCTTGCGCAATAATCACGGTAAAATCTAAATCATGTTCTTCCACAAACTTCTTTGCTCTAAGAGAGCCTTCGGGGGTATCGTGATCTGAAATCACTGCTGCATGAATACCGTGCTGGATATACCACATAACCCTTTCTTCGGGAGTCAAAAATCCGTCACTCTCGGTAGTATGGCTATGAAAATCTACAAGAATCTCTCCTTCCTCCATCTCATCCGTCACTATTTCAAAGGTCGGTAGCAGTGACATTTTGAGAACTACGGTCGCAGAGGCAAATAAAAACACAAACCCGAAACCATACATCACTTCCTTCTGGGTTATTCGGAGGAATTTATTTTTTCTTCTCCATTTATCGATTCGCTTTTGATAGTTGAATTTTAGTGTGGGATGATAATATTTGTACAATACATAGCCTAATTTAACGCCGAATACCAATATCCCCCCCCAAATAACCAGCTCTAGAAAATAGAACATTCCATAAGAAGCATATTTATCACCTACTAACGATAAAGCGATTAGATAGTATCCAACGAGGAGCCCTATGATAATAAGACCAAGTTTCCCCGCAAACCACATCATATCTCCCCCCATATTGCTGAGCAACTTAAATTTCTTAGATTTTATTTTACCGGTTCTTCTCAAAGATCCGTAAACGATTCGATAAAGAATATATCCGACAAACAGAGTTAACGGTAAAGCAGCGCTCTCAAGGGTGAGATAGAAAGCGATACCTACAATTGGTTCAATAAGGTATCGTACTAATGGAATATCCGCACTATAACGGTCGGTGACATAATCATCGGCTAAATAATTGTAGAATTCAACTTGTCTGGTGAAGAGCAAACTGAATGTAATTAATATCCCTATCCAAGTGAGAAATAGTACGGTAATTGCAAAAAAAAGCTTATTGTGTTTAATGAATTCTTTCAGCGTCATATTTCAATTCTGAACTTTTTAATAATTCTATATTTATTATGCTAATAATATTATTTATTTGTAATAAAAATGACTCAACCTAAGTGTGGATGAATTGTATATAGTTACACAAGATTAAATACAAAATGTATATATTTAAATACATCTGATTACATCTATTATTTAGAAATATTTAGAAATATAAACCTTTAGGAAAAATGATCAAAATTGACGCCAGTTCATTTATTTATTCAATAAAGATGGATTGGATAAGCGTTTTAAAGGAGTTATATGAAGAGTTAATAATTACCGATTCGGTGCATAAAGAAGTTATAGTAGAGGGAAAAAAGAAGAAAAAGGCAGATGCTTTCATTGGTGAGAAGTTAATAGGAAAATATAAAATTCAAATCCATGATGTAGAAAAGAATAAAGGTGAGGAGATGGGATTAGGTGCAGGCGAAACAGATACCATCTTAAACGCTCTTGAATTAAATTGTGCTTGCTTGATAGACGATAAAAAGGCTATTAGGATCGCGGACAGTTTTGCTTTGCCTGTGATTAGTGTCCCCATATCACTGTTGAATGCCTATAAACATCAGATAATCAATGATGAAGAATTTGATAAGTATTTCCAAAAATGGATTGGTGTTGCTAGCCCTTCTTATGAAGATATTTTTCTTATAAAAAAAGCAAAAGAGGTGTTGAATGATTAATGTCAAGAAATCTTTCCGTAAGAATCAAAAAGAATACCCTAAAAGAATTAGATAGCTTGGCTCAATTACTTGGAGTGGATCGAGCTTCTATAGTGAGAGATGTGATTAAAAAGGGATTAGATACCAAAAAAATTGATATTGCTCTTGAATTATACCAAAAAGGCGACACTTTAGAAAAAGCCGCCAACACGGCAAACATCTCATTATGGGATTTGATAGATGAGGTTAAGAAAAGGGGGATTACTTCAAAATCGGATATTGAGCAAACAAAAACCTTGATAGTAAAGACGATTGCCGGGGATGACGAAGAATTAGCCAAGAAGATCAAAAACATAAACATACATATATAATTATTACTAATATCAAGATGTTTGAGAACCAATCTATTGAATCAAAGGTTCTGTCTCAACTTGACGATTTGATTGTCTAAAGATCCTCTTTTTTCCTCGTGGAATTCGATCCTCTTTTGGGATGCGTTTATGTTTGTTTTTCTGGCAGTTCCAATGGTAATAGTGGGATTAATAATTTCAAAGCAAAAATAGTTTAAATTTATTTTTGGAAATATCTGGTCCAAAGAAATCGTGGGACACCTTGGAGAGCCTAAGTATCGCTTAGATTTCTTCGGAGAATATGCAATTACTATATTAAGAGGTTTAGATTTGTCTCAGAAAATGAGGTCTATTCAGACCGCTTTAGTAACCTTAATGTTTTTAGGGTTGACTGTTGCTTCAGCTCTCATCATTGGAGGCGTTATAAATGCGGAAGTGCTCGATTATGATGAACTTAAAACAGGAAAACGTAGAGAAGCAACCTATTCGGGAGTAAACGCTTTAATTCTCAAGCCGGCAATATCAATTGCTAATTTCATCTTTCTTATCACTATTAATTTTTTCGGATTCCAAGAGAAAAGCAATATTCAAAGTGATGAGGCCTTATTGGGAATTATGGTAGGTTTTACAATTTTACCTGCAATCTTTTTATTAGTTTCTGCTCTTATTATGAGTTTTTTTCCCTTAGAAGGTCCAGAATGGGAACAAAAAAAACTAAAAATCGCAAAAATGCATAAAGTAAAACAAAAAGAATACAAATCCTATTTAAAGAACATCGATAATAATATAAAAAAGGAAAAAGATAAAACAACCTCATAAAATTCGGAAAGGAATTTGTCAAATATGCAAGTGTATTCTTTACGCTGTGAATATCTAAAAGATCCATTGGGAATTGATGTCAATATCATTTCTTATCAATAAATATCTCGAAGAACAAAAAGAAATCCTTTTTTGTAATCTCCCCCTCAGTTTACTGCCGCCAATCGTGCTTAATTATGCTCCAATCTTCCGGCGCTACGAGGATTTCCTCTTTACCTACCTCTCTCACCCCGAAATCATTAACATTTATTACGCTTTGATCAGAATACTTAATAATTACAAAGATTTATCTTTGTAATAACTTAAAAAAAACATTTCATAAAACGATTTAAATGAAGAGATTTGCCAGTATTGACTTTTTACGTGGATTTGCGATTTTTTTGATGATCTTTCTGCATATAATAAGCGATACCTTAAATATCGATGATTTAGTAGCCGATATTAATAATGTCCCCTTAGGAAATATAGTTGCATTAGTCATCTTGCCATTTCTTGGAGGCCTTGCGGGATTCTTTCTCATGGTCTCCGCAGTTGGAAATATGATTAGCATGCAAAAACATTTACAGAGGGGAAAATCTGTTAAAGATCTGGTTGTTAAGCAAGTTCTTGGAGGATTTATTTTATTAATCTTTGCCATGCTAGTGGAAGGAATTATTGGCTATCATGGCGCTCTGGGTAGAATATTCTCAAATCTTGATGATCCGGCTAAAAATGAATGGGCTAAAGTATTATATCGATGGAATTATTTTGAAACTATTCATACTATTGCTTGGTGTGTAATGCTTAATGGAATCACCCAAGGCATTTTAGCTCGAAATGGAAAATGGAAGAACATTAATAAGATGGTCAGAAGTTATGCTATTCTTGCAATTATTGTCGTAATTTTAACTCCTTTTATCTGGATTTCGGTATCTGTCTTAGTCCCAGGTTATCCGTATGCCGTTGATCCGAGTACCGGAATTCCCATATATATGCCCGTTATTGGCGGCGCAGATCCTTTATATATCATTGCAAGTCCCTTTTTGGCAGCATTAGCTTCCCCAATTGAACCAATATTTCCTTATCTTGCTGTTTCTTACATTGGAAGTATTATCGGGATTTTCATCTCTCAACCTCGGAAAGAGGTTCCGCGTCAGTTTCCTAAAAAGATGTTTTATATAGGGCTTATCATGTTTGTTGTAGGATTTATAGGGGTGATAATTGTCGTGTTAATGGTAATGGGGGGGCAAGGGTTTGGAGCAGCCGTTCAAATGTACATTGAAATTTCCTTCCATAGGAACTGGTTTATAGATAATCCGTATATAGAAATCCCTCCTACTGCATGGTTATGGCAATTTTTAGTTTTAAATGGTTTCTCTCTCATGGCTGTAATAGGAATAATTAGATTGGTTGAATTCAGAGGAATAGGTAAAGAATTCGCCGAAAGAACTACGTTTATAAGGAGATTTGGATTTATTGCCTTTACAAACTATACAATCCAATTTATCTACTTTTTCATCTTTTTCATAGTTTCATTAAGCTTCTTGGGAGTTCCCTACGCGAAACTGACTTGGGGATTGGCATTTTTAACGGTTCTATTATCGTATTTAGCCTATCAGATTATAATGAAACTTTGGGAGAAGAAGAGATATATCGGTTCTCTTGAATGGGCATTGGCGACAATAGCACTAAATATCATCCCGGCAAAACGAGATACATCGGGAATAAAAAAGAAGTGGTGGAAGAAAGGCGCTTTAAATGTGGAGGGAGCTTTTTATAATGCTGAATGGCTTAATATCGTGGAGAAAAACGAAATTAATCATAAAAGAATGGAGGAATCTAAGTTTGCTTATAAATTATCCTTGCTTGCAGTATGCTCTATTATTTTTATGCCCATTACCATTGCAACGTATTTTTTATCAAAAGGCTCGCAAAAAACGGAGAATATAAATAAATACAATAAAAGGGCTCAAATCATATCCATTATTGGAATTATAATGGTTTCCATCTTTATTGTGTTATGCGCAGTAGCGACCCCCGCGGATTTAGGACTTTATTTATAATTCTCCCTACTTAGAATAGGAGAAAAATTCCAAATTTTTTTTTCTTATAAACTTGGCTTCACGTCTCTTTTGGTTAGAATTTATTTATTAGAATTGATTTTTAATATTATTATATTAATTATTTTTGATTGTTGAACAATAATGAAAATCTTACTTATTCATAGTGACGGAGTAGAGGTTGAGAAAAATCAAGAAGCGACCTCCAATCCTCAAGAATTTCCCGAAGACGAGATAAAAATGGACGGTCTCGTATTGGTCGCCTTCGTTTCAGTGGAAGATCAAGATACCTATGATACCGATATCATTGCAAAACAAGGAGCCGATGTGATTGAGGATGCAATCCTTCAAATCGCGGAATTTCCAGAAAAAATCCG
>JAWOCD010000095.1:0-44789 GCA_046483985.1 Promethearchaeia archaeon
GAGATTTTACACAACAGATGTAATGGTAGTTTAATGAATACACCGAATGAGCACCTTTATCAAGTTCGTATCCCATTCTATTCACTTGGTTACTAAGATAATACCAAAAACCAAATATAAAAATGTTTGTATAATATACGAAATTCATCCCCTCCCTAAAGGGATGGGGACTTCTTTCGCAGATCGTTAAATCATCTAATTTGGTAAAAATAGTTGTTGCTTTTCCTTCTAGGAAAATATCCGTCGTACTTTTTGTATATTTTGAAGGTTTGATATTAACTTCAATGAATTTTGCATCATGATCTTGAGACTTTTTCATATTCATTTTTATTCAAAATTTATCACTTTTTTATAAGTTGAGTAATATGCTATAACTATAATTTTTATAAGAGAGAATTTACCTTTATTAATTGTAATAGAATCGAATAATTATTCATAACTTTAAAAACTAATGTATTGGAGATGATATATAAGTATGCCTAGAGGAGACCAAACAGGTCCGACCGGCCAAGGTCCTATGACCGGACGCGGACTCGGAATATGTTCCGGATCAGCTACCCCTGGATTCGTTAATCAAGGAATCGGATTGGCTGGAAGAACGAGAAATCCACAAAGCGCTAATGTTGGCTTAAATCGATCCACAGCAGTTAGCGGGAGTCGTTCTGCTGGAGGAGGTGGTAAACGCGGAAGAGGTGGATCACGACGGGGTAGACGCGGAGGGAAAGGATTCGGAAGACCGAAAGGCGGTCGTGGTCGCGGCCAAGGACGAGGTCGCGGACGCCGTCGCTAATTTCTTTTTTTATAATTCTAAAATTTTTTAACAATTCTGCGCCTACCTTTATTATCTTGAGCAATCAAAATTTCAAAAAGGGAATCGGTTTTGGCATAGCGGGAGTCATTTTGATTGGACTACAACCTATAGTTGCAAATTCCCGTCCAGACACATTAGATTCTTATTTATTTGCCGCGATGACGGTTCTTATTGAGGCCTTTATTTTCTTACCCTTATTTCTCTTTGAACGTCGTCGGTTTAAAAAGAAGATTGATGGTAAAGATGCCCTAATCAATAGTTCTCAATCAATTGAGGATTATGAGCGTCTTTTAAATGGTTGGAAATTAAAAAAAAACATAGTTCTTGTATTATATGTTGGTTTAACTTTTGCTATCGCCCAAATTCTATTCTTTTTTGGATATAAAAAAGCGGGAGCAATAAACGGTTCGCTTTCTCAGAAAACTACTGTGGTTTTTGGGTTGCTCTTCGGATTTCTGATCAATAAAGAAGATGTTAACTATGTACAGGTAATTTTCTCATTTGTTTTATTATTTGGGTTGACCATTGCCATCACGGAAGGATCATTGAATCTCTTAGATCTTAATCTGGGAGTTCTTACGCTTGTTTTTGTCGCGATGATGTGGATGCTTGCGCATTCCTTGACAAAACCAATCTTTGATAATAATGAGGGAACACAGACATTTGTAGTAGCTAGTCGAAGTACAGTTGGAGCAATCTTTTTGCTCTCCACATATTTCTTATTTTACCCTCTTGAAAATATAACTCTATTTTTTGAGCCCATAAACATCTCCTATTTTCTTTTGATGGGAGCAGATTATGGTTTTGGTTTATTCTGCTGGTACAAAGTGTTGGCATATCTGGGAACTTCAAAAGGAAGTGTCATGGTTTCGGGAACTCCATTAATCACTTCCTTATTTTCAAGTATTTTTCTCGGGGAACAATTCACCTTCTTTCATTTAATTGGCTTGCTATTGGTTATTTGTTCGATTATAGTGATTGTAATGCAAGAGGAGAAGGAAAAAGAATATTGAAGCAAAGAAATCTTATTAAGGGGATCATTTATACTCTCATATCACTCCTCTTTGTCTCATTTCAACCGATCATTACTAACGCCAGACCAGAAGAGTTGGATGCCTTTTTGTTTGCCGCAACTATACCTGCATTGTCGAGGTCATACTTTTTTTACCGATGGTGATTATTGAGACTAAAGTAATAGTAAGCCGAATGAAAAAAGAGAACGACACAAATCCAAAACAAAGCAATGATTTCCACCCGCTCAAAAACTTAGGTGAACACAAGCTATTTTTGCTTTATATAGGTCTTAATTTTGGGACCGCCCAAGTCTTATATTTTATTGCCTATAAACGGAAGCTTAGCCCAGCAAACCACTATTTTATTCGGGGTTCTGTTTGGCTTTCTAATTCTCAAAGAAAGGCCCACAAAAATTCAAGTTTTGTTTTCTTTTATTCTTTTAACTGGGTTAATTTTCGCTGTAACCAAGGGACAATTTGACTTGATTGAGTTGAATTTTGGAGTAATCTTGATGCTGTTTGTGACGGGTCTCTGGATGTTTGCTCATTCATTAAGTCGGAATGTTTTTTCTCAGAATAAAATCACGCCCATCCAATTGGCTTTCATCAGAAATATGGTAAGCGGTTTCTTTCTTATACTTTTGTACCTTATCTTTTTCCCTATGACAAATTTCGGTCTAATTCTTAAGCCCATTAATTTAATATTCATAATATTAATGGGAATCGGGTATGGGTTAGATGTACTTTTTTGGTATCTATCACTAAAATATATTGAAGTAGGCAAGGCCACAGTTATAGTCAGTCCGATGCCTATCCTCACCGCATTGTTAGCATTTACCATTCTAGGTGAACAATTTACCATTTACCATTTAATTGGGGGCCTAGTTATTATTATTTCAATCATAATTATCGTAACCCAAAAGCAAAAAAACCCAAGGTAGCCAAAATTTTTTGATTATTTGGAAAAGATTTATATTGGTAAGTTTTCTAATTAAAATTGTTACCTTTATAGAGAGGTGATTATTTTGGAAAACCTTAAAAATGTCCAAAAGGAGAGAAAAGAGGAAAAAATTTCAGAGGACGCTGAATTAGGGATCCCTCCGATACCAGCCCCGAAGAAGCAGCCCCCTATTCCCATCAACAAAAAAAAGATCCCAAAAAAATTCAGGAAAGAGATAAAGGAATTAAAGGATAAAGGACAAAATCCTCTATTGGTAAAATGTAAGCGATGTAATGAGCATTTTTTAGTTTCTATCCCTGATGATGATTTAAATTTCGCAGATGAAAAAAGTCTGGCAGTAGTATTTGTACATGAAAATGAGAAAGACAAGGGGAGAAAACATGCACTCCTATTCGAAGTGGACAGAGCCCATAATATTTCTCTTCTTAAAACAGCAGATGTTATAATGACAAGCAAGGATGACCAATATATTAATGAGGAGGAAAAAAGCCAAGGATATAAAATAGTGGGAGTTTATTGTCGAATATGCGAATCCTTGGTACATCTTCACGTTCCCAAAAGTCTACTCGAAAATAGCCCTCTTTCTAAAATTCCCGTTGTCTATATCCATAAAAAGAAAAAAGAGCAAAAAGCACATGGATTGATAATATTTATCGATAGATTTGCCTCTATGAGAGATCACCATTTAGCAGATGTCCTTATAGGAAGATAATCTGCATCAATCCGTATGATTACACTTTAGTTATGAAATATCTTTCACAAATCAATCTATGAATAATTATTGAAAAGTATAAATAGATTATGATAATTTCTTAGATGTGTCTTGTTATTTAAATCATTTTAAAAAAGAAAAATTTCTGTCTTTTATTTATTAGGAAGGTAGGTAATTAAGGTGGGAAAACTAGAAGAGAAATTATTCCCAATTCGAGTAAATCCTGAATTTTGCATTCGTTGCCAGAGGTGTCAGTATTCTTGTCCTCAAAAAGCGATTTTCTTCAAGGATTCAAAGCGTTGTGTGGATTATAACAAGTGTAAGGGATGTCTTAAATGCGTAGAGGTCTGTGAGCATGGTGCAA
This sequence comes from Promethearchaeia archaeon, assembly GCA_046483985.1. Lineage (GTDB taxonomy): Archaea > Asgardarchaeota > Lokiarchaeia > Sigyniarchaeales > SOKP01 > JAWOCD01. Next base: position 3,862 of record JAWOCD010000095.1, read on the forward strand.
TTGAGGTTGAGAGTTTTTATGGACAGAAATTGGTAAATCTCTCAATTGATCAAAAAAAATGCCAAATGTGTAAAAAATGCGTTTCAGACAATTTCTGTTATGGAGAACATAGAGTTATGTTTAAAATCAAGAAAAATGAAGAAGGAGAAGAGTATATCTCCCTTCATTTTGATTTAAAGTTATGTAAAAAATGTCTCAAATGTTTAGATAAATGTATACCTAATGCTATTATTCCTGAATTCTCAGATAATAAATTCCAAGAATAAAATAAAATTTAGCTGAAAATAGGAGTTATTTTTTTTATAGATCTTCCTTGTTCGAACATATTCCTATGGCTAAAATAAGCGATTGCTAAAAATTTAATAGCCTTTTTTCATAAATTTCAAAATATATTCTTAATTATCATATTATAAGAAGTGATTTTATCGTATGGCAAGAAAACATAATGAACAGGAAAAAATTACACGTGTAAAATATCCAAATCGTAGGATGGGTGAAATGTATGGAAGGGTCATTGAAATTTATGGGCAAGAACGAATGCAAGTTTACTGTGAGGATGGAAAACATCGTATGGGTCGGATCCGAGGAAAAATTAAAAAGCGAGTCTGGATTCGAAAAGGAGATTTGGTTATAGTAAATCCTTGGGACTTTGAAACAGAAATAGAGGGGAAAATGGGCAAATGTGAGGTCTCATGGCGTTATAGAAAGAATGAGATTAATTGGCTCAAGCGGCACGGCAAGCTGCCGAGGAAAATGGACATTAACAATATCCCTCTTTAGAAATAAGTTTTTGAGATTTTTAGGTTTCTGTTCATCTTAAGTTTCCAGATATTGTTATTCTTAATTATTTTATTTTCAAATTTATCCTTTAGAAATATCAGATAAATAATATTAATGAAAGAGATAGGAAAAATCAGATCACCCCAAAGGAATGGTGAATTTGATTATACATTTTAAGGATATTTATGCTTCCCCCTACATCTCGGTCATCTCGATACCTGCATTCCCTACACTTGATACTCTATCGTTCGGTTTTACTTTAGATTGACACTCTGGATAAGTGGATGAAAAATTCATCCCGACCTGAAGTACGGGTTATTTTTTAGGGCTAAAGGACGGTGTTTTCTTTTGCCGTCTATGATAAAAAGAAAAAATTAAAATAATTATTTATTTATTTATTCCTATTTTTTTGTTCTTCTTTTTGGTCCACAAGTAAGTAGCCAACGCACAATTCTAGTGCATTCTCCAAAGCACCCTCATCAATTATATCCGGTGTGTCGGAGGGCTGATGGTAAAATTGCACGAATTTTTTAAGTTCCATGGAAGAAAGATTACTCGCCTTAATACCAGCTTTAGAAAATGCCGTTGTATCAGTACCACCACTTATTTGTCCGACAAACTTTTCTAAAGGTCCTTCACCGAAAGGTTTGGCGTTCACATCGACCAGCTCACTAGCCTCCTTTAGTTTTTCTACCAGAATTGGAGAGTGCTTTGTTCTCGTCGTGGGTTCGTATTGAATTATTTGGATCGTTTTTTTTGATTGTATTCCATCCATATTTACCACTTCCGTGTCATAGTTCTTCAACTCGTCTAAATGCCTTTCCACATATCGATAAGCACCTCGTAATCCCGCCTCTTCTGATCCAAATGCAATTAAGCGTATTTCTGTATTCTCTGGAATAATTTCAGGGTGTTCCGTTAAATATTTTCCCAAGCCGAGGACGACTGATACCGCGCTTAAATTATCCACAGCTCCAGGGACCTTATTCGCTTTTTCACCAGAAGAGACAAAAAAAAATAGGGAGATTAACGGAATTGCCCCAATAATTAATGTCCATAAAGCAATTGAGTTAAACCAAGTAAACTGAACCATAAAAGAGAAAAGCAATTGTCCCATCGTCAGTATGAAAATCACCATAGACAAAAATATCCAGAAGAACATAACGCCCAACCCCCAAAAGAGGATAACGGGATAAAAATATTTTAAATATCTAAGGAGATTAAACTGCAATGCACTATCATGATGACCAGAAAAAATAATGATCTTTTTTGGCTCTTTACTCGATGATTTTATCTTCCCGACAACATTCCGTGAGGTCTTTTTTTTAAAAAGAGGATCTACAAATTCCTCATAATTAAAAAACTCCTTCCAGATGATTATAAAGGCTATGAACCCGAAACCAAAGGAAAGTGCGGTCAAGATATACGGGAAAATGGAAAAATTAAGAAGATTAAGGAGGAAAAAGCATCCTAAAGATGCGAGTATTAAGAAAACATCTATCCTAATCCATCCAAGAAATGCTCTAGGATGAAGTTGAAATTGTTCAATCTTGGTTTCGTCAGTGACTTTTCCCATCTCTCCTTCTATAATTTCTGCCCCTTTTGCTTCTTGGGGGCTGCCTGGCATTCTGCACCCTGCCTCATCAATTACTTTTTGAATTATTCCATGCATATAGCCCGAGATTTCATCAGAAATTACAATTTTTTTCATCTAATTATCCACCACATTTTTAGAAGCAAAATAAAATATAATTAGTTTTATTAGACTTTATTTTTAAATAAAATTTATTTAACTCGACTCAATTATTTTTATTATTATATTAATGGATGGATTAATTACTTTTATTGGATGAAAAAATTACTTAAATTTTTAAAACTATATATTCTTAAAGTTTCTATCTAATAATATATGTTTTTCTAATAAAAGATAAATATATTATAGTGATATATTGGAATGAGCGATGGAGAGAGTTCAAAAGAATTGGAAGTTACATGTCCAATTTGTGAAACGGTAAAATCTATCAATGTTCCAGCCTCTGTTTTTAAACAAAAAAAATTTGGTACAATTAAGATACAGATTCCTCCTGGGGCAGTATGCAAACATCAGTTCATCTGTTTTGTGGATCCAAAAGGGATAATCAGAGGTTATGAAAGAATAGATTTGATGATGAGTACACCCGATCAAGCAAAAGAGAAAACGGAAAAGGGGGATATAAATCTAAATACTTTAATGCGGATGTATGGTACTTATGGACTATTAAGTCTAATTCATGCTAAGATCTTTGATTTTCCTCATTTCATCATACGTACTGAGGAATCAAAAGACATTTCTGATATTTTGAACAAAATGGGAAATAGGATCCTACCAGAGGAATATAGAGGAACCAGTAAAGTCCACTTCCTAGAGCCAGAGGAGGTTGATGATTTTGATAATGAAGATGCACTTTTGATTGGGGGACAAAAACAGATTCTACAAACACCATGGGAAGAGAACTTGGATTTTGAACAAAAAATAGTGGAAAAAGCAAGGAACATTATTAACGAAGATGAACAAATCCTCATTTTACAGCAGGAAATAAGAAAGTTAATCGAAGAGACGAAGAGTTCAGTGGAAATATTAAAAAATTTAAAAAAGGAAATTTACGAGGATAAATTCATTAAAAAACTGTCAAAAAAAACAGGTAAACCAAAAATTGATCATAACCGGTTAGTTTTAATCAAACAATTTATTCGACGGCGTATTTCAGAAAAACTGGCAAAAAAGATCAAAAATAAAGTAGAAGAATTTATGAGTTTACTGTAATCCTCCAAATAGAAAAATTAACGAGTTACTGAACGAAAATCCCCGCCCCCGAAGGTCGGAATTTTATTTTGCCTTTAATGATAAAAAACATATTATCACGTAGGATGCCGATATTTTCACTTTAATTATTGCATTTTATGCATTTTAAATGATAAAAATATAATAAGTATTTTTCATAAGTTTTACTAAAACAACAATAATTTAAAGAGTGATAAAATTGGTCCAAAAAGTAGGAGGCTGGGGATTTAGGAACCGACTCTCACGAATCATTCAACCTGAATCTGGCCATTGTGTGATGTTTGCCGTTGATCATGGTTATTTTGGGAATATCCCCGGTCAATTAAAACAGTTTACGGATTTAAGTCCATTATTTGAGTATGCTGATGCCTTAATGCTTACACGTGGAATGTTGCGAAATTGTGTGGATGCAGAATTAGATATACCAATCGTTTTACGGGTCTCTGCAGGTGCTAGTATGCTCAAGGAACTATCAAATGAAGAAATTAATGTCTCCATTGAAGAAGCCATTCGGTTAAACGTATCGGCTATGACTTGTTCTATCTTTATAGGTGGCGAATATGAAAAGCAGAGTTTGATGAACTTGTCAAAAATAATTAACTGGGGTCAACAATACGGGATTCCCACATTAGCAGTTACGGCTGTCGGAAGAGATATGGGCAAAGATGCACGATATCTTGGTATGGCAAGTAGAATGGCAGCAGAGATAGGCGCATCTTTCGTAAAAACATATTACTGTGAGGAGTTCGAAAAGGTTACTAATATGTGCCAAGTCCCAGTGGTTATAGCGGGCGGTAAAAAAATCGCAGAAAGAGATGCCCTTCAAAAGGCAAAGAATGCAATTGACAAAGGGGCGATCGGCGTTGACATGGGACGGAACATATTTCAATCTGACAGTCCTATTGGGATGATTAAGGGTGTACGAGAAATCGTCCATAATGGGGTCTCCGTAGACGAGGCTTATGAAGTGTATGAAAATAGTCCTAAAGGACTCTAATTTTTTTTATTATTTTTCAGATCTTTCTTTTAGTCTAAAAGAACGCTCTTGACAGAATATTAATTCCATATACTCCTTAATGAAAAGGAAATGTGACTCAATTATCCTTTGGAAGGTTCTAGAACAACCTTTAAGGATTTTCCGGCTTCAGATACGAGTTTAAAGGCTTTTCCTATTTGACTTAAGGGAAAACGATGAGTTATCAAGTCATCGACTTCGATCTTGTTGGATTTTATCCATTCGTAAGATTCATCCAGATCTTCAGGAGCCGCTCCATAAGAAGTCGTAATGGTAACTTCATTTCTCCAATATTCATTAATGGGAATTGGAAGATCTATGCCGGGTTTTGGAACTGCAAAAAAGATAACAGTGCTTCCAGGACCCACACAATTTAATGCCTGCTCAGCGGCGGGTAAGGCTCCTGTACAAACAATGATAACATCGGGCATTCTTCCCTCATTAAGGCTTTTAATTTTAGGAAGGATATCTTCAGTAGCATCGAGAGCCTTAGTAGCGCCCATCTTTTCGGCCATTTTCAGCCGATATTCGTTAATATCCGTGGTAAACACTTTTTCAACTCCTTTTGCTTTTGCAAGTTTTAAATGTAATAGACCCGAAACGCCAGAACCCAAAATTAGAACGGTTTGCTCTTGCCGAATATTTACAATCCTCTGAGCCCGACATACACAGCCGAGCGGTTCAATAAATACCCCTTGTTCATAGGAAATCTCATCATCTAATACATATACTCCCTTTTTTTCAATATTAATATGAGGGATTCTTACATATTCTGCAAAACCTCCAGGATCATAATTTGTGTTATGAAGGAGATCACAAGCGGTATGATGGCCTAATTTACAGTAGTGACATTCAAAGCAAGGAACATGATGAGAAACAAATACTCTGTCTCCTTTTTCAACTTCTGAAACATCCTTTCCGACCTTTGCCACTTCTCCCGTCATTTCATGCCCTAATATAAGGTAGTCTACACCCAGTCGTTCCATCTTGCCCAATCGATAGTATTCCAAAATATCAGACCCACATATACCAGACTTTATCACCTTCACTAAAAACTCATCGGCGGCGATTTCTGGAATAGCAATCTCATCTGACCGAACATCATTGTTATTATAATATTTTCCAACTTTCATAGATGTATTAAATTATAAATTGCATAAAAAGTCTTGAAAATCAGATTTTTTAAATTTTTGACAAAGAGATTTTTGGGGATTTTACGGAATATAAAAAACAAAAAAAATGTTGAAAGGTTATTGGATTTCAGATATTGCCAATAATGGACTGCTTTTTATTGGGGATCTTTTACTCCTTATGGTAATTTCTATAGCTTAATCTCAATCCCGATGCTTTAAACTGCTGCGAACAATCACTTCAAAATTATCCTCATTCAATTCCTCGTACATGTTGATTTCATCTTTTAAAAAATCGGATAATGCTACACGAATTGCCTCACTTCTAGAAGGATATACGCCCAGATCGGTCAAAACTTTAATTGCATTTAAATACCGTTCGGAAAGATTAATTGTAATTATTTTCATAAGATGCGTTCACTATTTAAAAGTCTAATTTCGAGTTGTATTTAAGAAAATTTGGGTACTTATTGTTTTATTTTGTCGGATTCCTTATAAATTAATGGGAAGGATAATATTAATAGATTAATGAAAAATATTAACAGATTAATGGTATTAATGGCTTAATTCTTTACGAAATCTTTTTCGATCTTAATTAATAAAGTTTTGGACTTTATAAAGGAGGAGATTTATAAATATATAAAGCAAATTGTATTTAAAGGAATTATTTAAAATAAAGGTATGTTAAAAGAAGTTTAGGGATTATCGAAAGATTTAATCCTCAAAATAAGGGCAAAGGATGATTTATAAAGCTCACTGTGCGACATTTCTTTAATTCCTTTCATATAACTTAGGTTAAAGTCCTCATCCCGTTTCAAATACGTAATATCCCGTGTTTTATGTTCTTGATCAATAAATACGTCAACTTTTAAAATATTATCTTTGGATTGAACCGGCATTTGAGGCATTAAATTCAATGCTAATACCAAATCAGGGTCATCTGGCGAATTCCCTTCCTGAATAAAGAGGATATTTGGTTCCGAAACCGCTAAAAAGCTTTTAAGAGAATGAAAAAGGTCGTCAATCCGTAGTTTAATTTGGTATTCATTATTTCCCTCTATCGCTTCACAATCACTACTCTTTGGAAAAATAAATTTTTCTTTTCCTTGGAATGCCAGACTTTGTTCGTTGGGATTTAGGTATTGATCAAATATCTCATCATCTTTGTCTAACATAAATTCATCTGTTAGCGGCTCTGCTTTCGTATACACGATGACCGACCCTCTCGTCATGAGACTAACCTTTTGATAATAAATCCCCGCATTTGGGTCGTATGGAAGATTAATTTCTTCTTCCTTCCCGCCTAATCCAATTTGTGCCAAGACATTCGAAGGATTACTCGTTAATGTAAAGAGTAAAAAAGAGCGTAAATTTTCCAGCTCAATATAACCATTAAAATTATCTAAATACGAATGAATTAAGTCAACATTTTCTTTAAGTTGATTATCAGACATTTTTCTTGGACATCTTTTTTTTAAAAAATATTAATTAAGTATTTGTATTAAATGTATGTCTTATTAAAAAAGCAAACAGATTAGTCTATTTTTTCACCTATGTAGTACCTTTTTGATCCATATATTTTTTTAAGAATCTTTTCAGAGAACTTTTCACTTCAGAAGTGATATGATGCTCAATCTGACAAGCAATGGAATTAATGGCTTCTTTATCTTTGATTTTTAACACATCGGCAAAGAAGGAATTAAGAATCTGGTGGATTTCCGTTAATTGTTCTGCAATTTGTTTCCCTTTCCTGCTTAATCGAATTGCTTTTCGGGGTTCCCATTTGATTAATCCTTCTTTCTTTAATTTTTCCAGCATTCCAGAAACACTAGCGGGTTCCACGTCAAGTCTCTTAGCAATTTCTTTATTTGTTACCCACCCTCCCTTTTTATTGCGTGAGATCGCATAAATCTCATCTATGTACTTCTGGTAAGATTCTGGGATGTCAGATACTTTATAGGGGGGATTTTTAGATGACATTTTCTTTATTTTTTTCCTTTCTAATATTTTTATCTACGTTAAAATTAATTTGAATTTATCTATTTAAATCGGTGTATAAATTAAACACACTAATATTGTTGAACTACCACGGCCTAAAGGGCAATGGATTCGTAATTCATTGAGAATCGTCGACACAGATAACATCGGTCTTACATCCTCTCCAAACGCCAGCCCAACAGTCCTTGCGGTTATATGATGAACTTGGTTATCGTCCATCAATTACATTATAGTATCGTTCCTTTATAAATATATGTGCGATTCATCACCGCCCTAAAGGATGGTGCCTTCTCACACTCTATGGTTAAATTGGAACATTTTGAACTACTCATGCCTAACGGCGTGAGATTCATATTCTCTAATAAGTAATCATTACACGAGACGATATAGGTTGGTTCTCCAAACCTAAATTAAGGTTCTGGTTCTTTTTATAATTACAAATTATTTTAATGCTAAGGTATTAGTCCGAAGCATTATATAATTATAAGTTAGATATTGACCTATTTAAAAATATGGTCTTAAGATATTTAGGAATTTAAACGCAAAATTCATCTCCATCCTAAAGGATGATGTTTTCTTTTATTTTTTTTGATAAAAACTAAAAAAAAGAAAAAGGAATAGAGATTGATGTTCAAGGTTTAGAATTTTTCGTGTTTTTTTAAAAGGAGTCGATGGAATATATGACGCGGCATAATCGTGTATCTTTAAAATAATCTTCAAGGGAGAAGTAGATTCAGCGAAGGTCGTTAGGACCTTCTATCCTTAAGACGTGAAAATGTAAAATTTAATTGATTAAAAATATGATGAATTTTATTTCAAAATAAGAAATATTCTTCGAAATCCCCGGAGATTCTATTTGATAAGAAGAGTAGTCAAGATGAAAAAGCCAAAGGGCCCAAGATTTTAAAGCAAGAAGCGAAGACTAGAGAAGATACAGCTAAAAAGGAAAAGGTCCCTGAACATATTGATAAGGAAAAGGAGTAATTCCTCAAATTACTAAAAAAAATCTAAATATGTTTTCTTTTTTCCAATACCTTTCTGGCATGTGTCTTACAACAATAATAAAGATTCGTGCAACTCTTTCGTGCCACATTTAGTACCGAAACTGAGTGCTTGAACTCCCTTCACTAATCGATCCAATAGCCCTCCTCTGGTAAAAATTATCCTCTAGGAGGGAGATGTATTTCGCGTTTAAATCACTAAATATCTTAAGACCATATTTTTAAATAGGTTAATATCTAACTTATAATTATACAATGCTTCGGACTAATACCTTAGCATTAAAATAGTTTGTAATTATAAAAAGAAGCAGAACCGTAATTTAGGGTTGGAAAACCAATCTATATCGTCTCGTGTAATGATTACTTATTAGAGAATATGAATCTCACGCCGTTAGGCGTGAATAGTGTAAAGGATGTTTTTTTATTAAATATAAGTAAACAAATGAACTATTTATGGTGGGAGGATTTTAGTGAAAAAGCAGTTTCCAGGAACTTTATTTTTAGTAGTCGGAAATTCTGGGTCTGGGAAGGATTCCATCATTTCCGAAGCTCTTAAGAAATATCCCAAAAATTTGAAAACGCTTCATGGCGTGAAACGATACATTACCCGACCCGCTTCCGAATACGAGAAAAATATATCGGTGACCGAAAAAGAGTTTAAAAAAATGAAAAAAGCGGGAGATTTTGCCCTTAGCTGGCACATCTATCATCTATATTATGGGGTTCCCATACAAATCGATGAATGGTTGCAGAAGGGAGAACCCGTGGTGGTTAATGTAAGCAGGACGATTATAGATGACGCACGAACAAAATATGCAAATTTAAAGGTGATTTTTATTAAAGTCCCCTTCGAAATTACCCTAAAACGAATTAAAGAGCGGGGAAGGGAGGACGGTGAGCAGTTAGAAGAACGAATAGAACGGGCAAAAACTCATCAAACGTGTGACAATGCGGATTATGTCGTGGATAACTCCAGTAAGTTAGAGGATGCGATAGATCAGTTCCTCGACATTATCATAAAGGCGCAAGAGGGCATTCAATAACTTTCAGTTCTTTCGAAGGGGCTCTTCATTCTTTCTTCTCTCACTTAGACCAGAAGGTTATAGAAAATTTGGCTTTCAAGTACATTATGGAGCCAGTCAAAAAAATATTTATTTTAAGAATGATTAGACCTTAGTAGATAAATAATTTTAAAAAATTTGTCATTGGCCCGGGTAGTATAGAGGTTAGAGTTCTGAGGCAATACGCCCAATTCCTTTAAAGTATTGGGGACTGTGAATCCTTAGAGGGGGGTTCAAATGACATGAGAGATTCTCTCAGCAGAATACTTCCCCCCCCGGGCCCTCTTTTCTCTTATCTTATGTCACGTTAAATTTCTAAAGATAATATATTCTGCGGATAATCATTTCACTATTGGAGCAATCGGATAGGGGCTAATTCTATCCAATTATATACATCAAAAAATGAGAATTTATTTTCAATTCTGTATTTTATTATTTGAGATAAGGAATAATGATAAGGAAAAGAGCTAAAAAAGGGTCAAAATGAAGATTATGAATCTATTTAAGCCAGATAAAGTGCGAGATGTTCCAGGTTGGGAAGGTAAAGCGCCAGTACCGATTTGTATGGATGGGGATTATCGTGCACTTACCTTCTGCTGTAAACCTGGGCATTCATTAACTTTCGCTTTTAAATGTAAACGCGATCAAGTATTGGAAGAATTAGGGTTAACAAAGCAGAAATATATAAGGATAAAAGAACAATTTTCAGAAGAAAATGATTGGGATTCAGATTTTGTATGTTTTGGTTCTATGTCATACTGCTGCATGAGACGTGGAGGATGTCCTCATAGAGACCGTGCATTAAAAAAACGTTATCCAAATAAAAGCAAGGAAGAGTTCATGAAAAGATATTTTCAAAAAAAGCGGGAATTATCCAAGAGGATTCTCGAAAATGTGGATGATCCTGAGGCAAAAAAGAAGGTTAAACCCTATTTAGAGCTGTTAAACGAATAAAGTTTAAGAATAAATTAAAAATTGGTAAGCCCATACCTATTTTTAAAGGAGTAAAAAAAAGAGTAAATAATGATAACAACAATTACACATGGGATCGATTTAGATGGTTTAGGCTCTCAAGCAATAATTAAAAGATATTTAATCCTGAAGAAAAACATCAAATCTAAAGAGATTACATTAAAGTACGCTCATTATCCAACGTTTTTAGGTAAAATGAAGAAAATATTAGATTCAGATCCTCTTCCAAAACGCATATATATTACCGATATTGGATTTAATGACGATTTTGAAAAATTATTTCCGGATTTGAAGGAATTAGAAGAAAAAGGCTGTAAAATATTCTGGTTTGATCATCATATTATAGAGCCAAAAGTAGAAAGCAAGCTCAAAAAGATAATCACGGAGTATACTAATAATAGCGGCCAGTGTACTGCTGAAATTGTGAAACGTTACTTCTTACCCCATGATTCTGTCTCTCACCAAATCGCCGAGTATGCAAGCGATATTGATTTTCGGACTGATAAATACCATATAGCGGAGAAGCTCCAATCGATTATCTCCTACAATCGGGGCAAAAAGAATTATGAGAATAGATGGAAGATAGTGAATTATTTAGTAAACGGAAATTTTGAAAATCAATGGTTTGAGGAACAATATGAAGATCTCCGCGAACGGAAAGAAAAAACAATGAAAAAAACCCTTCAGAATGTAGAATTTTTTACCTTAAGACATTTTGGAGAGTTTGTAATATCTCATGCCAAGGAAGAAGGTGGAATTGTCTGTAATTACCTAAAAGAAAAATATCCAGAAATAAAAACCTATATCGGAATTGATGAGCGATATAACGAAGTGATAATTTACAGCAGTGAAGTAGATTGTAGAGAAATAGCAAGAGAATTCGGCGGGGGAGGGCATAAAAATCGGGCGGGATTTAAGTATCCGGAGCTCATAAACCCGATTTCTACCTATGATCCAGACTTTATGAAGAGATTATTTCAACTACTTTTAAAATACAAATTTTAAATAAGCGATTTTGCTTTTATTATTTATATTTATCAAAAAAGCAAAAGAAAACTTCATCCTTTAGGATTAAAGGATGAAGGTTGGAGAACCAACCTATATTGTCTAATGTAATAATCACGCATTAGAGAATATGAATTTCACGCCTCTAGGCGTGAGTAGTTCAATCTAATAGTGGTTTAAAGAATTATGTCAGAAAAAGTAGAGAATGGAAAACCTCAAGAGGATTTATTAATTGAAAGTTTATGGATTCTGAGCAGTAAATCAGGGATCTGTATCTACGAAGAAAACTATGAAGATATTACCAAGGACGGAATAAATGTAGACCTCATCTCCTCATTTATCTCGGCCTTGTTAACGTTTGCTGATGAAGCATTTACCGATGAGATCAAACATATTAAGTTTGCGAATAGAAAAATAGTATTTCATTTTTCCGATTATTTCCTCTTTGTAATCGCGGTTAATGATCAAGCGCCCGCAACTGATGCACAGATAAAAAAGGTGATATTTAAAATAGCAGAAAAGTTTAATGACAAGTATTATACCTTATTTGCCGAAGATAAATGGAATGGAAATATTGAAACATTTGATCCCTTCTCCAAGGAACTACGAAAAATAGTAAAGAAGGAACCAATTGCAGAGAAATTTTTGCAATTATTAGGGGTTAAGGAACATCTCAAAAGGGTGGAAGGATTCTTGAACGACAAAAGAGAGAAAATTTTAGAACACCGAAAAAAAATTGAAAATGTACTGAAATCAAAAAAGAGGATAAAGGATCTGCTTCCAAAAAGGTAATTACTTACCTATATTATTATATTTAAGAAATTTGACCTAAAAAGATAAAAAACAAATAAAATAAAGCTTCTTATTGAGATTTTAACAGAAATTAATCTAATTGGATCTCTTCTTGTTTATCGCTCAATTTTTTCAATTTCACTTCAAGAATTCCATTTTGTAACCGTGCTTTTGCGTGGTCTGAATCAACTGGCGCGGGAAGATCTAATTCCTTATAATATTTTCTTCCTTTGGCACTTTCTTTGGTGGAGATAGTGATCTCTTGAGGTGATGATTTTAATTCAATATCCTTCTTCTCAATTCCGGGCATCTCCGCAACAATGATTACATTTTCTTCGTCTTGATTTACATCCACTAAAGGTTCTCGGAAACTGCTTGCCTCTGGTTTATTAGTATTTTTTTTTGGCTTTAAGTTCCCAAAAGATTTAACAACTGGCTTTCCATTTGAACCAAAATTAACATTAAACCCAGTCATAAAGGGAGAGACTCCTTTTGAGCCAAAGTTATCTTTAAACATCTTTTGCATCTTTCGAAAATCATCTGGATCAAAATTGTTAAAGTTGAAGTTCTCAAAATCAAAATTCTTAAACATCTCTTTAAATTGCTCATTTTGAGAGAGATTTGACATTAAATTTTTAAATATTCTCTGAAATTGCTTGTTCTCGAAGATCTTCTGCGGATTTTTGAATATATCGAAAAAATTAAACGGTTCATCCTCGTCATCTTCGTCTTTATTTTCATTATTTCTTGGCATAAATTATTCCTCACCTAAGTGAATTATATTTATATTTAATAAAAATAACTCTTTCCAAAAATATTTTGTGAGTTTTTGAATCATCCCCCAATTCTTTTCAAATTTTATTCAGAAGTTTAAAGAATTTTAAAAATCTCCTCAAATGGAAAAAGGGATGATGAACTTGATTATACTTTTTAAGAATAGACATAACCTAACTCTTTATAGAGTTCATAGTGTTTTAAGTTGTTGATATTGGTCCATATAGAATGGAACTTCTTTATCCTTATCGAAAAAGGATTATCTCTTGTAATAATTAGCTAAATTCCAGATAGCATTGGTTCTGACCGACATAATCTTTAGAATTCGCTGTTATTGTCTATTTTGTTTCAATTCTAAAGTATTTGTCCGAAGTATGCATAGTATATAGGGTCTCCATTATTTAAATCTTTTGGTTAAAGCGGTTTTCAATCTAAAATTAGGGCAAAATCCATTCTCGTCTTAAAGGAATGGTATTCTTTTGCCTTTAATGATAAATAAATTTAATAATTAGAAATAGCTTTTATAAAAATAAGCTTAAATACTTATAAAATAGCTTATAATCAAGAAAAAAATTTTAATACTGATTAAATTTTTTTCCAACAACAAAATTAAATAAAAAAAGAAAAAATCTAGAGGAGATTAATGTGTATAGCGAATTAAGCGATGATGACAAAGAGATGTACTTAGATGTACTGAGAGAGTCCCATATGCTCCCCTTTAGTAATTTTGTAAGCAAAGGCGATATTCCCGATAAAATCGATATCTCAAGACCACGAAACTATATCGATCGGGAAGTATACCGGTTAGTCAGACAAACCCACAGGGATAGGTCATCCAGACTAATTCCGATCTTAGGAACGGCAGGTTCTGGCAAAACACATGCTTATCATTCATTCAAAGATAAAGAGCGGGAAAATCGTAAAAAGATTAAAAAGGCGCAAAAATCTGGAGAGGTAGAAGCCAGTAAGTTTGAACCCGTGGATTGGACAATCGTCTATGTTCCCAGTCCCCCAGCAAGTATTAGAGTTTTATTACATGTATATACTTGTGTTATTGAAGAGATCGGACCAGAAATCTTAGATATTGTCTCGGAAAAATTGGTCAAAAAATGGGGCGGGGGAAAAAAGGGCATTTTTCAAAAACCAAAAGTTGAAGATGTGATTAAAAAAGGAATAAGGGAATTCCCAGGTGTCTTTGCAGATTGTGTAAAAGCGTTAGTTATATATCAATTGGACAAAAATAGAAAAGCATTAGCAGAGCGGTGGCTCTTAGGAGAGGATTTAGAACCAGAAGAGTTAGACGAGCTGGGGATAAATTCAGTAATCGAAGAAGATGATATATGTCTTGCTATGATAAAAATTATAACAGAAAATTTAGATCGTGTTATCATCCTTTATTTTGATGAATTGGAATCCCCTTACCGAATGCATGGTGAACAAGCAGAAAAGAAATTTTTGGAAACATTAAAACGGTTATATAATGAAATAAAAGGGTTAGTCATAATTATTGCAGTATTGAAAGAAATTTGGCCCAGAATATTGGAGATTGCTGATCAACCTCTGCGTAGCAGAATGGAGCCCGAACAAGAGCTGAAGCCATTTAGCTTAAATGATTTGAAGATATTTTTCTCAAAAAGTATGGAAAGGTTCTGGGACGAGAACAATTTGAATCCTCCCTTATATCCACTCTTTCCATTAAATGAGAAATTAATTGAGATGATCTATGAAAAGACAAAAGGTAATCCAAGGAACTCCATCAAATTATGTAAACGGTTCATCGATAAAGTCGTTATGGAGGAGATGACAGTAGAGGAGTTAATGGAAGTTGGAGATGAAATCGTTGGGACTGCAGAACCTCCTAAAGAGGAGGAAGAAGAAATTGATTTCTCTAAACCACGAAAAACCGTGAGAAAGAGAATCGAAGATATTATGGCTGAAGAGGAATACCAAATAGAGGTTAATCCTCAAAGTGTCGCTGGTGCGGCGCTAAAAAGTATTATCAAAGTAGGCGAGAAAAAAGACAAAGATTATTCTACACAGATGGAATTTAAATTCATGAGGGGAAAGCGTCAGCAGACAATTGCCGCATTAATTGAATATCAAGGGAAGAAATTTGGGTTAGAAATTCCCTCAGTTAAGACCTTTGATAGGAGTGCGGGTGTTGCGGGGTATTATGCTGTAAAGAGATTGAGAGATGCAATCAATGATAAAATCTTGGATGAGGCAATCCTTATTGTTCCCAAGGAAACCGGCGGGGCAAAATATACAATGATGCTCGAAAATAACCCCGAAATCCACAAAATTGAAATAGTTGATTCCCAAGCCGAAGAACTCATTGGGAGTGCATTAGAATATCCACCTTCAGAAGTGGGATGGAAAATTACAAAAGCGGTGTTTAAGGATATCGGAGCATACCCCAGTCAAGAAGGCGAAGAACCACAGGAGGGACAAACCGAGCAATAAAATCTTATAAGATCATTCTCTTTTTCTCAATAATTTAAAAATTTATATAACCAAGAATAGAATTAAGTTTCTTTCTAATCATTTTTTATCGCAAATGTGTCCTTTAAATAGCTGTTTCTAGATAAATTATCGCCAGTTAATTTGAAGAATATACGGCATTCATAATTTGAATAATAATATAAATAAAGGTATTAATAAAATGGAGTTAAGCAAAAAAGCATTAGTCGGATTAGCCATTTTATTGACAGTTTCCTATGGGCTTAGCATGGCCGCTGCAGGAGTTTCCATTCCCGGTTGCGGGGAAACAGCTCCCTAAGAATTAAGGATTTCTGTTAATAAAATTCATATTTCTCTTTTTTTTTATTATTTTACCACTAGAGTGCGAGAAAGCACCGTGCTTTAGGACGGAGTGAATCGCATATAGATTTTGATCAAGAGATCAAACAATGATCTATTTTCACTCAGATTATATTATAGATTAAATTTAGTAACATTTTGAGCGAGAAGCGTCAACCCCACCAGTTTAAATGTTAAGAAAAGAAAATAAAGAATAAATCGAATATCGGGGCCAAACATGTCCATAAGAGGGGCCATTAATGCCTCACTCGCTAAACTCCCTCCAAGTCCATAAAAGATCACAGCAATTGCAATTAAAAATGAGGTCCTTCGTAATCCAGGAATTCTAATGCCAATATAAAAGAAAATAACAGGAATAATTAATGCCATCAGATTGGAATAAAAACCAATTGTGGATATAAACTCAAAGTCTGTTAATGTATTTACCGGATAGAGAAATTGAATAAATGCAGCGACTAAATAGACATAGGCTAATAGCCCTTTCAATTTAAATTTTAAAACCTTTTTGTCAATTATATAAAGAACAAAAACAAATCCCACAGCCGCGATGAAGCTAGCAATTTTCCAAATCAACACATTGGGCATAATATAATTCATTATTAAATTTTGTGAGAAAGAAGTCAAAGTAAATATATAAGAGTCGGGAAATGAAAAGACAGATCATTAGGACAAAAATGCTAAACACAAAGTCAATTTTCAACTCCTTCTCCCTATTCTTTTTGGCAATAATCTTTTTTCCCAAAAAGATAACTAAGATAGCCTTCGTTATTAAGACAACAATTGTAAGTATTAAAAAAAGCCGAAATTCAAAACTATCTAATTTCATAGTAAAAATATTAAACTATCTTTTTTAGATTTTCTCTTAATTTTTTATTAATATCCAATAATTTTCCAGCAGTATCTTTTGCTTTTACAGAAAGGTGTTTAAAATCACTTAAGATTTTGATCTTTTCATTTTCTCCCAATGCATTGGCAACTTGTATTCCTTCCTCTAAGAGGTCAATTATTTCTTTATAAATCTCTGGATATTCTTCCACTTCAATGTCATCCAATTCATCTTCGATATCTTCTTGGAGATCTTCTTGTTTGTCAATAAGATCTGGCATTTGGTCTGCTTTTTTTGCTTTGTTGTTTAAAACTGTTACCATCTTCTCCTCCTGGATTTCCTCGGCTAGATCTGCTGCTTTCTCATAACTTTTACGTGCCTTTTTATAATCGCCATCTTTAAAATACGCTTCTCCCTCTTTCACCTTTTCAGAGAGTTCACTTGGAGTTTCTTCACCGAGTTTTATTAATTTTCTGGCCTCTTGTAATTTCCCGTTATCCAATAAGGTTTTTGTTCTCTCATTAATCTTCTCTTGAATAATTTTCGGTTCTTTTAACTTTTCCATAAGAGAAAGGATGGAATTAAGTATCCCTTTCAAAAATTGTCGCATTTTTTTTTTGTCGGAGGTGAAATTCTCTGCAATTTCTTTTTCCAGATCCTCAAACATACTTTTAAGCGAAAGGAGATCTTCTCCTTCTTTTAGAATAAACCCCAAAAACAGTTTACCTTCGGCTTCTTCAGCTCTCACGAGACTGGAAAAGTGTAATACCGATCCTTCCCGATAAGTGGCATCGACCAAATTTTTTTTTATATGTTTATTGGCCAGATTTTTTAAAGCTTTCTGAGTTAACTTTTTCTCTGTGAGGTAAAACTCTGCAATAGTATGGGGTCCAAAAGATTCATCAATTTCAAAAAGGTATATCCCGAGAGGCATTTAATAAATCAACAATTTTTCTGTTTATTAGTTAATATTATAGGATTAATATATAATTGATCTTAAATTTTTATTTATTCTAATAAAAATACATATTATTAGGATTATATATCTATAAAAGAATTTCAAATCGTATAAAATAACCATGAGAATTAAAGATACATATTGTGAAGCGTTTGAAGGGTTGGTCATCCAACTGATGGTCACGGCGAAGGATGCCCAATTTCTAAATAGGGCAGTTAATGCTTTTACCGCTTTGCCGTCCACTGTCTTTGGAGATGCCGAAGGCGGAATTGTTAAATGGTTAGGCGAACAAGATACGCCAGATGGTCGGATTGGGGCTACTGTACAGTTGTGGGTGACAGGGACTGATGAAGAGGCAAAACAGAAATTATATTCTAAGTTAGGGAGAAGATTGCGACAAGGTATATTAGTTGTACCTACAACAGCGGTTTTTGATGCACATCCCGGAGAATCTAAAAATACTTACAATATGATGGATAACGTAGGGCATTGCGGAGACGGCTATGAAGAAGTTATTGAAAAATTTGATAAGAAATTAATTTCCGTTCCAATCATGATGGGACATGATTTCCTCATTGAGGAGGAGATAACAGTCACAAAAGGTGTAATGGGGGGGAATTTATGGCTATTTTGTGAGTCAGTAGAGGGAGGGATAAAGGTCGGAAGAAAAGCAGTCGAAATAATCGCTCAAATAGATGATGTCTGCACGACCTTCGATGTTTGTTCGGCAGGATCCAAACCCGAAACCAATTATCCTGAAATAGGACCGACTACCAATCATCCTTATTGTCCAACTTTGAAAAATAAAATCCCAGAGAATGAGTTTAAAGTGCCGAAAGGAGTAAAATCCATACCCGAAATAATTTTTAACGGATTGGATATCGAGACAATAAAGCATACAATGCTCCAAACTATTAAAGGAATAATGGATATGGAAGAATTAGTTCAGATCTCTGCGGGTAATTATGGGGGAAAATTAGGGAAATATAAAATCTGGTTGAGGGAATTAGGACTAAAACGAAACTATTTTAGTTAATAGATGGTTAAAAGTTGCATTTCTCGAAGCGAAAAAATAAAATCTTGAAAATATTCATTACGAGTTATTATAGGTTTTTTCAATTTTTTCCCCGGTATATTCAATTAGATCATCGAATTTAGCAATATCCTCTAAGCCTGCCCCTTTACCTTTCTCAACAAATATGATTCGAAAAGTTCGCTTTTCCAACATCCTCGGAAATTCTCCTTTTCTGGATTCAATTTTTAAACGATCCTCATCATCATTCCAATTGAATTTTATTGTAGAAAATAGCCCTTTCTCATAATTATAATTATCATTTTCGTCCTCGTAGAGAAGGAAACTACAATTTTCTCCCCGATAAATTCTTATCTCAAGGGGATCTGCTGGTTTTTCTGTTGAATACTGCATTTCAGGATTAATTGGAATTATCGAGCCTTCTCTAATAAAAAGGGGGATAATATTAATGGGGGCATCAGCTTCAATTGTTCTTCCCCCCTCATATTGTTTTCCCGTCCAAAAATCATACCACTTATTACCTTCGGGCAGATATACAGATCGTTTTCTTTCTACATTATCAATTGGCTCAGAATTCTTGTTATAATACATAGGTTTCAGCACCGGACATACCAGAAACGCAGGACCGAACATATATTCATCATTAATTTCTAATACTTTGGGATCTTGGCGAAAATCAAATATTAAACTTCGCATCATCGTATAATCTTGTTCAGTTACCATCCAAGCAACCGAATAAATGTAAGATAATAAGCGATATCTAAGTGTTATAAACTTTACAAGGGTGTCATAAAACTTTGTTCCTGGTTCACCAAATTTCCACACTTCTCGGGCTGTATCTGTTCCATGCGATCGGAACATTGGTGAGAAAGCTCCAAATTGAAACCAACGAGTATAAAATTCTCGATAACCTAAATTTTCATTCCCTTCTGGATAAATTTCTCCCTCCAAATAAGCAAAATGCATTGAGGTTACGTCAAATGCACCTATATCAGAGGTCCAATAAGGAAGACCAGTCATACAAAAATTAAGACCCGCAGGAATTTGTGCTGCGAAAAAATTCCACGTGGCAGGAACATCGCCAGACCATGTAATCGTTGCGAACCTTTGTTGACCAATAAATCCTGAGCGCGTTAAAATCACAACCCGTTTTTCGGAGGTCTGCTTTCGCTGATTTTCATACATTCCTTTTGATTGCATTAACGAATAAGCGTTAAGATATCTCGATCCTGTCCCTATGGTTGGCGTTCTCAATGTCTTTTTCAAGGCTTTCACGTTTTTTTTATCAAAATTTACCTTCAAGGGGGTTGCTTTTTCTGTTTCCACAAACATAGGCTCGGTTGAATCACACCACCACGCGTCAATCCCATGTTTAAATAATCCTTCGTTGGCTTGTTTCCAATAAAGATCTCGGGCCTCAGCGTTAAAGGCGTCAAAAATTTTATATGGTTTTAAACCGTTTTTATATAAAAAGCCATTTCTTTTCATTTCCCAGTAATCAGAAGTAAGAATAGACATTATCGGCCATATAGATATCATAATTTTCGCGTTAAGTTGGTGAATTTTCTCAATCATTTGAGTAGGGTTAGAAAATCTAGACCTATTGAAGCTTTTATTCCCCCATTTCAGTGCAGAGCCCCAGTATTTCCAATCTTGAACAATAAGGTCTAAAGGAATCTTTCTCTTTCGATATTCCTCTACAATCCCAACGAGTTCTTCAGCATTCTTATACCTCTCTTTACTTTGGACGTATCCGAAAAACCATTTCGGGAACATGGGACATTTACCAGTAAGAAACCTAATATATTTAATGATATCATCGATTTCTGGTCCAAATAAAAAGTAATAATTGATTTGATCACCAACTTCAGACCAAATATAAGAATCATCGCCCGAATCTCTGAATTTTGTATAGGAATAATTGTCCCATAAGATTCCATATCCCTTCGATGATATTAATATAGGAACGGCGACCTTAATATTACCTTGGTATAAATCGATATCTAAATTTCGGTAATTCAATTTATTATCTACATCTTGGTGCTGCCCCAATCCATATAATGCTTCTTCTTGGTCCCATTCGAAATTTTGTTGGATATGGTAGGTTTTTTCGTCCATTACAACAGATTTCTCAATTTTGCGCTTCCCTTCTTTTAAAAGAGTTGATCCAGAAGGTTTTAGGAATTCTATAATACTATTTTCCTTAGATACTTGAACGATTAATTGGTTGGTCTTTAATATACACTTTTTTTTTCCTTCAATAATTTCAAAATCGACATCCTCTCTTTGCTTATCAAGGACAGAAAGACTTTCCCTTTTTTGGTTAATATATTCAGAGTTTTTCTCTATTTTAAATAGTATCTGAATAATTTTCTCATTGATCACTCTTAATCTAAGGAGACCCTCCTTTGTCTCTATGGAAATCCCATTATGTTTCGTTTGCACTTTAATACAACCCCTCTTCTCAAACTGCAATAAAATCTGCGATATCTATGATATGTATTTTTTCTTGTATCTCTGAACCCTTTTTTTCTGATATATCTCTTAAATTTCCCCCATAGAATGGGCAACTGGTCAATTCGATCTTTGATATGAGACCCATATAATATTCACAAATTAACATTATTGGATAACCTTTAAAAGGCTTTTTTGAGTTGAGAAAGATAATAATTACTTTATTGAAATTTCGGGAATACTAATTAACATTGAAGTATTCACACCTAAAGACGTGAGATTCCCACCTATAAAATCAAAAAATGAATGATGAATCTTAAAATCAAGCATAGAATATTCCGAGAAGAGAAAATAGATTTAATAATTCCCATTTATGTTTTGCTTGGAGTTCTTGGAATATTTGTACCTATTTGGGGTTAATAAGTTTTTATAAGAAAAAATGAAGATTATAATCACTCCTCATTAATCGAGCTCTTGCGGAATATCTTTAAAATCTGCTCGAAAAAGGTCGCCATATTTTTCAATAAAGACTTTCTCAATTTCATCTAACGGAAGATCTGCGTAAACCCCTCTATCATTGATATATTCAATGAATTTATTTCCGTTAATATCCTTCTCAGGGAACATTGCATGATTCTTTCCATCAAACTCGCACATAGGAAGGTATCCCGCTTTAAGGGCTGTTTCCTTATCAAAGGCAGGTGTTAATTTGATCCAGTCTCCCTCTAAATAAAGTTCACTATATCCATGATAATAGAAAGTCTTAGTTCCCATAAATCGTTCGACTTTTGGAGATATTTTATGATTAATGATATCAGCAAGATGGATACGAGCCGGTATATCCAGGGATCTTGCAAAGGTCGATAATAGGATTGCTTTTGAGACACAAAAACCATTCCCTCTTCGGAGGGTAACGCTTGCCTTAAAATTAGCTTTTATCTGTGGAAGATACGACATCATATTATATTTGATCTCATCACGGACAAAATAAAAAAGCGTTTTAATTTGATTGGGCTTTTCGGACAAACCCGCCGAGAGTTCTTTTGCCTTCCAGCTAACTCTCTTTTTATGGAAATCAAAGAATTCCGTGGGTTCCAAATATTCTTGATTTACGTTTTCTGTCATTTAGCTATTCTAACCTTGATCTATGGTTTTTTTAATAGAATTTAGTTCTATTTGAGGGATCATATTTAAAGAATGGATGGTTGGACCGTGACCATTGCCAATAGGGATATCCATTGCGCATTTAAGAGCTGCAAACACATAAGCTTTAGCGATCCAGATCGCATTCACAGGAGCATTTCCTTTAGCTGTTTCGGCAGCAATGGCTGAGGCAAAAGTACACCCAGTTCCATGCGTATTTTCAGTTTTTAATAAGGGGGATTTAAATAAAATGTGCCTTTTCCCATCGTAAAGGATATCTATGGAGTCTTCCGTATTAGGGATTCTAGAACCTTTAATCACTACATTTTGCGCCCCCTTTTCATGAATTAGCTCCGCAGCAGAGCGGGCATCCCCCACGGATTCGATTTTTTCTCCTGTGAGAACTTCAGCTTCATGATGGTTGGGAGTGAGAATATATGCAAGGGGAATTAGCTCAGCAATTAATGTCTCTTGTGCATCCTCCTTCAATAGGGAGTCTCCACTCTTCGCAACCATAACGGGATCTATTACCAATTTCTCTATTTCATATTCTTGCGCTTTTTCAGCCAACAAACGAATTACTTCTTTATTGGATAACATACCAGTTTTCCACGCATCGGCACCGATATCTTCCATGACCGAATCAATCTGCGCCCCAATAAAATCGGGATCGATGTCAAAGATTTCTTGGACGCCCATTGTATTTTGAGCAGTGAGGGCTGTAATAGCACTCATTCCATATACTCCACGAGCACTGAATGTTTTTAAGTCGGCTTGGATTCCTGCACCGCCACCAGAATCAGACCCCGCAATAGTTAAAACCTTTTTCATTATGACCACTTAAAATAATGTATTGGACTTTTTAAATTTCTTAATTGCCTTAAATATGTACAACAGTACCACTGAGCGGATATATAGACCTTGATCTTTCTAAATCCTCAATTTTTACTTTATTTATTTTATTTAAATTTTTTAATTACTGAAAAAATAAAAAAAAACATTCTAAATACCTTAAATTCGGGAAACGATAAAGTCAATGATAGTCACGATACGTATCCTTTCTTGTATCTCTGAGTCCATTTCTTCTAATGCATCCCTTAAATTCCTCACACAGAATGGGCAACTGGTCAATAGTATCTCAGCATCAGTATCTATAGCTTCCTCAATTCGTTCTTTTGAAATGTCAACCGCAAGATCGGAAAATTGACTCTTCACCCCGCCCCCCGCACCACAACACCACGCATTTTTTCGATTTCTCTTCATTTCAATTAATTCAATTCCGGGAATTTTCTGAATCACTTTACGAGGAATTTCATATAACTCCATATGCCTACCTAAGTGGCACGGGTCATGGTAAGTTACCTTTATTTTCTCTCCTTTCTGATCTTTAAACGGAATTTCGTCATTATTTATCATCGCAATGAGGATTTCTGTGATATGTTTGACCTCAAAAGGTAATTCCTTACCGATAACTTGTGGATAATCCTTCTTAAGGGTTCTATAACAGCCCGCACAGGGAGAAAAAACTGTTTTCGCACCCATTTTCTTAAAGAGAGAAATGTTGTGACGGACTATTTCTATTACAGAATCATAATCTCCAACACGCATCGCAATAGATCCACAACACCATTCATCCCTTGAATAAGCAATATCTTTTCCGGTCGCTTCAAAGATAATCATCATATTTTTTAACGTTTCCGCTTGACGCAAGGGCATCGTGCATCCTCCGAATATTGCAAGCTCCCCCTCCTCCTTGATGTTTGCAAAACCTTCCGCCCATTCATATTTTTTCGCTTTTTCCTCCCCGTAGGGGTTTTTTATATCTACTTCGTTCATATATTCGATTAATTTCGCGTGTTTATTAAGGGGTGCATATCCAGCATCAACAAGATCACGGCGTAATGCGTGCCAAACATCTACATGGTTGATCCATTTGGATGTATTTAGAACAATATTCGTATTTTGAGTTTCATGACATACTTCCGTGCAGTTACCACATATAGTGCATTGATAGACAAACTCAGCTAATTCTTTACTTAAGGGAAGTTTTCCTTCTAATATACTTTTTAGAACGGTCATCCGGCCCCGAGCAAAAAAGATTTCAAAAGCATCACCACCCTTCGCTTCTTTTACGGGACAAGTTAAGTATCTCCCAACAGCGGGTCTGATGGCATAGCCACATTCTCCACATCCCATACAAGAGATTATGGCCTTTTCTTGTTCTTTTAGATGTTTTAATTCACCCATTATTCCATATCTCTCCATAAATTGAATTTTCCCCGGGATAAAATAAACTTGGGGTCTATAGACTGTTTAATCCCTCGGAGTAACTCGTAGAATGGCTCCGTGTATGCACCTATATCCACCATTAACCTACTCATGAAATCTCCCATCATATACCATTGGACACCGTGTTTTGTAAGGCGTGTTAGCAAATCTTTCCACAGTTTTAGGTTAGTTTCCTCAACTATCTCATGGGTTTCTCCGTTATAGTATTTCCCAAAACTTACAAAACCAGCGGTCAGTTCCACATTATTCCCGTCAACTAATAAAATTGGACCGCTTCCCGATATCGGTCTAAATTCCGTGATTTCTAAGATCTTATTGATATCTTCTTGATGCTCCATGTCCCACAAATCGAGATCGTTTAATAACTCTGGAAATGTATTAATAGGAGTGAAACATTCTGCTGTTAAGGGTTCTAAACCTGGAACCAACCCCCAAAGACTATGATATGTCTGCCAATGGCCTTGTTCCGTATAATGCCATTTGGCAAAATTCCCGTCCGAGATGTCGGGTCCTAAATAAGTTGTCTTTTTAGTTTCTATTATAGTATCCAATTGATTGACTTTTTTTTCAAGTTCTGCTTCTGAGTTTGCCTCCACTGTATAAAATAATATTCCTCGTTTGCGTTTAAGATCTTCCCACATTGGATATCCTCCTTGCTCGGTTCCAAGCATTACCAAAACATCTGGAATATACATCAGGTCGTATACATCAATTCCTTTCTTTCTGACTTGCGTCATAATATCTGCTGCTGCTTGGGCTGACTTTCTGGGAAGCTGATAAGTTTTATAATCAGCATAGGTAGGGCGCGGAAATATTTGTAACGTGACTTTAGTTTTTACGCCATAAATTCCGTTATCGCCGCAGAAAAGTCCCGCGAAATCGGGACCATTTCCAAATCGATTAAAGGGAAATTCGGAAAACTTATTTGCTTGAGAACCCGTTTCAATAATTTCCCCGTTCGGCAAAACTACCTCCAGTGAGACGAGCTGATTGGTGCATGCTCCATACTTTGCACAGCCACCGCCGCCAACAGAATGATGACTTATTCCTCCCCCTATTGATGCTGTCAGACCAGATCCAGGACCCATGCAGCCCGTATAAAGTCCAAATTGAGAAAGATAATCATTTAATTTCCCCCAAGAAATTCCCGCCTCCACCGTAACGACAAGATTCTCTTGATCTAAATTTAAGATAGCGTTCATACTCTTCATATCAAGGAGGATGCCACCTTCCTCAACGGGTTTACTTCCTCCAAATTCACAATCTCCGCCACCTCGAATCCATACTGGAGTATTCTCTTGGTTGGCAACTTTTAATATTTCCGAGATTTCTTGGGTATTCTTAGGTCGGATTACAATATCAGGAATCTTTTGTAAAACTGGGTCAACATTCCGGGAATAGGCATGACGAACGTTAATATCATTCGCAACAGCGCTTTTTGAGATAATTTTAGTTAATTTCTGAAATAATTCAGACATATGTCATGAACTTATTATATTTAATTTTTGATATAATTATCAAATTAGTATTATAAAGATAGAATAAGTTGATTTAAATAAATTTCGCGTCTACAAATATCCAGAATTTATTATAATTTATTATATAGAATCTTTAATTTATCATATAAGACTCAGAATCTAACATTTTAAGATTTCGAAGGGATTTCATAATGAATAACAAAAACCATTACCTTAAATTAACTCTTGTAGTTTTGCTTGTTTTGCCGATTCTTTTTGGAATCAATCGGAGATATCTTTTTATCATTCAAATAACGCCATTTATTATCTTAATGGCGATTTTTGGAGTCTTGTTGCTCATTGGACTTGGAAAGTTAATCATAACATATGGATTCAACCAAAAATCAATGGAGATAATGAAAAAACATGAGGTAATAAAAGCATTTACACAAAAAAACTTTCGAGTTATTTTTCTTTGGTTCCCTATTACGATATTAATGGAAGAATTAATTTTTAGATATTATATCACTGGGTTTTTAGCTTCGGTATTCGACTTATTGCGAGCAATTTCACTAGCCGGTTTAATTTTTGGTTTCTATCACATTCATATTTGGTTTTTTTCTGAGAATAAAAAAATTACCCTCATCTTTATTCTTTTTTCGCTCATATTAGGCATTGTTTTAAATTTTATTCTCTATTATTTGGGAATCTTGTTTTGTATAACAATGCATTATTTTCTTGTTACATGGATATATTATAAATTATATAAGCGTTATTTGCAATAGATTTATTTCGAGTATGAAGAATCCTCTTCAAAGCATTTTAGAACTTTTCTCAAGTTTAATTCAATCAAAATATATTATTAATTAAGGTAAGGATAAAGAGATTAATAATATACCAAAAAGACAGGCTATAATTACTCCTAATTGTAGCGGAGGTTTATTCTTATTTAATCAAATACTGACATTATTGCTCCCAAAAAGTTGATTTTTTAAAAAATTAACTTAAATAAAATCGAATAATACATATAATACAGTACAAATCAATTAATATCTGGAGATTTTATGTCTAAAGTAAATGAAAAAGTAATTGAATACATTCGTGAAATCCCTCCCCCATTTCGAATTATTGTTGAACATTTAAGAGCATTACTTTTTAAAGTGGGAGAAGATTCGAATATTACAGAAACATTGCAAAATGGGGTTCCAGTATATAAAATACAAGCAAAAGCCTACTTCTTTATCGAGAAGCAACCAAAAGAGCACATTAAATTTGGTATACTTGCAGAACCCCAAAAAAAGTATAAAAAAGATTTGGACGCCAATGTAATCAAAATTCAGAGTAAAGAAGATATAAAAACATTTGGAATCGCTGAATTAATCAAAGAAACCATTAATAATAGATAAAAGAGATCCATAAATTTATACACATATAATATATTATATTATACCATTATATTATTAAAAATTTTCAAAAATTTTATCAATAGAATTAATCATTTTGATGAGGATAATAGCAACTATATGGACGGTAGTAATTTAAAAAACAATAATGCCAAAAAAATTTCCTATACGGAGTCTTGGAAGAAATCTTCCGAAGAAGTTCTCAAAGAACTAGATGTCGAGCCAAATAAAGGGCTTAATTCAGGGGAGATAGAACCCAGAAGGATAAAATATGGCACCAATCAAATGGAAAAAAAAGAAAAAAAAAGCGCCGTAGAAATCTTCTTTAAGCAATTTAAGAGCATTATGATTCTTCTTTTATTAATCGCATCGGTAGTTTCTTTAATATTTGGGGAGATTGTGGAAGCTATCGCAATCTCTGCAGTCATCATTATTAATACGATAATAGGATTCGTTACAGAACTAAAGGCCTCACGATCCATAGAAAGTCTTTACGAATTAACAAAAATAGAGACTAAAGTAAAAAGAGAGAATGAAATACAAAAGATCACGGCAGATGATTTGGTCGTTGGAGATATTGTATATTTAGACGCGGGGGATTTAGTACCCGCTGATTTAAGGATTTTAAAATGTTCAAAACTCCAAGCAAATGAATCGTCATTGACTGGAGAATCAATTCCGGTTAATAAAACAAAAGACAAAATAACTAAAGAGGAAACCAGCCTAGCTGAAAGAGAAAATATGTTATATAAGGGAACGGCTATTACACGCGGATCGGGAAAATCAGTAGTTGTTGCAACGGGCAATGATACAGAACTCGGAAGAATTTCTATATTGGTTCAAGAAGCTGGAGAAGGAGAAACACCCTTGACCCAGAGATTGGAAAAATTAGGAAGAAATCTGTTTTGGGTAACATTAGTTATTGCCGTTATCGTTGCAATCAGCGGAAT
Source organism: Promethearchaeia archaeon (assembly GCA_046483985.1). GTDB lineage: Archaea > Asgardarchaeota > Lokiarchaeia > Sigyniarchaeales > SOKP01 > JAWOCD01. The sequence goes on from JAWOCD010000095.1 coordinate 32,544, forward strand.
TCTCCAAAATAAAGATATCTTTTTAATGATTGAGTCCGCATTAGCGTTAGCAATAGCAACTGTACCCGAAGGACTTCCCATTGTTGCCACAATCTCATTAGCCCGAGGTATGTGGAGGATGGCAGAAAAGAATGCATTAATCAATAAATTATCCGCAGTAGAGACTTTGGGCTCTACCAATATCATTTGCACCGATAAAACGGGCACGCTTACAGAAAATCGAATGACCGGAGTAAAATTATTTGTTAATGACAAAATGATTGAGATTACGGGCAAAGGGTTTGAAACAGAAGGAGATTTCTTAATTGATGATAAACCAATAAATCCAGAAAACATGAAGACAGTGGCTCAATTACTCAAGGTATGTGTCTTGTGCAACAATGCTACTTTAAAACCTAAAGAAATAGATGATGAGAAAAAAGCTGTAGGAGACCCAATGGAAGTTGCCTTATTAGTTATGGGAGCAAAAGGCGGATACTTTCGTGAAGAATTAGTAGAAAAATTTCCTGAGGTTAGAGAAGAATCATTTGATCCGAATCTCAATATGATGGCAACATTCAATAAAATTGAGGGGGAACATTTAGTCGCAGTAAAGGGGGCTCCCGAGGCAGTTCTAGATGTTAGTAAGTCTTATATGGGAGATCAAGGAATTAAGGAATTGAATGAGGAAACTAAACAAGTCTTTCTACAAAAGAATAGAGAGCTTGCTAATAACGGTTTGAGAATAATAGCAGCGGCATATAAAAGGGTGGATTCTGCGAAAACAGAGCCCTATTCTAAGTTAATCTTTTTAGGGATTATTGCTTTGTTGGACCCCGCAAGAACGGAGGTAAAACCAGCAATAGAAACCTGTATTAAGGCAGGAATTAAAGTTATTATGATAACGGGAGATCAAGCTGCCACTGCCAGATATATAGGAATAGAACTTGGATTAATAAAGAAGGAAGGTTCCCAAGTTAAAGATGGTAAAGCAATTAAAGCCTTCAAAGATTTATCGGAGGAGGAGTTACAATCCCTTAAGGCTACGAGAATCTTTGCCAGAGTTGAACCTGCCCAAAAATTAAGTTTAATCGATATTTATCAAAAAGAAGGTTACGTGGTGGCAATGACAGGTGATGGAGTAAATGATGCTCCCGCGTTGAGAAAGGCAAATATTGGAGTTGCAATGGGAAAAAGAGGAACACAAGTTGCTCAAGAATCCGCAGATATGATTCTTGAAGATGATAATTTCGGAACTATCACTTCGGCAGTAGAAGAAGGGCGAATCATTACAGATAATATTAAGAAATTCGTAATCTATTTGCTCTCATGTAATATTAGCGAAATTCTGTTGGTTTTTTTCGCATCATTATTAAACATACCCTTACCCATCCTTCCTTTGCAAATTTTGTTTTTAAATGTAGTTACCGACATTTTTCCTGCCTTTGCTTTAACCGCAGGAGAAGGTACTCCCGGAATGATGGAAATGCCCCCCAGAGATGCCAATAAGCCCCTAATAACGAGAAATCATTGGTTCATTACAGCCCTCTATGGTTTTATGCTTACACTTACCGTTTTAGGAACATTCATAATTGCATTAAATGTTTTGGAAATTGAAGTAGCCAGAGCTGTTACCATCTCGTTCTTAACTCTCGCATTCGTCCAATTATGGCACGTGTTAAACATGCGAAATTTCGATACTAAATTTTTCAGAAATGATGTCACCTCCAATAAATTCATTTGGGGTGCAATCGGTTTAAGTATTTTTCTGATTTTATTAGCGACTTATTTACCGGGGCTTTCTCTGGTCCTTAAAACAGTTAATCCAGGTCTTGACGGTTGGTTTTTAATTTTGGGGATGAGCATAATCCCATTAATCATAGGGCAAATATGGAAATCTTTCGGAAAAGAGATATCTATTTTTTAATTTTTTTATTAATTTATTTTGATCGGTATTTTTTAAAGAGTTTATCGGGAGCGATATAACCCGAAATTGTTTTCGGACCTTTAAAATACTCTGCGTGGGGAAAGAGCTTGAAGTTAAGAGCATTGGTCGGACATACGCGGAGGCAATTAAAACACGCAATACAATCCGAAGCTGAGATGATCGGTCTATTTTTAAATTGAATTGCCCTAGTAGGACAACTTTCCTCACATAATTTACAATTTTTACAGAGAGGCTTAGCGAATCCGACCAGTCGGGGAAAAAACCGATAAAATACCCTTTCAAACGGCTTGAAAAAAAACCTCAGCCTATTTCCGAAGATATGTTTATTTGACCAGTCAACTACGCCACTTTCGGGATTTTCCACTAGTTTTGCTAATTTATATCCAAAAACGACTGCACGCATAATATCTCTTTTTTTCCAACGAACAAATTTAAAATATTTGGAATCTATTACAGAATCTCGGGTTGGAGAGATTTGCTCAAAGAGCCCAATACACTTGTAATCTTTCTTATCCAATATATCTCTGGCATTTTGAATGGCATTCCCAGGTAAACCCGCGTTACTGTCGAATAAAAAAAAATAGTTCTGAGCATTAGAGCTTTTTGGAAGAGAATCTATCCAATTCATTATATTTGGGGGATAACTCATTGCATAAATCGGACCTCCGATTCCAAGGATTTCATAGTTTTCAATATTCTCGGCTGAATTTTTGAAATCCTTAAGTCTTATCAGTTCAGCCTGAAGATCTGCTAATTTAAATCCAACTTGTATGAGTTTTGCAATGTATTTGGTATTTCCCGATGAAGAAAAATAAATGAAGGGATTCTTCATGGTGTTTTATTTTTTTTCCGTTTCTTTTTTTCAGTAGATTGCAATTCTAACAAAAAACCAAGAGTATCTTCCGTATCAAAATAGGCAAAATTTTGTTTCCCAATATGACCCAGATGTACTGGCTCCATACCTTTTTGCCCAAGTTTCTTCACATATTTATCTAAATCTTCTACCCTACAACTGATATGCTGAAAGCCTTCATTTCCATTATCTAAGAACTCTTTATGTATCCCTTCACCAGAAATCCATTCAATTAACTCAATTTGCTTTCCAAAATACCTGGTAAAGGCTATTTTAATGGTATAGGTTGAATTCATTCCGCGATATATAACCTCTGAAGTGTTGGGTGGAAGGACAGCAAACTTTGGCATCCCCCATATTTCTTCCATCATTTTAGCTTGTTTTTCTATATCTTTATAGACATATCCAAATTGGAAAACCTCTAATTCTCCCACGAATTTAAGATCTACTTCTTTTCCCATTTTAATATCAAACTTGTATTTTATTTTTTAGTTAATTTTTCTTTATTCTTACAATAGTTTAGAAAAAAATTTAAATATCATTAAAAACCTTTTTTTATAACGCATTACAAAGTCAAGTTGGAAAACTTATGAATGGAAAAGGAAAATACACTCGTTTTTTACCTATAACTTGGTTTTGGGCTTGGCGTTGGCGTGCATAAACTTTTCTTGCATCGGCCAATAATGATTCTTGTAATAGCTTAATAATCTAATTCTAATTTGCTATTCTAAGATTTGTGTTATAGATAAAATATTATAAAAAATTCATCAATTAATTATAATAACTCTGGAATAGGTTAGGCTTTTATAGGAGTCCAATAAAATTAAGCATTTTTTAAATAATCAAAAATCTCAAATATAATTCAATTAAAAAAATTGGAATGAAGAATAATGAAGGAATACAAATGTATCATTTGTTTATATAGTAGGTTTAGTAATTTAATTGGTAAAAATAGGAAAAAAGATACGGAAATCCCTATGCACATGGAATCAAAAGAGAATGACCAAATAAAATCTGAAATATTCAAGCAAATGATGGATTTGGTAAATATTAGAGATATTGTAAAATACAAAATTTAAATTTTCAAATGGAGGTAAACAAAATGGAAAAAACGAATGTTATAACTGCCATCAAAAAGATTCTTGAGGAAAAGCATTTACACCGAGAAGAAGCCGCAAATATAATGAAAGAAATTATGTCTGGCAAAGTTTCAAATGCACAACTTGGAGCGTTTTTAACAGCGCTCAAAATAAAAGGTGAAACTATTGAAGAAGTAACTGGATTTGCTGAAGCTATGCGAATGTTTGCAAAGCAGATCAATCCTGAAGTAAAAGGAAAACTATTAGATACATGTGGAACTGGAGGAGATAAAATAAAAACATTTAATATCAGTACTATTTCAGCATTTGTAGTGGCTGGAGGAGGGGTTTCAGTTGCCAAACATGGAAACCGAGCAGTGACCAGTAACTGTGGAAGCGCTGATTTATTAGAAGGTTTAGGGGTAAATATAAACTTAGAACCAAAGCAAGTCAAAAATTGCATAGAAAAGACCGGAATTGGCTTTATGTTTGCACCTCTCTTTCACCCTGCCATGAAACATGCAATGCCAACTCGGAGAGAACTCAAAATTCGGACAGTTTTTAATATTTTAGGGCCCTTAACAAATCCAGCGAATGCACAATGTCATGTATTGGGAGTTTTCGATAAAACTTTAACAAAACTCATGGCAAATGTGTTAGGAAACGGATTACAAGCAAAACACATCTTTAGTGTACATAATTCATGCGGGGTTGATGAGTTAGTTCCAATGGGCATTAATTACATTACGGAATATCAGAGCGGCAAAGTTAAAAATTATGCAAAGACTAATGAGGATTTCGGGATTCCCCTGTGCAATGTTAAGGATTTACGACCCGACTCTGTTAAAGAAAACCTAAAAATTGCAGTAAAGATATTGAAAAATGAGATGCGCGGTCCGAAATATAATACAATACTAATGAATACCGCATTAGCATTTCAAAGTGCAAATATGGCATCTGATATTCTGGAAGGAATGGAAATTGCGGAAAATTCGATTAAATCGGGAAATGCATACAAAAAGTTGGAACAATTGATTGAAGTTTCAGATGGAGATATGCAAAAATTAGTACAAATAGTATAATAACCAATGATTGCTAATAAAATAAAAGAAATTGTAAATCACCGGAAAGAATCCTTGAAACTAACAAGAGAAATAATAAGAAAAGAGGATTATCAGCCGCTTACTAAGAAAAAGAAACCGCTTAGTCAATCAATTAAAGAATGTTCTAATATAGCGATTATTTCTGAGATAAAACCCGCATCCCCCACGTTAGGAGTAATTCAGGAACATCTGGATATTAAAAAAATATCCACTCAGATGGAGGAAGCGGGAGCGGTTGGATTAAGTGTATTGACTGAACCAAATTATTTTCAAGGAAGTTATTCAAACTTGGACATTGCGGTAAAAAACACCTCAATTCCGTGTCTTATGAAGGATTTTGTGGTTGATGAGATACAATTTAAAATAGCGTCCCGACTAGGAGCCACGAATATTTTATTGATTAATTCAATTATAGACTTAGAAAGGTTTTATGATCTTGCGATACAATATGATCTAGAGCCCTTAATAGAAATCCATGATGAGAAAGAACTGGAGGATATAGCGAGATTATTAGAAATAGGATATTCTCCCAAGTTAATCGGCGTTAATAATAGAGATCTTCAAACCCTAAAAATTAATCTCGATACTTCTCGAGAGTTAATTCCAAAAATAAAAAAAGAGCTAAGAGAGGACTTGATTATCATTAGTGAAAGTGGAATTCAATCTTATGGTGATATAATAAATCTCAAAAGATATAAAGTAGACGCCTTTCTCATCGGTACGTTGATTATGCAATCGGAGAATAAAACTGAAAAAATTCATCTCCTAAGAGGAAAGAGGGTTGATTGAAATTGGTGAATTACGTTAAAATTTGTGGACTGAAAGAAATTAAAAATATTCAGACATGCATAGATTATGGTGCAGATGCAATAGGATTTATTTATAATGTCCCAAAATCTCCCAGAAACTTAAATCAAAGAAACATTAATCAATTTCATAAATCCGTTTATAATCAGATTTTAACTGTGGGAGTCACAAAGGCAAAAAAGTTAAGAGATATCAATCGGATGAATGCTAAAATAGACACTGATCTCCTTCAGATTCACTGTTCTTTGTCATTTGACTCTCTAAGTAAATTATCTTCCAGTTTAAAGAAAAAGATGATCATTGCCAGGAAGATGAATTTTTCGAATTTAAAAAAATTGCAAAACGATATACGGAAACATAGTGATGATTTCTATGGTTTTCTTATAGACAATAGTGAGGGACATGGAGATACGCTGAAGATAAACTTAGTAAAACACTTTTTAGATGGACTAAACGATGAAAGAATTATTCTCGCTGGGGGTATAAGCATAGGTAACATTGAACAAGTAGTTATGAATTTAAACCCATATGGTATAGATGTTAGTAGTTCATTGGAAAGCAAAAAAGGACTAAAAAACGACAAAAAAATAGAGGATTTTTTAAAAAAAATAAACAACATAAATGATAAAAGAGGATTGAATAGTTAGATGAAATATAAAGGAAAATACCCAGATAAATTAGGACGATTTGGAAAATTTGGAGGAATGTTCGCTCCAGAAATATTGATGCCTGCATTAAATGAGTTGAAAGAGGGTTATAAGAAATATGTCTTTGATGAAGATTTCCAAAAGGAATTTCAGCATATTTTAGAGGATTATAGTGGAAGACCTACTCCATTATATTATGCAAAACAATTAAGCGAGAATATAGGCTTTCAAGTATATCTTAAAAGAGAAGATTTAAATCATGGAGGAGCCCATAAAATAAATAATGTAATGGGGCAAGCCCTTCTTGCTAAGAAGATGGGAAAAACAAAATTGGTTGCTGAAACGGGCGCAGGTCAACACGGATTTGCTACAGCAATAGCTGGAGCTTATTTTAATATGCCTACCAAAATCTTTATGGGAGAAGTAGATATTGAAAGACAATCTTACAATGTCTATCGAATGCAACTTTTGGGAGCTGAAGTTGTTCCTGTAAAATCCGGTTCAAGAACTTTAAAAGATGCAATAAATGAAGGTCTACGATATTGGATTGCCAATGTGGAAAATACCCACTATCTTATGGGTAGTGTAGTAGGACCCCACCCATATCCTTTGCTAGTTAGGGAGTTTCAGAGAGTTATTGGAAAAGAAATTAGAAACCAGATCTTAGAAAAAGCAGGAGAACTCCCTTCTGGAATTGTGGCATGTATAGGCGGAGGAAGTAATGCAATTGGATCATTTTATGATTTTATCGAAGATGATGTCCAGCTCATTGGAGTCGAGGGGGCTGGAAAAGGAAAAGACACTGATGAACATTCTATTGCACTAGGGCTGGGACAAAAAGGGGTCTTACACGGATCGCTTCAATATCTCCTACAGAATAAAGATGGTAATATATTAGAAACGCATTCCATAAGTGCAGGGTTAGATTATCCTGGAGTGGGACCAGAACATTGTTTTTTAAAGGAAATAGATCGTTTAACAGTAGCAAATGCTACAGATGATGAAGCCTTAGCCGCTTTCAAAAAATTAAGCCGTTTAGAGGGGATTATCCCTGCCTTGGAAAGCTCACATGCTTTAGCATATTTAGAAAAGATGAAAGGAGATTTCTCTGATAATGATATAATAGTCGTAAATCTCAGCGGAAGTGGCTCAAAGGATTTAGGGATTGTAAAAAAACATATAGATTTTAAATATATATGAATGTCAAATTATAAGGAGAGAGATTAATTTTTATGTCAAATTTAAGAACAAAAAATAGATTAATAAATTTATTCGAAGAGCAGCCAAAAAAAAAGGGAGTTTTCATGCCATTTTTAGTGACGGGCGATCCCAACCCAGAACAATTCCTCAATAATGTAAGGAAAATAGAATCGTACTTTGACATCCTTGAACTAGGGATCCCCTTTTCGGACCCGATTGCAGACGGTCCCACCGTTCAAAAAGCAAATCACAGAGCCTTTCAGGCGGGGATGAATACAACAAAGGGATTAGCCCTCATAAAATCGGTTCGGGAAATTACAAAAAAACCGATAGTTATTCTGACATACTACAACATCTTAATACAAGGCGGCGAAAGTATTGAAGATTCGCTAAACAGAACCCTTTGTTCCTTTAAGGAGTGTGGAGTAGATGGGATTGTGGTCGCGGATCTCCCTGTCGAAGAGGCGGGATTAGCTCTTAAATATTGTAAAAAGTATGATATAAAGCTCATCTTCATTGTCGCACCAACCACTACGAAAGCACGCTTAGAAAAAATACTGGACCACGCAGAAGGATTTCTTTACCTCATCTCAGTTATGGGCGTGACCGGCGCTCGTGAAAAAGTTGCTAAGATTACCACGGATACCATTCACAAAATTAAAAGTGATATGAAAAAAGATTTACCTATCCTTGTAGGTTTTGGAATATCCAAACCAGAGCATGCGAATACCTTAATTGAAGCGGGTGCGGATGGGGTAATTATTGGGTCGGCAATCATAAACCGAATTGAAAAAAACCTTGGAGATTATGAAAAAATGGAACAACAATTAGTTGATTTTGTATCTGGCATAGGGAAGAGGTTATAAAAATGAATTTCGATATCCATATTGAGCAAATTGGAACTTTGGGTAATATATTCGGTTTTTATAAGTATTTAGTGAATAAATATGATCTAAAACACCATGCTCTATTGGAATCTTCAGAAACTAATACTAATGAAACACTCTATAGCTTTATTGCTTTAAAGCCCGATTTTATGCTAAAAATTAATGGAGATAATTTCAAAATCTACGACATAACTAGTGCCCGGGGCGAAAATATTAAAGATTATTTAGAATCCAGAGATCCCACAGAGGAAAGACCCAATAACTCCCTCCCTTTTAAGGATAATGTTGATTATAATATGGTGGCTTTGAAGACTCTTAGTCGTTTAACGCCCTACTCAAATCTTCCCTTTACAGAATTATTTCCCAGAAATATTTTTTACGGTGGTATGCTTGGATATATCGGCTACGATGTAGTGGCACCGTATATAGGTTATAAATCCTCCAGTGAATTTCCAGACATTCTTATGGGTTTATATACAAAAGTATTAGTATACTCGCATAAGTCAAACGCCTTATTTATGATTGATAATAGCACCGGGGATTATGCAAAAGACAAGGATATACGATACAAGTTACATTCGTTTAATAAAAATAATAAACAGAGAGAAAAAAAAGATCTCCCAAGGGGGATCGAAGATATCAATGAATCAGGATTCAGATCTAATACTAGCAAGAGTGCTCACACACGTATGGTGGAGAAGACAAAGGAATATATTAATGCCGGGGATATTATCCAAACCGTCATCTCTCGTCGCTTATACACCGAGAGCAAGGTGAATCCCATGGCAATTTATGAGGTGCTGAGAGCTTTAAACCCTTCGCAATATATGTATAACATTCATTTTGATGATATCAAAATCATAGGGAGTAGTCCCGAAGCACTTATTTCGAAAAATAAAAATATCTTAAATACAATACCCATCGCCGGAACGATTAAACGGGGACAGACCCCGGAAGAAGACTTAAAGCTAGAAAGAGATTTACTCGCAGACCCGAAAGAAAGAGCTGAGCATCTCATGTTGGTCGATTTAGCTAGAAATGACTTGGCAAAAGTCTCCTATCCAGGTTCTATTGAAACGTATGATTTGATGGGCGTTCAGAAGTATCAAAAAGTACAGCATATTGTAAGTAAAATCCGAAGTAGGACACCTCTTGATGGTTTTCAAGTGCTAAAGAGCGTCTTTCCGGCCGGAACGCTCAGTGGAGCACCAAAAAAACGCGCAATGGAAATAATTCAAGAGCTTGAAACAGAAAATCGTGGACCATATGGAGGCGGGGTAGGCTATTTTTCGTTTAACGGGGATATGACATTCGCTATCGCCATTAGAACTCTCTTTGGACTTAACAGTACCTATTTTGCTCAGGCAGGTGGCGGAATAGTGGCAGATAGCCGACCAGAAAATGAATTTCAAGAGACTTATAATAAACTTTATAGTGTATTAAAATCGATCAAGATAGCGGAGGGAATGGAATAATGAAGATCTTGTTTATTAATAATTATGACAGTTTTATTTATAATTTAGTTAATTATATTTGTCAACTGGAGCCAAACGGCAATATTTTTGTTGAGGATAACCAAATAAAGGTAGAAACAGTAAAAACAATGAAAGTAGATAAAATAATTATCTCTCCCGGTCCAGGACACCCAAAATATCAAACAGGTACAGTTATTCCAATAATTAAGGAATTCTACGCTAAAATCCCGATATTAGGAATTTGCTTAGGACATCAAGCGATAATCGAGGCTTTTGGAGAGGATGAAGACGTGGAATATGTAGGAAGATCTAAAATAGGGCCTGTCCATGGTAAAATCTCAAAAGTATTTCATGATCAAGAAGGAATTTTTAAGGACATTCCAAATCCTCTGCAAGCCGTCCGGTATCATTCATTGGCTGCTCAAGCTGATGTTTTACCCCAACAGCTCAAAATCAGTGCAACTGCAGACGACGGGACTATCATGGCTGTAAGACACAAACTGTATCCAGTGAAGGGAATTCAGTTCCATCCCGAATCTGTCAAGATGAAACCCCATGGAATGCAAATCTTAAAAAATTTCTTGCAAGTCTCATAGAGAATAAAGCGCCTAAAATCTGTTGATATTTTCAGAGGCATTTGAATTTCATAAGTTTTTAATTTACTACACTACCAGAAAAGAGAAATTTGACAAGTATGAGCTGGAAATGTTTTAATTTTTTTAAAATTAAGATTTATGGGTATGTTCAAATGTTAGTGATGGTACTTAAATTTTTGCACGACCCATGCTCTTTATTGTACTTTAAAGTAGGTGGTCCACAGATCAATATACTTCCTTGACCACCGCCGTAACTTCTTGAAGAGGTGGTTAAAATAATTTCCGTGCCCCGCTAATTTTCGTTTTATGGGAGAATCCGATAGAATCTCGCGAAACCGCCGATATTTCCTCCATACCTTCTTAATATGGCCGGGAAAACGCCTAAGGTTATGCCGAAACACCCGATAGTCGAGAATTCGCTGAGCTCCCTTGGGAGTCATCATCCTCTTCTTAAAGGACGGATAATAGGTATAGCACGTATGCTGCCCTTCCAGAGAATTATTTGTGGTGGGCATCCACGGGTTTCGCTGATGGGCTATGATCTTACCAAGAGAAGAGGAGAGGGTTTTGAAGGCGGTAATGAGATGTTTCTTTTTTCTCCCTTTCAGCTTTCGAATGGTAGACCGGACGATTTCCAGCTGAATGTAGGCGTCCGTTTTATGGCTACATTCAATAACGTCATAAAATCGGGAAAGCAACCAACGCCATTCCTTGGGAATCGGTTTTTGAGAGTGCTCGGAAAGTCCTGCAAATGCTTTCACGTGCCGGGAAACCGCCCACTTGACGTGCGTCAAACAGTTCTGCTGCTTTATATGCTTAAAACAACGGGTTCTGAATAACCCTCCTAAATTGGTGGTCATGTCCTTGATGATCCCGTTGATCTTATAGGTTGAGTTCTTTCGGCCCTCCATTAAAACCTCACGTCCCGCAGCACGCCCCATATTGGGCGAGATTCTAGCCGCCGGCACAAACCCGGTATTGACATCAATGGTATCGATAGTATACATCCGCTCTCCGGCGATTCGCATGTGGATTTCATCGTACCCCCAATAGCCGCTCGAGGGGACCGGAGTATTTTCCAGCATCTCCCTTAACTCGTCTTCGATCTCGGATACCCAATAGAAGATGGTTGACTTTGCGATCTCCACTCCAAAATCAATTCGAAATACCCGGCTAATCTGACTGGGCATCAATCCCTCCATATAATGTTGTCGTGCCCGTCGCTTATAGTTCCCGTGATAAGTACCGTATTCCGGAAATAATTTCGAATAATCCGGTTTGATCTCGCCGCACGCAGGACACCGCTTTCGATGGAGCCGAAACTCATGTCTTCCGAGCCCGTTGTCTAATACCGCTATTCTCTCGTTATATCCATTATAAACTAATCGTCTTTGGCAAGTAAGACAATGCGTCTCTTCAATCTCTATGGTCCCGTCCAATTCCAACCTGATGGAATAATCCTCTTCCGAAGAACAGTTCTCTCGCCGCTCTAATTCTGCTACTAAACTATGCTTTTTACCGTCCGGTAAATTAGGGCAATATTTATTAAGAGTCTTTTGCTTTGTATTAATGGGAGCTTGATTTCTTTTCATTTTAGGTATTGGCATATTTAAAATGAGGAATCGGCTCCCTTTAAATCTTCTTCACCTAATTCTCACTCTCCACCGGAAAT
>JAWOCD010000106.1:0-7347 GCA_046483985.1 Promethearchaeia archaeon
CCATATTTGGCATTTTTCGCCTTTTTGAGCCCCCAACTTTGAGATCTGATCGTCTCACAAAACTTTTTAAAAAATCCTAACATATATTCATTAGAGAAAAGCGGTTTGATTTCTGTTTTCAATTCTGAAAGCGGAGATAAATATTTTACGTTCATGTATAAATATTACCGCTTTTCTCTTATAAATCTTAAGGTTATTTTCTACTATGAATAAACTCAGGAAAATGATCCTTTAAGTCAAGAAATGAGAAATAAATATTTATGAATCAACTCTCAACGGAATAAAAATTAAATTTCTACTTCATTGAATACTGTGATATAATGAAAATTTATTTTTATTAATGGTAGATTTAAATTTTTGACCTTCTCCTTTTATTGTGGAATTAAATCATTTATTTGGTGGTTGTTATGGAAAAATTTAATGCCTTACTTGTTTCTTGTCCCAGAAATATGGAGGACCAAGCGGCAAGAGAAGTCTCTGATGTATTATACGAGAACCTAGATTACAAAGATTCATGGGTTACCCCAATTTATGACCTCAACGGACTTTTAGTGGCTGAATTTAAAGCAAATCCTGAGAAGGTGATAAAAAAAATTATAGACCTTCTCGAACACGAGGAGGAAAAGAATTTTTTCTATTACACCTTGAAGTTTGTTCCTATAATGTATAAGATGGAAACCAATTTAGAGGAAATTCAAACCACAGTATCGCAATTTGCGGAAAAAATTCACGAAGGTGACAGATGGCGCATCCTTTTGCGAAGAAGAAAATGTGATATTCCGAGAGAAGATATTATTGAAGCAGCCGCAAAAGAGATCAATTCGGGAAAGGTTGACTTGGAATCTCCCGAATATTATATTAGAATCGAGATCACTGGAAATACCACATATATCAGTTTTTCGCGAATAAAAGAATTATCACTGGTAAAATATAAACGAAAAAAAGATCAGCTTGAGGACCTTATCATCACTGAGGAACATGTCTAATTTAAAATATGTGCTAAATTAGATTATAATGATAGATCATGGTTGAGATAATCAGTTCCGGGGGAATCGTTATTAATCGGCATAATCAAATTGCTCTCGTTCAAAATCGAAAAGGATATTGGGGGTTTCCAAAGGGTCATATCGAAGAAGGGGAAAATCCCATTCAAGCCGCAAAACGAGAAATTTACGAAGAAGCGGGAATTACTCACTTAGAATTAATAAAGGAACTGGGAACAGTAAAACATATGAAGCCCGGACACTCCGAGTATAAGCATACCAATGGAATAAAATATATCCAGTTATTTCTATTTAAAAGTAATCAGAATAAGATCTCCCCGACTGGTAAGGAGATGGAAAATTCCAAATGGACTAACATGGATAAAGTTTTAAAAAATTTGCGATACAAGGAAGATAAAGAATTTTTTCGCCGAAATTTGAATAAAATTAAACGTGAAGCCAAAAGGCGTACCGAACCTTAATAAAAATTACAATGAAAAGAAGTTTTATTTTATCAGGTTCAACTCCCATTTATCTTGAGATCAAATTTAGTAATGTTTTATAGATATTTTTTCTTTAATCACTCAATGGATAATCATAGGCTTGGCTTTTCGTTTGATTTTGACGGCACCTTGGTTAATTCAATTGATATTGTGGATAAAGTCCAAGATGCAATTTTTGAAAAATATGATATTGAGCGCACCAAGGAACTAGATAAAAAAATCGAGGAAAAGATAAATGAAATCTTGCAAGGAGAAAACCGAAAGAATATCGGCCGTTCGATAATGATCTCTATTTTTAAATTACTCGGATTGAATTTCTTTCAAAGAATCAGAGCGCTCTTATTTGCAAGGAAAATCTTTAAAAGAGAGGCACCAAATATCTCTCTGATCGATGGAGTACAAGAAGTATTCCAGTTTCTCGAGGAAAGGAATTATCCTTTTACCATCATTACAACTTCCTCTAATGCTGAGGTGGCTGACAGACTGGAAGAGAAATATCCCGAATTCTATGCTAAAGTGAAAGATAAAACGATTGGGCGAGATGACGTGAAGAATATGAAACCGCACCGCGAAAGTATTTGCAAAGCAGCTGATTGCATGGATGTTCCCGTTGAGCATATTGTAATGGTTGGAGATATGAAAGCGGATATTGAGTTAGGACAAACAGTTGGCGCGCTTACTATTGGTGTCTTGACTGGATTCCTTAATGAAAAACGCTTCGAGGATATGGGAGCTGACTTTATTTTACCATCAGTGGCGAGAATCCCTAAAGTCATGGATGAAATAATTGTAAAGCTCACTGAAGTTTAATTTCTTTTATGAAAAGATTGTCGTCTGTAACAAATCTAACTCTTTCTAGAGTTTGTGGTGGCTTAACTCAGGACGTTGCTCTGTATAGGATTGAACTTCTTTATCCTTATCGAAAAAGGATTATCTTCTGTAATAATTAGCTAAGTTCCAGATAGCACTACTTCTGACCAACATAATCTTGAGAATCCGCAGTTCTTGCTTATTTGGTTTCAATTCTAAATGATTTATCCGAAACATACATTGTATATTGAGTGTCCGTTATTTAACTTTTTTGGTTAATGCGGTTCTTAGGCTAAAATTAGGGCATAACTCAAGGTCGACTTAAAGGACGGGGGCATTCTTTTCCCTTTAATGATAAACTATAGTTGAAAAATACGATTTTAGGATCTCCCATTACAAAACAAAAAATCCTTTAAGCATCAAAGTTTTCTTCACGTAGTTTTCATATGAGAGTTTTAGAGGATCAAAAAAAGCTAATTGAGGATGTAGCCCTTTCTGAAGTGGATTCCCTTCCCGTATCCCTGCCACGAGTCCTTCATATACAAGGTATGGGTTTTGGAGACCATACATATATCATAGAATCGCCTCATGCCCTGCAAATCCTATTAAATCCGTGGGTTGTGGGATTAAGACTTGCAGAATTAGCCAGAAAGAGTAGTGCATCTTTTCTCGAAATTGCTTTCCATCTCTGTCCAGAAGTGAGACATGTGGCATATAATAATGTTGCTGAGGTTATTCCTTTAGCGGGGGCATTATATTACCATATTGGCCAAGCATTTGAGCAGGTATTCCACGAATCCCTTAAACAGTGCTTTATTGGAGCACGACGTACGCTGGACGAGGCTCAAGATCAATGGATCACCGAGCTTTCCTATCTGAATTTTGAGGCACTCCCTCCCAACCCGATCATTCTCTTGGGAGATACTATTGCCACTGGGGGCACCATTCAACAGATCATTAAGACCACGATTAGCCATACCCAAGATCCTCAAGCGATTGTGCTATATTCCATTGCAGGAAGCGTCTTAGGTGCGTATAAATTACATCAGTTGGAGCGAGAGTTGAACGTCCCGATTTATTCCTTTTTTTCGAATGCTCTATTTGGCGTGGCCCCGAATGGCACAGATATGCCTTGGTTTCATCCGGTTACGGTTATGTCTTCTGAAATCCGCCAGAAAGCGATGCAGACCTATGGGCCAGAACTCGGGAAAGCCTGGTGCGCGGTATGGGATTGGGGAGAGCGAGCAAAAGACCCACAGAAGCATCTCCGGGATATTCTCTCTCGTATTAACCTTTATCTTGACGATTCGGATTACTCGGAGCATTGGGATACTCTCGAAATGATGAAAAAGAAGGTTGAGGATTCCATGGAAAACCGGCTTGCGCCTCTTAAGCTCTAATTTTACTGATTGAAGTCTCCCCGCCCTAAAGGACGGGGATTCCTACGAGTCCACTAAGCGTTGGGAATTGAAATCCGAGATCCTCCACCGGAGTGGAGGGAACAATATATCTGAGATCTTCAGTGTCCGTATTAATTGATTGAATCTCTTTCCAAATAATTAAAACTACAGCATTCTATATAAAAGATTCTTAGACTTTGAAATCTAATTTGACTTATAGCGAAAAAAGAAAAAAAGACAAAAATAAAAATTTGGTAAGACGCTTAAATTCCGCCTGCTTGGGTTGCCATTACGGTGATAACGTCCTTCTTGGGATGAATACCAATCTTTGAGAACTTCAGATTATCTGGTAACACTTTTCCCTTAAAGATAAATTGAATCGCTAAGATCGGGTTCAATTTATATTCTTTTTGGACGGTTTTCTTAATTTCTGCAATGCTCTGATTAGGATCAACCTCAATGAGTTTGATTGCCTGATCGGGGGGCACTCCCGTAAGTCGGAACCGATATTGAGTCATATATTTTTATACCTCGTGTTTGTTATTTCTAATTCTTATATTTTCTTTATTGTAAAGATAACTTACTATAATAAAAAAATAACTTTTACTTAAATTCTAGTGTCCAAGGTATAGAACTTTGGTTTAATTCAAAAAATGGGCAAAAGATGGGAAAAAGGGAATAATATGAGTGATTTAAAAAAATACATTTTTTCAAGAATAATTTCCAGCTAAAACCGGAACGGTTCTGGAGGTTTACCAGGTCCCGGTCTCTTAGGACCTGGTCTAGAGGGCCCCGGAGGTCGAGATGGAGACTTCAATAACTTTTCAAGTCGATCAAGCCGCTTTTCAATCCGGTCTAGCCTGTGCTCTATCTTTTTGATACGTTCCATTAAATTTGGGTTGGGTCGAGACATATAATCATCCAATTTTAGAATATTTTTTCGATAGGAAGTTATGATCGAAATATTGTAGTTGTAAAAATTTAGATTCTATTGATTTTCTTGCTTTATAGTATTACTATATAATTTCTCTTCATAGCAATAGAATCGAGTTAAATATTTAAGCTTTTCGGTTCCTTGGTAAAATAAAACAAAAATTAAGCATCTATTTCCATTTATATTACAATTAAACATAGTTTAGAAACTAACTCAATTGTTCGAACCATGGTATAGATTTATATATGGGATCTCCTTTTATTAATATAGGTAATAGGTATGTCGCAATGGAATATTTCGGATGACGTAAAAAAAAATGTGCTAAAAGTCGCGAAAGAGATGGAAAATGAGATGAAAATTCTCTATATCATACGAAATCTCGGTCCCCAACGATTCACGGACTTGGTTGAAATCTGTGATATGAGTAAATCAACCGTCTCAAAATATCTCAAGCTACATCTTGAAAAAAACAATATAGAAAAGAAATTGTATTCAGATGAGCGGACAAATGGAGACGAAATTCGATATTTTATCATGGAGCGGGGAATTGAGTTGTTAAATCAAGATACCACCCATGAAAAAGAAACCGATACATTATATATAAACCAAGTGAACGAGACCCTCACCAAATTACAAGATATGATTGAGTTCTATAAAGAAATCGGGGTTGAAG
Source organism: Promethearchaeia archaeon (assembly GCA_046483985.1). GTDB lineage: Archaea > Asgardarchaeota > Lokiarchaeia > Sigyniarchaeales > SOKP01 > JAWOCD01. Next base: position 5,304 of record JAWOCD010000106.1, read on the forward strand.
AGTCCATGATTTTTGAGATCGTGAAGTTGATTATCAACATCGGGGATAAGTTTTTCACGCTAAACCAGTGCCGTGAATTATATCTTGCGCTGTTTTATATTATTAATTACAACTCGATTCTTACGCCTGATTATAAACTTTATATCGATCAATTCTGCGAAGTATACGACGTCAAGAAACTTCACATAAAATATTATATCGACAAAATTATGTCGGCAGATTTGGGTTTTTTTAAGTTTATCCGAGGTAAGGATGTCTTTTTCTTTCATGAACAAGACATTTTAGGTACCACCACGGGTCGGCTGATAAAAGATCGCTTGATAAAGGAGATCATCCATATCAATATTATTGGTTACCGAAAAATCTACGATTTCGATGAGATGGCGGAGGAAATTGCAGAAAAATTGGAGGATATGGGTCTCATCTGGTTAGGAATTCGTGAAGAGTTTATTAAGCTGATTGAACGGCTCATTATCAAGACGGCAATAGAGATGGGAATTTCAAAAACTTTTCTTATGGATATCGTGGTTCAATCCGAGAAACTTTCTAAGACCGATAAGGACATCAATGCCTTAGTTAATATTATTGAAGGGTCGGATAGATATGAAGACTTAAATCTAGTAGAAGCTTCCACAGCTGAAGAAGAAGAGGACAAATTTGAGGAAGAAATGAAATTGGACGAGATTCTCGAGCGCGGACAAGGTTTCTGCCCGAATTGCGGCAAAATCATCCTCAAACAAGACTTTTCGAATCGATGTTCGAAATGTGGATACGAGTTTAAGCAAGAAGATTTATTAAAACGGTTTGACGCGGCAAAAGAAGCCTTTTCCAAGTTCAAAGAAGAGACTCTTCACGAAGAGGAGCCGGTTAAATGTCCCAATAAGGATTGTGATGCTTTAGTCCTTCCCAGCATGGAAGAATGTCCGGCGTGTCATGCGAAATTAAACGGATTGGGGGATAAGGAAAAAGGACAAGATTGATTTTAGGGGATCTATGAATTTCAAAGAAGAAAAAAGAGTTTTGTTATTAAATCATATTGTCTTATTATAGTCGGTCTCGCCTCGGAAAATTATCCGTATTTCTTCCAAACAACAACAGCAATTACTGCTATTACCACCGCTCCTACTCCTATGCCTAACCAGAGTCCATATTTCTCAAGAAAGCCCTGTAATTTAGCACTATATTCGTTATTTGATTCTTGGAGATAAACAATATCATTATCTTCTAAATAGCTCGAATTTTTAACGTCATTAACAGTTTTTGTAGTGACCTTTTTGTACTCGTCCATGATAAAATTATCATAGGAAAGTGTGATTTCTTCTTTAACATTGTAGGTTACGGATACATTATAAATACTCGTCCCCGACTCAATAGATTCATTCCATGCGGTACCCATATCCGCTTCGATATACTCCATTTCGAGTTCGATCGTCTGTGCATCGTTGTCAATATTAAATGAATATGACTTAAACTCATCATAATCATCCGTGGCATTTTCTAATTGCTCCTCAAACTCATCAAATTCTCCGGAATAATTATCCCAAGTCCTAAGAAGGATATTTGGTTTAGCCCAATTTTTGACGTTAACTTTGATACCATAATCAAAAACATACTCATTAGTTCCCCACCCTCCTATATTAACTTCAAGAGAGGTAGGAGTAGTAGTAGAATTAGTTACATTAGATTTACTACCCGCACTAACTTGGGTTATATATCCATCATCCTCATCTACCTTCTCAACAACGGATTCCGTATTATACTCCATAAAACTATCAGATTCCACTACAGTACCATTATCAGCATCCTTATATATTGATTTATCCTTAGTAGTTTCTTTATATTCGTACCTATCGCCTTCGCTGACATAATCAAAGCCCGTTTCTGAATTCCCCAACGTTCCTTGGATCGGAAAAGTGAGAAAAAGCACTCCAACGAGTAAAATTGATGTTATTGCCTTATGTATTTTGTTCATTTAGAGTCTATCTATAAAGATATCAGAATAATTTATTTTTGAAAATTGTTATTTTAAGACCGACGGAAATCT
>JAWOCD010000001.1:0-19704 GCA_046483985.1 Promethearchaeia archaeon
CTAATTCTTTTTCAAGATTAATATCGCTAACTACGTTCAATTCAATATATTCTTTGAATCGGGATAATTCTAAGTTTTTACGGATATGCTGCACGTTGCGAATAAACTCTCGCACAAAACCTTCTTGTAATAAGTCGTCATTGAGTTCAGAATTAATCAAAACGGTGCCATAATTCGCTAAATTTACCGCATAGGGTTCTTTGGCTTGCTGCTCAATCTCAAAATGGTCTTTATTGATGACAAATTCCTTTCCATCTAACTTGACTTTTAATTTGCCCTTTAAGAAGTTGTTGCGAATGTCTTCTACCTCTTGAGATTTTAAATATTCCTCCACTTTAAGGCGGTCCTGCTTGAAATCCTTGCCAATGGCTCCATGATCTAATATTAGGTCCTCTTCATAGAGCGATTTTGCCTTGTCTTCGGGAATAAAATTCAATTCCTTCACGTTTAACTCGGATTTAATGATGTGCTCAAATTTTTCCAGCAAAAGCTTATTATAAAGAAGAGTTGAAGCACGTATTACTGAGTGCATTTCAATATTTTATGAATACCGGTCCGCCCCTTCCAAAATTTTGTCGGACAATAGATTTAATAGGAGAGGGGTGTATTTTTATTTAGTCAAGTACTGATAATATACGAAATTCATCCCCACCCTAAAGGGATGGGGACTTCTTTCGCAGATCGTTAAAAAATGAATGAATATAAAGCTTTTTCTGTATCCCATATAACTCATATATTGATTGTTCTATCTGATTTAGTTTTTTACGAGATTTTTCCTCAAATTCGCTCTTATTTTTAGCCATCTTCAAGACCTCTTTTACGCATTTGGATAATTTTTCGGCTATTTTCTTTTCCCTTTTACTCTTGGGAACAACAATAGGCAATTCTTTTATTTTCTCGATTAAAATGCGTGGAAACAAGAGCTTATATGAGCCAAAACTTTTGAGAAAATAATATGATAAAAGCTCTGAATTTAACAATCCCAATAAATAATAATGGTTAAAATAATGGTTGTCGTTTACATTTCCGCGAATTTTCAGATTGTAAATTGACTGTGTAGTTAATGAGAGATTCTCATCATATGTTGCACAAATCATATTATTCTCGCTAATTTGCCGGATAAGAATTCTATTTCTGTATAAATTTAGGGGTTTATAATTAATTCCATTTTTATTTTTATTGATATATTTATATTCCTCAATATAATATCGATTAATGGCATAAACAAAAGGAAGATAATTCGCGTTTGAATTAACCGGAATCTCATCAACAATAATCCTTTCTATATTCTTTTCCTCAATGTTTGTATCGCATATCTTGCAACTGAGGTTGTTTCTTCGTTTAGGTAAAGGATAGTATTTTTTACAAATTGAACAATAGAAGATCTTGCCGTCTTTCCCAATTTCAACTCCTCTTTGAAGTTTAATAGCAATATTATCTCTGTCGATTAGATCTTTTATTTTAGGGAAGTTTTTATTCAAATGATTAAGTAAAGATATATCTTTTTCATTCAAATTGATTAGAAATCTATAATCCCAGTCCTTGAATCTTTTTTGCTTCAATTTTGTTTTATGCTGTGAAGTTTTAATGGAAATATAATTATCACGCCGAAGATTATATGAGTTTTCTTTCTTAAGGATGATGATGATATTTGATACACTTAAGTTTTGAAACTTTTCACCTACATGGTTGATTTCCTTAATTTTTGTATGGTCCATTATATATTTTCGAATAATTTTCCTGTTAGAAAGAGCTAATAGAGAATCGGGAACAATATAGCCTAATTTTCCTCCTTGTGTTAACAACCTAATTCCCAATTCAACAAAAATTTGGTAATAATCATATTGTCCTTTATTGGTTTTAAAATCTGAAGAATCAATTAATCGTTTTTGTTGAGCGGGAATGCCACGAATGAACACGTACGGAGGATTCCCCAGGACAATATCAAAGCCTTCAGAGGGGAAAGTAAGATTTGGCGTATCAAGTAATTTCAGAGAATTCATATGATAAATGTGGAATCTTTCAGGAATATAGCCAGGATCCTCTTGGAGAATTAGTGATATAAGATCAAATAAGGCGTAGTAAATGTTCAATTCACAGAGAAAGCAAGCAATCGGGTTTAGATCTATGCCAAATACACGTTCCCGTATGTTTTTAATTATCGTTTTAGCTTGAGAGGGAGTGAATTGCTGAATTCTTTCTATATCGTAGAGAATTGTAAACCTTTGGATTAATCTTTTGATAACTTGGATTAAGAAACTTCCAGAACCACAACTGGGGTCTATCACACATAGATTCTCAATATCTTGATGGGGAAAATAACCCAATACATCCAATATATAGTTAATAATAGCGATAGGAGTATAAAACTCCCCTAGATCTTCTCGCTCGGATTTGGGAATTATCTTTTGATATAAGAAGCTAAAAAAGTCTATATATTTTGACGGTTCACGAGCAAATTCCTCATAAAGGTTGTGGAGCTTATTACTATCTTCCAAATACGAGGTTATCTTTTGAAAGTGAGAAGATTCTCCATACTCGTTCTCATTTTTAAGCTCCTCCAGAATTCCTGATTTTAGAAGAAATTTAATGTATGCTCGATACATAAAAACTTTTTATCAAATATTTTATATCTTTTAAATTTGTTCTTTTTATTTGGAATATTCTGAAAAATGTTTATATACAAAAAATACTCAGTAAATATTTAAATTTAATAAGATTAATTAGTTTTAATTAATCCAAGAAATTCAATAAATAATCGGAACTTGATACTATGATTTTAAATTTCATATTAATATTTCTTTCAATTCTCATTTCAATAATTGGAATTGGATTTACGATTAAATCAAAAAAAAATATGGGATTTCTACATCTTTCTGGATTAATTATCTTGATTTATATATTTGTGGGAATTCTTAATCCCATTCTCATCGAATTTGCAACTGGAACTTATTGTCCAAGGGATATGGCTCTCAATTTTTGGATCATTTCAATCATTCTGCGGAACATCTCAGTATGGATAATTATATACACCCATTATATTATTTTGGAATATAAAGAATTTCAAATCATTCCCATTCCTATTATTATTATTTCAATAGTCGTTGGATTAATTTTCAGTTTACTTTTTACTGCGAATCCCTTCCAAATAATTCAAAAAGGAGACCGCTATTTCTTCTTTTTAAATAATGCTCTTTATCTTGGAATTTTGATATCCTTCGATATTATAAGTATTCTATTTCTGTGTATTATACAAGTACGTAATTTCTCAAGAATTAGATATAAAAGACTTGCAACCGAGTTAAATGTAATTCTCGTCATGGTTTCCAGCATAATAATTACACATGGTATCTTTAATCTAACGCAAGTAATATATTTCTGGCAAATTCATATCCTTCTTTTCTTAATAGGGGGTTTTTTAGTACTATATATCGTACTAAAACGACCAGAAGTTTTTACAATCTTAACCAATAAATTATATGAATTTATTGTTTTTCATAAGTCGGGAATCCTACTTTATTCGTATAATTTTGCAACAGGAAAGGAAAAAGATGAATCAGTGGTTAAGGGAACCATTCTAATCGGTATTAATCATATCCTTTCAAATCTCACTGAAAGAAGAAGTCTATTAAATCTTATAAAAATGCCGCACAGAGATATATTATTAGAGTATAATAGCAATTTAGGATGTGCTGTAATGTTGATCACCAATCAAATAAATTCCGTCTTGGAGCGATCTTTGGGAAAATTTATGAAATCTTTCTCTGAAAAAAATAGAAGAAAGTTTGAAAAAATGAATGGCGGGCTCATCGATGTTTCCGAATTTAAAGAAACTAAACAACTATTAAAGAAATATTTTGAAGCTTATTTGCCACAATCTTTCGGAATATAGTCTTATAAAAAAAAACTTGAACAACTCACGCATGAAGGCGTGATTCATACTCCCTAATGCGTAATACACACATTAGAAAATACGGAGTGGTTCTCCACCCCAAGATGGTCGCCCCCGAAGGAACGGTCAACTTGAATAAAGCTTTAATAAAATGGAAAAATTATTTTTAATAAGTGATTTCCTCATAAGTAAGAATTTGTAGTTTAGAGTTAATAGAATTTATGTTAGACGGAACAATTATTGTATTGATTGGGGGATTAATAATTTCCCTCATAGGATCGATATATATATTACTATATATTTTTTATTTTCATAAAGACGAATATAGCCCCAACCTTATTACTACTTTAATTTCAGTTGCCATCGGGAATGGAGGTATAATCTATTCCATTTTGTTTGTTATTCCAATAATAATTTATTTTCCAGGAGGTCATTTAAATAATATACTTTGGAAAATTGCTCTTATAGAAGGTTTTATCTCAATGATACTAAATACTATTCTCTATGTTTTTATAAAAGAATACAAAAAGATCCCGCTTATTCCTTTCATTGTATTCAGCACATTATTCGGGATTCTGGGAGGAGCGATATTATTTCCAGGGTCGATTCAATTTGAATCAAATCTATCAAACGATACCCCCGTATTATTATCTTCTATTGAACAAATAAATATTTCATTCTCTAATTTCGTAGGCGGAGTAATCATTGTTTTTGAGATATGCCTTTTATTTTATGACTTTTTTATTATGTATCAAATTCATCAAGATTCACGGAATAAAATAATTAGTTTGGGCATTATCCTTAACTCATTTTTATATAGTTTTCCGATTATAATGATAATATTTTTTATAGCTTTTAGACAGATGGTCTTTTTATTTCTACATATCACCTTAACATGGCTTACTATTTTATCTATAGGATATGTATTCACTAAGAAACCTACTCTATTTACGGTACTAACCCAAAAAGTTTGTGCTCTCAACATATATCATAAATCTGGTGTACTCTTATACTCCTATCAATTTAAGGATTCCCAGGAGAAGAAATCAGATTCAGCAGTCTGGGGGAATATTTTAATCGGTTTAAATTATATTATTTCTGAATTTATAAATTCAGAAGACCAGATTGACGTACTTCAAACTAAAAATTATGATATCGTGGTTGATTATAATAATGACTATGGTTATGCTGTATTGGCTCTTACAAACAAGAAAAATGAATTGGTAAAAAAATATATGAAATCATTTTCTACTCAATTTTGTGAAAAGTACAAGGATGAACTCGATGAAATTCAAGATTTAAACAAAATGATTAATGTTTCAGAATTTAAAGAAGCAGACGCAATAGTTAGAGAGAATTTTGAAATCTATCTGAAAGAATAACTTGTATTCTAATACAGAAACAAGAACAATAAAGAGAAAAAAGAGATTTGAACTACCAATTATTTTTTTCTTTTAAAAGCTTGAAAATATAGGAGTCCACTAAGGCATCCCAGGATGCCACAATAATATTCTCATGGGCTCCGATTGTCCCCCATGTTCCCTCTTTATCATATGTTTCAGCAAGGACACGTACGGTTGAAGCAGTACCTGCTTGAGAGATGATTCTCACCTTAAAATCAGACAAATTAATTTCCTTAATGCTTGGATAAAAATGACATAATGATTTTTTAAGTGCATTATCCAAGGCATTAACTGGTCCATTACCCTCAGCCGCAGTATGAAATTCCTTTCCGCCCACTTTTAATTTTATAGTGGCTTCAGATATGAGATTATCTTTATAGCGTTCGGTTAGTACGCGAAATCCTTCAAGTTCAAAGAATTTTTTCCGATAATAGTTGGGATCTTGGATATTCATATCCATACTACGCATTATTATCTCTAAACTTCCCTCAGCGCCTTCATATGAATACCCTTGATTTTCCTTTCTCTTAATAACCCTCAGAATTTCTCTTACTTTAGGGTTATCCTCGGTTAAGGGGATACCAAATTTCTTGGCCATATGTAAAATGGAACTTTTCCCTGCCAATTCAGAAACCTTAATATCCCGTACATTTCCTACTAATTCTGGGTCGATATGTTCATAGGTTTTGGCGTTTTTTAAAATAGCAGAAGCATGGACCCCTCCTTTATGAGAGAATGCATTCCTGCCAACAAAGGGTTGATCTGGATTTCCGGGAAGATTAGCCATTTCATTAACAAAGTGAGACACTTCGGTTAAATTTTTAAGATGTTCCTCATCGATACAGTTTACGCCCATTTTCATCTTAAATACCGGGATGAGAGCGGTTAAATCGGTATTTCCACTCCGCTCACCGAAACCATTAATTGTTCCTTGAATTAATTCAACGCCATGATTATATGCCTCAAGAGCAATACCATTTGCCATACCACAATCATTATGCGCATGAAAACCCAACTTAATTGAAGGGATCTGTGTTTGGATCTCCTCAAGAATGGGGCCCACCTCATACGGAAGGATACCTCCGTTAGTATCACATAGAGTAATCCATGAAGCGCCAGCTTCATGTGCTGTTCTGATGCAGCTTATTGCATACTCTTTATTACTCTTGTATCCATCAAAAAAATGCTCTGCATCAAAGATAACATCAATATCATGATCTTTTAAATGAAGGATGGTGTCTCGAATCATTGCTAAGTTTTCTTCCAAGGTTGTCTCTAATGCGGACTCTACATGTAAATCCCATGTTTTTCCGAAGATAGTAGCCCCTTCAACTTCCGCATCAAGAATTGCTTGGAGGTTTCTATCATTTTTCGTTTTCATATCTTTCCTTCTTGTGCTGGAAAATGCGTAAATTTTCGTGTTATTAAAATTCTTTTTTTTAAGCTCTTTAAATAATTCGATATCTTTCGGATTAGAGCCCGGCCATCCCGCTTCGATCATGGGGATCTCTATATCACGGACTAATCTTTCCAATATACGTAATTTATCCTCCATCGAGAAGGCAATGCCAGTTTTTTGTGCTCCTTCTCGAAGTGTTGCATCATAAAGATATACCTTTCTTTCTTCCAATGTTCATCGACCAATCCTTTTGAGTTCTTCCATATTTATTTAGATAAATTTTAACCCATATTTATTATATAGTTGGAAAAGAGATAATAGAGAAAAGAAGAGGTTAAAAATTTCTTTCTTCTATGAATTAAATAATAATTCCAATAATAGGGATAATACTGGTGGGGCTGCTCGGAATTATATTATTATTCATAATTATTCTAGTGTAAGTTAATTTGCTTTTTAATTTTTCTGTTTTTTAGTGATCATTTGGACAATTTATAAATGATTATGTCCTTTTAGACATATTGATAAGAAAAAGTGAGTAACCATGTCATCACATAAAAAAGAAGAGGTAATATATGGGGATTTATATCTTCGTATGTTTGCATGGTTTATTGATATCTCCCTCATCTTAATTGTGGGTTGGTTTTTATCTGAAATGATAATAGGGTCTTTTGGAATAACTGACTTTGGAATTATCTGGCTCGTGAAAAATCTCACTGATTTTATTCTAGGGTTTCTCTATTTTTGGCTAATGGAGACCATAACCGGCGGAAAAACGTTAGGAAAGTATGTGGTGAACATAAAAACCGTCGGCGAGAAAGAGTTAGAACCCGTTACTCCATACCGATACGCTGTCAATAATTTAACAAAATCGACTATCCTTTTAATACTTGATATCATATTTGGTTTTTTTCTCCGAAAGGGAAAGGAGAAAGGACAAATTCGCCACACACAACTGTTATCTCGAACCGTGGTCATAAAGGAAAGTCAATAATCGCTCTTTCTTATTTAACTTTTTACCCTTTGAAGTTTGATCTGCCTTACATAAATAACTTAAAAACATTAAAATTTAATATCCGATGGAATTTTTGAAAATCAGAATAGATATGAAATTTTAAAAATTGGTCTCTAGAAATTTTAAAGTACACCATTCCCATATTCAAAGTAGTTAAGCAATTGGAGGTTAAAAAATGACAAATCTTAAATATTGTCCAGAATGTGGAGCACAACTTGACGAAGATGCGGTTTTTTGCAATACATGTGGTGCAGATCTGAGAGAAAGGGAAAAGGCTGATGTTGAGCCCCACGTACAAGAGCCCGAAGTTGTAAGAAAAGAAGAGCCCAAACCTCAAGGCGTAAAACCGAGTTATCAAGTCCAGAAGCAATATCAAAATGTTCCAGCTCCCCCGCCAGGTGTAGAATATGCAACATTCGGTCCCAGATTATTGGCATTTATCATCGATATAATCCTCATTTCAATTATAAGCGGAATAATTTCCTCACTGTTACCTTTTGAATTACGCCAATTTTGGCGGTTTGCAATGTCTGCCCAATTAATTAGTTTTATCCTCTATACATTATACTTTTGGGGCCTTGAAGCCTACAATAGCGGTCAAACCTTAGGGAAGATGGCAATGCGACTCCGAACGGTGGACAAGGAGAATTTGGAAGTTGCAGACACAAGTCAATATCTTATTAATAATCTCTTTCGCGCCGGAGTACTACTCATTTTGGATATTATCCTGGGTATATTAATTAATTCTGGAGACCCTCAACAGAAGTTGAGGTTAGCTCAGAATCTCTCAAGAACGGTTGTTATTCGAGAGCATATATAATTAGTATTCTCTTTTTATCCTTTTTTTTATAAATTCTGAGAAAATTTAGTTGTTAGCACAGATTTATTCAAAATTATATTGTAGAGAAAAATTCCCAATGAATATCACATCTTTTTAAGGAATCACATATTCCAAAACATAGTTTGAATATAATTAAATAACACACGGAAAGAATCAAAGTTGAAGTTTAAAAAAGTGGATGCCGTTTTTCTTATCGCAATTGCGGTACTGGTTATTCTTACTGTGGATTTACTCTTAGTAGAAGCTCATAGAGCGGCAATCACCGGTCTTTGGAGCAGAGAAGAATTTCAAAGTGAGGAGTTTTTTGCAAAGTTAGGACTTGTCTTTGTTATATGTATAATCGGAAATTTATTACCTGTTCCTACCCCTTATTCTTGGTTTGTTTGCTTCGGATTCGCCTATATTGGAGAAAGTATATTTTTCCCTATGGTTTTTGCATTAGTTGCCGCTTTAGGTTGCTTAATAGGTGAATTAGGAGGCTATATCGTTGGAAGGGGAACCGCAGAAGTTATTTCGGAGGAGAGAGCAAAAAATCTCTCAAAATATCAAGAATATTTAACGGAACATCCGAAATTAGCACCATTTCTTATCTTTTTGTTCGGACTTACCCCTTTAAATGATGATATGTTAACAGTCCCGCTAGGCTTGATTAAATATCCCGCAAAGAAAACCATCATTTGGATGTGGCTGGGTAAGTTAGGGATGATGACTATAATGGCCTATAACGTATTGGGGATTTGCGGATTACTCGGTGGAGAAAATTGGGAAGTAAGCCTTATCACGCTGTTCGCGATTGTAATCATGATTTATCTGATGGTGCGAGTGGATGTCGTGAAAAAAGTAAAAGATAAAATAGATGCTAATAACGAGGAATAATTAATCCTCAATTTTTCTTTTTTTATAATACCTTAAATACCTTAAAAAACGCGGTTTCTTAAATAATGGTAAATATCTAAATCTAAACTATGAACTTTCTCATTTATCTGAAGGACTTTTAAGAAGGGACGAATACAATAGCTAGAATGCTACCTAAAACAGAGATGAATAAAATGAGAATAATAAAGAAACTCAACCATTCTTTGCGTTTATCCCTTTTTCGAGCAACTCGTCTTGGGCGCCTTCTTCTGGGGTCTCTCTTTTTTTTTCGGCTCATAACTTACGATTCGTTTTGTTATACTATAATCTCAATATGAGTAAGAATTTATGATTTAATTATTTTTCTTTTGAAGTAATTCGGTTAATACTACATTATTAAAAGAGAATAACATGCGCGGGATGTAATTTTCGGCAAGATAAGTGCCGTCGGGAATTTCCTCTTCCAATGGAAATAGTTCTTTTTCTTTGATCTGTTCGCCCATATAATTTCGATCATATTCCTTGTATCCGTAAATCTGATTCTTGACAATTACCATTTTCCGTTCAAACCCTTCGGGTATTCCAGCTTTCTCTAATAGAAGTAGGATTTTCTCCCGGGTTAAGGATTCCAACAGTTCTAAATCTTCTTCGGTTCCTTCGTACGCCGGTCCAGTTTGCTCCTCTTCATAATCGATCTCCTCTTCCAACCCTACCATGATTTTAAAGGCCAATGTTTCATTTCCGTCATCTACGGTAGTAATTTTATAGGCGATTCCGTGCTGATCCCGGATTTGTGGAGCAAGTTTGGCGCTAATAAATTTCATACGGGTAGTAGTGTTAGAACCTTGCCAGATCCATACGCGATAATGTTCTGGATCAACAAACAAGAGAATGAAATCAGAATCCAATAATTCATATAATTCTACATCCTCCTCGATTTCCAGTTCTTCAAACTCTTGCTCTTCATCATTGTATTGATAAACTAAGATGGGTTCTTCCTTTAATTCGGGAATTTGACCCTTTTCTTGTTCTTCGTTTGATTGTTCCTCTTCAGACATTTAATTACATCCTCATTTTCAGTCCTATAATATGATTTAGTTTTTTTCCTATTTTATTGTTTTTATTTTCTTCTAGATTTTAATGTTGAAGTCTAAAAGAAAAATATTAGTTTTATATAGAAAAAGGAAACAACGTATTTTTAACGAGATTTTTATGAGGACAATTATTTTATTTAGATTATGATTACTCCTTGCCGTGCAAAGTCCTTCTGTATGAATACAGGAAGCGGGATTTGAACCCGCGAACTCCTCCGAGACTGGATTCTGAGTCCAGCGCCGTAGACCAAGCTTGGCAATTCCTGTAAGATTAATTCAAAAATTACTGTGATAGATGTGGTTAATAGCTGATATATCTAGACAAACTTGGACATAATTTAAATTTATCTATTATCTGTATGACTTTGCGGTTTATTAAGCGCCGATTTTTTCCAATTTTCATGTATTCCATAGGAGTGGCAGCCCAACTGCTCGGGGTCTGCTGGAAAACCCTCAGACGCTAGGATAAATCCAATAAAATTCGGTGCTTGCGAACTGCGGGCGGGCATCGGCGTTTTTCCGTAAATGAAATTCAGAGATTTTTGGCAACAGAATCCGAGCAATTATCTCCCCTCGATCAAATATCTTCTTCCCAAAAAGGCACGCGCTACGCTATTTATACGCTATTTAAACTAACTTAAGATACGCGTTTTTCCGCATTGAGGGCATTCTAACTCTAGTTCCTCCTTACAAACTTCGGCTTTATTGCCATTTAACAATCGTTTCCAGCAAACTAGTTGTTCACCTTCTTTTATCATATCTCTTCCATGATGTTGAGGTATTAGCTTTTTTGTTTCACATCTATCACAGACAATCATTTTTGCCTCGGTTTCCACCATTTCTGGAGATATTTTTTTATAAGCATATTTATATCGAAATATGCGTAAGGAGTTTGCCATAACTAATAAAGAAACCCCCATATCTCCGATACCCACAGCCAACCAGAGAGTCATAAGTCCAAGAACAGTCAATACAGCAAATGTCACTTTTACAATAATGGAAACCCAAATATTCTCTTTTATAATTCTGTTGGTTTTATCCGCAATATCAACAAGAGTTAGGATTTTGGTTAAATCGTCATTCATTATAATAATGTCAGAAGTTTCAAGGGTTATATCGGTAGCTGATGCTCCAATAGCAATACCCAAATCAGATAAAGCTAAAGCGGGGGCATCATTCACACCATCTCCCACCATTGCAACATTTTTTTTATTTTTTTTAAGGTTTTCTATTTCTTTTAGCTTCTCCTCGGGTAAAAGTTCTCCGCGAGAATAATCAACATCCAAACATTTTCCTATAGTATTGCAAACTTGTTGGTTATCGCCAGAGATTATAATGGTTTCATAACCTTTATTTTTTAATCCTTCTATTAAAATCGGAGAAGTAATCCGAAGCACATCACGAATGGTGATAATACCAAGAATATTATTGGAGGTTCCTACCAAAAGTGGAATGGTTCCTTGATTTTCAATATCCGCTAAGATATCCTCCGGTAAATCCAGATTTAAATCATTAAAAAAGCGCTGGCTCCCTACATAATATAAGATACCGTCAATTTCCCCCTTAATCCCTTTTCCTTTAATAATAGAAAAGTTTTGGACATCCAAGAGAGAAAGTTCTTTCCTTTTTGCTTCAGCAACAATTGCTCCAGCAATGGGATGCTCTGAAAGTAACTCTAAACTGGCAGCGATTTGTAAGATCTCTACATCTTCCTTTTCGAGTTCTATTATCTGGAATACCTTCAATTTTCCCTCGGTTATAGTTCCAGTTTTATCAAATGCGAAAACATCAATATCTTCGAGTGCTTCGATAAACCTATTCCCTTTCACTAAAATTCCCTCTTTAGCAAGCTTTGTAAGTGACGAGATCATCGATAAAGGAGTCGATAAAGTGAGAGCACACGGGCAAGATATAACTAAGAGAATTAAGCCCCTATAAAACCAAGTATTGAAATCAGAACCAAAAAGAAGAGGTGGAAAGATCATAATTACCAATGAGATTAAAAGAATCAAAGGAGTGTAATATTTCGCGAATTTTTCAATAAACCGTTCCTTAGAACTCTTATTTTGTTGGGCAATTTTTATTCGTTCAGCGATTTTAGCAACTATGGTATCTCCTGCTTCTCGAATAACCTCTATGTCAACAAAACTATTGGAATTTATGGTGCCAGCATATATCTCTTCTCCTTCTTCCTTTAAAACCGGTACAGATTCGCCCGTTATTGCACTTTCATCAAAATACGAATCACCTTTAATTATTATGCCATCTAAGGGGACTTTCATCCCAGGTTTAATCCCTACAATTTGTCCCTGTTCTATCGAACTGGTCGGAACGGCTTTATAACTGCTCCCCACTTTTAGGAGGGATTCATCTGGAGCCAATTCATATAACTCTTTGATTGCATCTCGAGACTTATCAACAGTTTTATCCTCTATATATTCCGCGATAGAATAGAGCATAATCGCTGTTGCCCCTTCTTGTCCATGTAATATAAAAAAGGACGCAATCGCGGCAATAATCATTAGAATGTTCACGGAAATTTTTCGGTCTTTAATATTCTCAATGGCTTCTCTTAAAATTCCGCTGCCTGAAAATAAAATTGAAAATCCAGCCAAAATTTGGCTTAGCATAAGAAGGTTAAATATAATTTCAGAGATAAGAGCAACTCCTAATAAGATCGCAGCGCTCCCGGTAAATTTCCAAAAATGCTCTTCAAAATAGGACTCCTCCTCTTCCATCAATTCAGAATCCAATTCACAACTAGAATGAGAACAACTTGCAGTCATATCGCTATCAATTTAAATATTGGTTAAGCAACTTAAAAACTTGGCATTATTAATTAAAAGAAAAAGTTTTCTTTTGCTTTTTTGATAAACCCTAATTATGCGGGAGATTTTATTTTTAGAAAAAAATTTTTAAACGAGTTCAATTAATTCTAAATATGGAAACCAAAATGGAAAAGAAAGATAAGCTTGAGTTTATTAAGTCAAGAAAAAGTATTCGAAATTTTGTACATAAAGAAATCAAGAAGGATACCATAGAAAAAATACTTGAATGTGGGCGATGGGCCCCCTCAGGGTTAAATAATCAACCTTGGCGGGTAAATGTCGTAACGCATCCGACTGTGAAGCGGATGGTAGGAAAGTCTACCAAACATGGGGGATTACTAGAAAGCGCTAATGTGAATCTTGTCGTCTTCTTGGATAAAGAAAAGGGATATGACCGAGTAAAAGATATTCAAGCGATTGGAGCATTTATGGAAAATTTATTACTCGGAGCCCATGCTTTAGGCTTAGGAGCAGTTTGGATAGGGGAGATTTTGAACAATAAAGAACCCGTAAATGAGATCTTCAAATTAGACCCAAAACAATTTGAATTAATGGGTGTAATTGCTATAGGGCATATTGACGAGGCTATGGAAAAGAAAAAGGAAAAAAAGCGTGAACGACGGCCTTTAGAAGATTTTGTAGACTGGTTATAAAGAATTATCTTTTTACGTCCATTAAGTAATCATCTTCTATATGGAAGTTATCTCTGGGAATAATGTAAACCCGTGATGAAGGTAATGTCTGAAAATAGAGTTATGTTTTAGCAAAACTTATTTAGAAATATTCAAATCAAGAAGAGAAATCCCCCTCTCGATTATTAGGTATTGGAGCCTTTATCAATTAGAGCGAGAAAATAATAATTGATTAAATTTCATTCGGAGAATCTTGAGACTTCTTATACCTTTATAAGGATTCAGATTATTATATTATCTCGGTATTATAGACTCATTTAAATCAAGACTATTTTTCTTTTAGTGAGTAAAATAGATTAAAATTGAATTATAAGTGTGAGGAGAAAAATGTTAAAGTTTTGGAAAAATGAAAATGAGGAAATCTTTACCTCTCCGAAAAAGATTATGGGGTTTTCGAAGGAATCGGACGAGCTCGGAGGGTCAAGTGAGAGCCCTCCAACCCAGAGTTATTTAATTAAAAAATTTAAATTTCACCACCTCGAACAACTCCAAGAAATAAAAAAGGAGTTATTGAATAACAAAATCCTCATAATCAATGCTGATTCTATCTTAAAAAATAAAAATATTCCTGTCAGAAAATTAAAGGACGGCATTGAAGATTTAAAGTCCTTTATTCGGGAATCCGGAGGCTCAATTGGCAGAATTGGAGAAGAATATCTAATACTTACTCCCAATTCCAATATTAGAATTCAAAAATAAGAATTCTTGCTTTCTACTATTATTGTTATTATCATTCTTAGTGGATGAACATTATATTTTAGCTAAGAAAAAAATAGAAATTAAAAGTTTGGAAGGACCTTTATCTCTTTTTTCTTTCTTCAAGAATCTCAATAAAACTCTCTATTTTATTGGAGACTTGAACTTCATTTAACTTGCGAGGGTCATTTTGATCTGCATCTATGATAAGGCAGGGAATATCAAAATCATCGGTTAAATGACGCTTGAGATCATATAATCCGCAAGAGTTCGGTCTACAAGAAGCATTATTATGCAGAATAACTCCATCAATATTCCATTCTTCTACGGTTTCTTTAAATTTCTTTACTCTCGTTTCCAAATCATATACATACCAGAAACTAAGCATTAACTCTGCCATTGATTCTATTGGGTTGTTAAGCACCATTTCCTTAGTCACATTAGGGTTCATGTACTTGGAGAATGAGTAAGTATATGGCTCGTAAACAATTATTGCATTATGTTGTTCTAGAAGGCTAAAGAACTTTAGGTTGTACCAGAACGGGATTCCCTCAAACATTAGACGATACTCCTCATTTGGCAATGCGCCTTCTCCCTTTTCCACTCGTTCTTTAGCTTCTTTATACATCTTTCTATATAATTTTACAGGTGTTTCAAGACCAGGCATAGTAAAAAGAGGGAAAAGTCCTCCAAAGGTATCCTTCGTGCTCACCGGACTTGGGACGTTTTTTCGCAACTCGTAAATATCCTGCCAAATCATACTGAGTTCATATGAGTTCTTTGCAACTTCTCTCGATCTTTCCATGTCGATCTCATGTCCAGTAATTTCTTTTACAAAGTCAAGAAATTCCCATAATTGTTCCTCTATATATTTTTTGTAGTAATTCTTCTGTTTATTACTGGTATTGCTGACAACATGCGGAACATCGATTGTATAATGTGGTACGTTGAATCTTTCGGCTTGTACTTGAAACCAATGCACATGAGTATCACAGATTACATCACTCGAGAGCATAAAAGTAGGCTTTCTTATGCCTCCCACATCGGTGCTTGCTTCACTCTCCACAGCTCCAAGATTGGTTTTAAAGTAACTGCACATATCATATGAATAGCCCGTTTCTTCTGCAATTTCAATGAAATCTTTTGATTTTTTTCGAGCCGCTGAGACGGTTGCAGAATTTTCCGGCAACATTGGCTGTACATCCATCGCGTATAAAAGTTCAACTGGAGTTCCAGAAGTCGCCCAAGCAGTTGGTTTTCCCTCACGATATGCTTGTTCTATGGCTAAATAATGACGTCCCATCTCAAATTTAAGTTTTTTAGTCGCTTTTAACATTTTTCCTTTTGACATTTTTTTATAATACCTCCTTATTATATCATCTCTTGAAACGCTTCAAATCGGGTGGATAACTGTTTATACTCCTTTCGATTATAGAGCATTTCAATAAAAGTATATGGAATTCCCAACTTTTGAAACTGATCCTTCATATATGGATGATCATATAGCATGGGTTCACAGAACTTTTTTGCAATACTTAAAACTCCATCCACATTATATTGGTCAATCAGTTCTTTTAAAAATTCAACTCGTTTATACGATGGAAATTTTGTGGAATAAATCGGTTTACTTAGATAATATTCGGCCACTGCTTTAATTGGGTTCCCATTTTCGTTTGCTTGATTCCAAAAGTAACGAGTTCCCACACATAAATCATCACAGACTACTTGAAGCCCTAAACTTTCCAAATATTCCAAAAATTTTGTATCATCAATTACAGAACCCGTAAGTAAAATATCCTTATATGCGTCTTTATCAAATGGCTCTTTATCTTGTAGGGCTGCCTTTTCTTTTTTTAATTTCTCAAGCGCTTCTCTTCGATCGGTTACTTGAACCATCTTCACTAGGCGATGGAACTCAGAGCCTTTCAAAATGTATTTACTCCGATATTCTGACAACTCCTTTAAGAGAGCACGAATTTCATTCATAAGCTTGATGTTTTTACTTATTTTTTCGGGCGTAATCCGTACTTCGTAATACTTTTCAATTTCCGAAATCATATTCTTAATGTCCTTTACAAAAAATTTCCGAGCGATTTTATTCCGCTTTAAGGGGACATTGAGGAAATACATGAAATCAAAATCTACAGTCTCTAACCATATATCAAATTCCCGATTAGTACAATCACAGCCATGAGACGTAATTACCCCTGAAATCTGCGAATATGAGTTATTCAAAGCTCGTTCTAAAATGTTTCGAGCCCAAACACAATGAGTTGGGGGGATATGTTCATTTGCTTTCTGAAGATCCACTTCTGGGTTTCCAAATAGACGTATCGGTAATAGGTCGGCTGCTAAAAGAACCTCAACGGGCGTAACAATATCAGGATCAAAATAGCCTATTTTTTTGTTATTTTTCATTTTTTTCATGTATAGATATTATTTTAACTATTTGATATTTTAAATCCTTGAGGATATAAAAAAATATTTAATTAGATGATTTATTAGAATAATTAAGTACTTTTTAAAAGAGTTTAATTATGTCAAAAAATACAATTTCGCGTACACTTAGCAAGGCAATACTGAAAGAGAAAGTTAGGATAAAACTCAAAATCTGGAACACTTATCTCGTCGGGCGCTTAAAGAAGTTCGACAATTATATGAATTTAATCGTAGAAAATGCCAAAGAGATATATTTTGGACGAGGAGGAAAACGAAGTAAGGATTTAGGAACCGTTATGATCCGAGGTGCTTCCATTATTTTCATCGGTCAAGATCGGGAAAAAATAATTTTCTCTGCCGAAGAAGAGAAAGAGAACGAAGTCGATTCCGACGAGCCGAAAGAGTAAATTTTTTATGAAATTAGTAATTATTAAATCTATAAGAATTAAACTTTAGAAAATGTGATTATATGGGAAAAGGAACACCCAGTAAAGGAAAAAAGAATAAGACCCCCACTCATACGGTTTGTAGACGATGTGGAAAACACGCTTTTCACCGGCAGAAAGGATACTGTGCCAGCTGTGGGTTTGGAAAAAGTAAAAAAATGCGAAATCCGAGTTGGAGCAATAGGCATCGTGCCTCCAATGGAAATAAGGAGTTTTATAAATAAGTAAATGATCTTCTAATTTTGTAATCTTTTATTGAAAGGAATTACCATAGAATTTTATAACACTTAACTATTTAATTTACTTAGATCAACAATAAATTTAAAAAGAATTAGACTTTCAATGGAATTCAAGAATACCAGTAGAATTAACAAAGAGTTGAAGTTCCTAAACAGAATTGAGGGGGTAATTGGGAGCGCTCTGGTTGAATATAATGGAATTCTAATCGCTTCAAATTTACCCCGAGATTATAATGAACGAGATATGTTAGCCATGTCGGCAACAATGTTTGGAGCAACGGAAAATGCCGTAGCGAATATCGGAGAATCTAAAATTTTTAGAATGATAGTGGATTTAGAAGATGAAAGCTGGTTGGTAATTAATGCGCAAAAATACCTATTTTTGGTCATGATAAAAAGTACGGCGAATATGGGATTAATACTTATAGAAGTTGAAGAAATTATTAAAAAACTTGAGAGTCTAAAAAAGGGAAATAAAGATGTTAACTGAAAAGGAAAAGAAAAGATATTCTCGACAGATTTTGTCTTCATCTATTGGAGAAGAAGGACAAGAAAAATTGGGGAAAATTAATGTTTTACAAATAGGAGCGGGAGGATTAGGTTCGCCCTTTGCGCTCTATCTAACAGCCGCGGGGATTCAAGAGTTAAGAATTGTAGATAATGATACCATATCCCTTTCAAATCTCCAAAGACAAATCCTCTACAGGGAAAATCAAATAGATAAAGTAAAAATTGATATTGCGAAAACGGAATTAGAAAATCTAAACTCCGAAGTGACCATTAAAACGTATCAAGATTATGTAGATGAACAATCAATCGAAAAATATATAGATGATGTTGACTTCATTGTGGATTGTAGCGATAACTTCAAAACCAAATTTTTAGTGAATCGGACGGCGATTAAACATAATATTAAATGCGTGGTCGCAGGAATTAAGGAATTTTTCGGTCAAATAATTACCATAAACCCAGAAGATACAGCTTGTTATGAATGTGTGTTTAGTGAACAAGATTTAGAAAAAGAGGAAAAAACAATATTACCCGTCATCGGTGCTACAGCAGGGGTTTTGGGGACTTTAGAAGCGGTTGAAGTTATAAAAACGGCATTAGGATTACCGAATCTTTATAATAAACTCCTCGTGGCAAACCTATTAGAGCACTCTTATAATATTATCGATGTGGTAAAAAATAAGAAATGCATTTGTTGCTAGCTCTAAAAAGAATAAAGGAGAAGAATAAACAATAAGTTCCATTCTTTTTTATTAGATCTTAGGCATATAAGGTATATTAACGAACACTCTCTATGGAGATCTTTATTGTATTGAATCACGGTCATGTAACTAAGTATATTTTGAACTCACACACCCTAAAGGGCGGTGGAGTCGTGCTCCCTAATGTGCTATATACACCTTAGACAACACAGGGTGGTTCTCCACCCCGATATGATCGTCCCCGAAGGGATGGTGAATGTGAACGTATTTCTTTAAGATATTTATGCTTCTTACCATATCTCTGTCGTTTTTATAGCCGCAATTGAAACATTTGAAACTTCTGTCATTTAGTTTTACCTTAGCATTACACACAAGACAAGTCGATGAGGTATGGCGCTCATCTATTACGATTAACTTAATTCCGTATTCTTCGCACTTGTTCTGTATTTTCTTTTTGAATATATCGAAACTCCAGAAGTTCTGAATCATTTGGTTGATCTTCTCCTTATTTTTGTTACCTAAATGATGGACAGTATCACTTATAAATCTATATGCAATTCATCCCAACCTAAAAGACGGTGCTTTCTCGCCCTCTAGTGGTAAAAAATAAAAGAAAAGTTAGGAAGTATTGGAATATTTTACAGAATTAGAATGTTT
>JAWOCD010000010.1:0-17374 GCA_046483985.1 Promethearchaeia archaeon
GAAAAGAATTCCCAAACATTACAGTTCATTAATACCTTTATCTCTTCAATGAAAGAACCGATAGTAGTGCTAAACAGAGAGGCGGTTATTATGGCCTACAATGAGTCATTTGCGAAGAGGTTTCAAACGACCGAGAAAAGACTAAAAGAAAAAAAGTTTTTCAATATAGATAACGGTCGATGGAATATTAAACTTCTAAAAGACCAATTTAAAAAGGCAAAAAATAATAATAAGCATATTAGTGGTATCGAAATAAACCTTAGTTCTCAAGAACAAGAACAAATGCTCCTAAATGTTGAGATTAAATCAATTTCTTTCGGAGATAAACAATTTTTCATCTTTTCAATAGACCAATTGGATGAAGAGAAAATTAACCAAGAATTACTAAAAGAAATTCAGATCAGGGATAAAATTGCTGATATTTTTTTAACAACATCGGATGAGGAAACATATCATCAAGTATTACAAATAATCCTTGAAATTATGGACAGCAAAATCGGATATTTTGGATATATAAATGAGGAAGGTGCCTTAGTGTGTCCATCAATGACCAGAGAAGTATGGGATAAATGTCAAATCTCAGATAAAGATATTGTTTTTCCTAAAGAGAAATGGGGCGGTATTTGGGGAGAATCCCTAAGAAAGGAAAAAAGTCTTATCAGAAGTGAAGATTTAAACCCCCCAGCGGGACATATCCCTCTTAAAAATGCTTTATGTGTCCCTATTTTTTATAAGGATAATGTAATCGGTCAAATTGTTGTCAGCAATAAAGAAACAGAATATAAAGAAAGTGATAAAAAATTACTTAAAAAAATTGCAACCCAGATTTCTCCGATTTTACATGCAAGGCTTGAACGAGACAAAAAAGAACAAGAAAAGCAACAGATAGAAGCCAGAGTAAAAAGGTCCACGAGAAAAGAGATCATTGATGCATTAGATAAGCAAATCCTTCATCAACTGTTTTTAAATGGCAAAAAAAGTCTGAATCAGATAAAAAAGAAGGTTTTAAAAGCCAACGGAAAAAAGATGAGCCATACGGGTATTAATAATCGAATAAATAAGTTGATAGATGCAAATGTTCTAAAAATCCAAGGAAATGTAAATTTAAAGCAATTGGGATTTCAAGCGGCTTTTTTTCTGATCGAATTAGAGAATTACGATTTATTAAAGGAATACATAAGCAAAGCCAAAGAATGTCCGAGGGTTTTTTTGATCGCTCCCACTACGGGAAATTTTCATTTGGCTTTGGGGATAATTGGAAAGAAAATTGACCATATTAACAGTTGTTTGAACTATTGTGATGTGGTCAGCAGAAAAGAGATTAAAAACTCTAAAATCATATTTGCACCTCAATTGGAAGTTCCCAAATATACTCCGCTTGATTTATTCTTTAATCTCGCCAACCATGAGAAACTTAAAGAGTTTTGTCAAGATTGTGAATCATATATAAATGAAAGTTGTTCTGGTTGCGGATTTTAAGCAAAACTTTTGAAATATATTATAGCAAAACTTTCCATCATTGACTTAAGTAGTTACAAATATAGTCTTTTGCTATAATAATTTTTAATCATATATCTCCAGATATCACGCTTCTTTTCAGAATTAAGGGTAGATATGATTAAAATTGCTCTAAGTTAGAAAAACCGGAATTATAAAATGTAAAAAAAATTTTTATAAGATTAATTTAGATTTTAGGTAGTTCTTTAATCTTGGGCCAGTTTCCATCATAGGTTATGCGGTTGATGAGCCACACGTCCACGAACTGAAATCCAAAATGCACCGCGCTGTGTTGGAAAGTCAGATAATACACCGTGGAGGCGCCTTCATGCTCATTAATTTCTTCATGCATTTTTTTGAAATCTTCTATACTAAACCGCTCGCCTCCGATTTTTCGCGCTTTTTTATATTTCTCGTCTCTAGCACTGTAATCCTCAATGTAGTATAAGAAATCGGTTAATGCCCATGCGCCAGTATATTGAAAGCCCATGTTTTTGATTATCTTAAACTTAGTCGTCATCCTTTTGAAATCCTCCTCAGTAGGCTCCTTACCTCCTTCTGAAGTGATGATATAAGGGATAGAGGCCTCATCAAAATAATACTTCATAGCCCGGCAAGAACTATAGATGGAATATTCCGATCCGACACCGGTCTCGTATATCATTACACCCACGCCATCCCAATTCCAGGGAGGAAAGGCAGACAATTGCATCATTTGGAACTGTGCATCATCATAATCCACAAAATCATCGAGATGCATTCCAAATGTTGCGGTAACCACTGGATGGTCTCCTTCGATTTCCTTCATTTTCTTAACCGCAGTTTCAAGCTTTTCTGCGCCATCTTCATGTACGTTATACGAATTCCACCAATCCCAATAGAGATCATTTCGTTTTTCCCAATAAAGTTCGGTGTCAATACAAATAACCCGAAAATCGTCGGTAAGATTATTTTCATTCACCCAATAATCAAAGAATTCAATTGTGCCCATGTACCTGTCAATGGTAATATCATTGATATAAAGCCCATCGTAACCATATTCATCCAGGGGAAGTAGCGGCATGAAATCCCATGTGATTGAATGGTTGTTTAATTTTTCCGTCTCATTTAGCATGAAGTTTGTATAGAGGTTGGATAGCATTATATCCTCGGGCAACCCCACCATAACCGATACATTAATATTATCTAAATTGTTACAGTATTTTAACGCATCGAGGACCTCATCATCCATTTCCCAAATCTCTGCCCACATCCAATTGATTTCCAGATTCTCTGCACTGTTATCTTCCACCTCCACCGGTATTTTTAGCATAGGCATAATAAAATATGCGGCGACAGGAAAAATCAAGTTAAAAATAAGTACAAGTGCACCTATCTTTCCAAATAGGCTTTTAAACCGGGGCAGTAACCTCTTTCTCTTTGTTGACTTTAAAAGTACAATAAATGCCAACACGTTTACTGCTGCAAGGAGCCAGTGATAAACCGTCCAATATCCTATAAAAGCATAAAGGGGGGTCAGTCCAATCAATATTCCGAGGTTATACAATATATTTTTGTTCTTTATGTGAAGAAAAATTCCGAATGCGAAGAACACCGTAGTAAATCCCATTAAGATCCAACCCATTATCGAATCCAAGAACGAATAGACGATCAAAAGATTTATAGTAGTCCAGAGTAGTGGCACCAAGAAGTTGACAAAATTTATACACAAAGCAATTAATACGAAATGATGTTCGTCAAGCCATCGAACGGTTTTAATGGTTCGATTTTTGGTTTTCTTTTCTTCTAATTTTTCCATAGAAATTTCCTCAAAATTTATCCATATTTTTAATTAAGTTTTAGATATAGATCAATTTAAGATTTAACAGATGAAACTTTTAAAAGGAAATAAAATTTTTAAAAGCATAAATTTGAATTGAATCATTCAAATGAGATAATAACTCTTAATTATAAGAATAGAGACTAACTCGCTATGGTTAAAACGTTAATTTCTGGGATTTTATATTGTCAAATAAGAAAAGATGCAAATGTGTTTGAGTGGATTTCAGCAAATGACTATGATATGAAAAGAAAAGTTGAAAAACGGTATGAATCTTTAACAAAGGTAAATTTAGCAACTTTGAATAACAACTGCAAAGAAGAAACTCTCGAGATAATCCCATTCTCCTCTCTAACTCTGAAGGGGATGATCAAATATATTCCGCGCGATGATGAATGCTCCGAAAACCTTATCAATAGTTTTCTGATGATTTTGTTCAAAGAAGTGGACGATTTAATCTTCTATAAGTATCAAAAAGATCTTGCAACTTTATTTTCCCAATACAGCAGAAAACTCCGCCAGATCAGCAACCATTCTACCGGTGATCATCAACGAGTTCACAATCTGTTAAAAAGCTTCGAAGGAGAGCTTATCGAACGATTAGAAAGTCTTAAAACTAAAGAACTCCAAGAAAAAAAGTCTGAAGTAACGGAAGAAGACCAATTCAAGATTGAAAAAAAGAAGAGTTTCGTATTTAAAATTATTGTCTGTGGAGATGCAGCTGTTGGAAAGACTAGCCTCGTTTTAAAATTTACAGATAATGCATTTCGCCGGCAATATCTCCCCACTTTAGGTGTAAATATCAGTGAAAAAAAGCTTCATCTTAATGGAGCGTTAATAAAACTTATGCTCTGGGATCTCTCGGGGCAGAAAAAATTCAAAATGATGAGAACATCCTCATATCCCGGGGCTCTAGCCTATATTTTTGTATTTGACACTACTAATCCGAAAACATTGAAGAATTTAGAGTTTTGGTATGAAGAAGTAAAAGGTATGAGAAAAACGGACAAACAGTTTATTGGATTATTGCTGGGAAACAAAATAGATCTGGAAGAAAAACAAAATATTGAAAAGGCTCTGATAGAAAAGTATCGTTCAGATTGGAATTTTAAATATTTTCAGACCTCCGCATTAACGGGGAAGAATGTGGAGGAAGCATTTCAATTTCTTGCCGAAAAACTCTATTATTTGCAGAACACCTCTTCGACCTAATAATTAATGGATAAATAAATTTTTAATAAATTGAGAGGAACTATTATAACCTTCCTGCCTTATGTTTCAAGAAATAATTACGGGGATCTTATACATCCGATTTGATGAAGCTAAGGGAACTACCCGCTTACATGGTATCCGGACGATATAAATGAAAGATATCGAATGTTTCTCGGCATTAAATCGGTAACCTTATTAACAGGTGAGGATGGATATATTCCAGAGAAGTTAGTTTATATCCCTCTTCCATCTATTGTTTCCAAATGCATTATAAAATACTTAAAATGGGACGATCCAGCAAAACGAGGGGTACTGGAATTATTGCCCAAGAGATAAACTTTGGCTATATGGAAATGTCTGCCCTGACGGGCTATAATGTTCATCAAGTTTTTTATGAACTCGCGAAAGAGCTAAATGACTTACTTTAGCCATGTAAGATTGGAATAAATTAAAATTATGTATCCTTTTGCACATCCGATCATTTTTAAATTCCAAACGATTTTCTTTCGTGTTATTCATTTCCAAATGGATGTGATAAAAACGGATTTTGAGCAAGTAATCTATTCAAGAAGGAGTATACGTCGCTATAAGCAAGAACCAGTATCCGAAGATACTCTTAAAAAATTGATCGATTATGCACGTCTCGCTCCGGCGGGAATGAACTTTCAAGCAATTGAATATATTCTCGTATTAGATCCTGATAAACGGGAAAAACTATTTCCTTTATTATCTTACGCCGCAGCATTACCGAAAGAAAAGAGAACACCCGAAGAAGGCAGAAGACCCACTGCGTATATAATTGTATTGCAAAATACCGACATTAAAGATGCAAAATCAGCGGCTTTTGATGTGGGTGCCGCAGTGGAAAATATTTTGCTTGGTGCAGTAAATCACAGATTAGCTGCATGTTGGGTGGGCTCTATTAAAAGAAGGAAGATCAGAGACCTCTTCGACATCCCCAAGAATTACGATATTAAACACGTGATTAGTTTAGGAGTTCCAGATGAAGAATCCTCTACAGAAGAATATGACGATTTATTTAAGTATTGGAAAGACGAAGAGGGCAATATGCATGTGCCAAAACGCGAACTGGACGACGTGATTAAAGAGATTATTTAGATTATAATTTTTTATTATTTTCTTTTTTTCCTTTTAACGGGTGACTATGACCAATATTGAAACAAGGTCGAAATTTCAGTAAAACGGAATAAATCCATGTCAAGCAAAGTGGCTAATTGATTTAGCTCCTCGTAATAGTTTCCATAGGCATTCCCTTTGTGTTGTCCTATTCCCTTCTGTTCTTCCTTAAAATAAGTATTACTTACGACATTATTAATAAAGATAAAAAATAGATTAAAATAAAAAATAAAGAAAAAAGGATTATTGATTATTTTTTTCTTGGATTATTGCA
This sequence comes from Promethearchaeia archaeon, assembly GCA_046483985.1. GTDB lineage: Archaea > Asgardarchaeota > Lokiarchaeia > Sigyniarchaeales > SOKP01 > JAWOCD01. Next base: position 5,940 of record JAWOCD010000010.1, read on the forward strand.
AGTTCCTTGCGCATTTCCTCCAATTTTTCTCCGTGTAGAGAAAACTGACCAAGGAAAAAGAAGGCAAGACCCAGCGCTATTGCGGGAAAGAGAAAAATGATAGCTTTTAATCCGAGGACAACTTGATCTGTTGCTGGTACATAATCCGACCACCCAGTCCCTTGAAAGACTAAACCGATTGCTAAAATAGCGAAGATCTGGGAAAATCGGTGGACAAACGCGTTTACTCCGTAATAACTGGCGGAGCGTTTCATTCCATATTCAACTTGGTCTTGATCTATAACATCTCCTATGAGTATATCTACATAAAATAGCCCCCCTCCTAATGGCACTCCTTGAAGTCCAGTAACTATAATGAAACCGGTACTCATTCCTTCACTTAGAAATAAATAAGGGGATAGTACAACAATCCATAAGGCACAGGTCATCATGAGACCATTTCTTGTTCCTATCTTCTTACCTATTTTTTGATGAATTGGAAGAGAAATACCTGCGATTATCATAGCACTTAATAATGCTATAGTATTAGTAAGGTCTCCCTCTTTTTGTATTCCTATAACCCATCTACTATAAAGCGAGAATACAGAGAGCAAAGTGGTAAATACAAACCAGACACACATATTTGAGAGAGTAAACTTGATGAAAGTCTTATTCTTGAGAGTAACCTTTAGGGATTCAATAAATTTAGGTCGTTTTTCAAAATCTTCTGCACGCTCTTCTTCCTCCTCTACTCCTTTCGTAATGAAAATTATGGCTGAAATGAGTATGATAACCCCTAGTACAATCCCTGTCAATATATATTTCCCTTGGAATTCCAATCTAGTATTTAGGCTTGGATCACCTTCTGGAACTAAGGGTGAAATAATTAATGTTGGGATTGCAGTTGCGCAAATAACGGCGACAAGGGTAAAACCTTTGACGAAAATATTTGTCTTTGCTCTTTCTTGTTCGTTTGGGAACATCTCGGGAAATATTGCATTGAGATTGACGGACCACATGGTGTAAATTAATTCAAAGGTTAAGATAATTATGATAAAGTAAATAAATTCAATCAATTCACTCGTAATCGGAACTGAAAATAACAAGATCATAATTATACTAAGCGGAATCCCAGATATGATGAGATACAACTTCCGTTTACCGAATCCTTTCCTGTATTTTGTTCTATCCGAGAGAGATCCGAGTAATGGATCATTTACTGCATTCCAAACCCCCCACACTACGTAAGCAGCGGTGACCAGAAGTACATTTAGCCCTACAACCGCAAAATAATAGGAGAATACTAATAGAGTAAACGCTTGGTATGTTAATTGGTCGGGAATTGCACCCAGCCCGAAAAAAGCACGTTTTTTCGTGCTATAAATCTCTTCATTTGTAAGAACATCTTGAGATTTTTGTTTTTCTTCTGACATAATATATCATCACATATTAAATTAAAAATAATAATCTTATTATTATCTATTAAATCTAATACCTATTCTTCCATATAAATTCTCTCTTTTTATATTATGTGCACAATTAAGGGGAAAAAAGGAAAAGCGAGTTTAGAACTGATTTTTGTTGAAAATTTCACTGTCTTATCAATAAGTATAACAGAAATGCAAGATTTATTAATTTTCAGTATAATATTAGTAGTATGAATCTTAAAGAGTTCTCGAAAATTTTTGATCATACCAATCTTCATGCAGATGCTCGTGCTGAAGATATTGAAAAATTATGTGAAGAAGCAATTGAATATGGATTTGGCACAGTATGTATTAATGCTGGAAATATCCCCATTGCGAGAGAAATCTTGGAGAATTCAGAAGTTGAAATCTGTACGGTGGTTGGATTCCCCTTAGGTGCCTCCTTGCCGTCAGTGAAGCAATATGAAGTCAAACAAGCACGGAAGGCGGGTGCTTCGGAGTTTGATATGGTGATTAATATAGGTGCATTAAAAAGCGGTGAATACGAGAATGTAAAAAAGGATATCCAAGGGGTGGTAAAAGCTGCAAAGGGAAATATTACAAAAGTTATTCTGGAAACATGTTACCTAACTGATGAGGAAGTCATGAAAGCCTGTGAGCTTTCACTGGAAGCCGGAGCGGACTTCGTAAAAACTAGTACCGGATTTGGTCCCGAAGGGGCTACACTAGAAAATGTGGCACTTATGAACAAGACCGTCGAAAATAAAATGAAGGTAAAAGCATCGGGCGGCATTCGTTCCTATGAGAAGGCGAAAAAGATGTTAGATGCTGGAGCAGACCGAATCGGTGCAAGTTCAAGTGTGAAGATTGTGGAAGAGTATCGAAGCATAGTGGAAAGCTAACCATTACTTTCATAAAATCATAACAATTGGGAATGTGCAAAAAGAAATTTTAAAAATTTTTATGAAATTTTATTTAATATATTAGGAAAAAGGAAAACAATATGACGAATAATATTTTAGCTAAAACTCGCTGCTATTTGAGTGGACCTATGGATTTTGTGGGCTCCCGGGTGATAGAAAAGTTCTTGGGGTGGAGAGCAATCCTTACCCCTCTCTTAAAAGCATTAAATATCACTGTTTTGGATCCTTGGAATAAACCGGCAATTAAAGGTCATGAAGATTATGGAAAAGAAGGAGTTTTACCTTCAAAGAAGGAATATGAAAAAGATTTCTGGACAAGCAATGAAACCAGGGCGAAATTTGAGACAGATTTCTGGGAAACCGTACATATTGATTTACGCATGGTCGATATTGCTGATTTCGTGGTCACATTTGTCCCAACGAATATTTATTCTGTGGGCACAGTACATGAGATTGTCACGGCCCGAAATCAATTTAAGCCTGTTTTACTTATCAGCCCGCCCGTAAAATATGAATTTTTTCCCGAAATTGATTGTTTATCTGATGAAGTAAAACGGGTTCTTAAATACTATGGACTAAAAGAAAATCCCAAAGGGATCCCTTCTCAATGGTACGGTAATATCGTAGGCGGACATTATATGTTTGACGGTTTCGGCTGGGAATCTCTTAAATTTAAGGTCGATGATTTTTATGAGTTATTGATCGATGAAGTAATTAGTAATGCAAAACCTGAATCCGAAGAGGGGGAAAGATTTTCTCGATGGAAAAAAGTAAAAAACTGGGTAAAAAATTTCGAACCGTTACAAAATCTCACGGGGGGAGTATTGGATCATGTCACCTTTAAGGGAAATGAGGAGAATATGCTTGAACAAGAATTAAAGGCCGAAAAAGAACAAGAGCGTGAATTTTTCTGGTATAATACACCTTATAAACCAAAACGTTCGGTTCTTTACCAATTATTTAATATTGCAAGCGGTTATATCCCTCCGCGTCTAAAAATGCTGAGCCATCTTGATGAGAATGGAGAGATACAATATGAAAGTTATGAATCTACTGATGACAACTGGTTATTGATTAAGCACGATGAGCAAAAACAAGAAAAATCATAATTTTTTTTTATATCTTCCATCTTCCTTGTCTATGATTTGAAACCCAACTTTTTTTAAATATGTTTTATGTTCTTCATGATCTGAGCTGGTATATAAAGTATGATATTTTTGTTCTTTTAATCTGTTAAGTCCTTCTCTGAAGAGATATTCTCCGTTCTTAAAATCTCTATATTCCGGAATGATGTAATCAACCAAAATCTCTAACTCATTTTCGTTAATTGGTTCCGTGATAAAAATTCCTACGGGAATCATATTTCTGAGGATAAGTATCTCAATAGCCTCTTCATCTAACTCTTCCCGATTAAACTGAGGAAAGAAATCTTGAATGTCCGTTTGATAATAATCTATAAACTTTTCCAGAAGCACAGATAACCCATTTTTTATTTTCAAGATTTCGAATTTATCTTGGGACGTTAAAATATCATTTAAATAATAGAGATTCACAAGAATGATGATTAGATTTACTAAAAATACGGGATACGCTTGAATAATCAAGCCATAAATAACAAAAATGATTGCGCCGGTCGTATTAATAATTCTGAGTTTTAAGATATTTTTCATTGCCAAAGAGATAGCGACCAACACGGAAGCCAAAAATCCCACAATTTCAAGCCAGATCATTTTCACGTATTAAACCAAAATTCAAAATACTATATATTAATTTTAATTAAACAGTAAATAATTTTAAATTATAGGAGGATACTCACTTTTTGATTTTTCATTACTGAGAAAAGCGAATAAAAAAAAATAAGAAATTAATAATTATTTTTCCAGATATTCTAAAATTGAGCAATTTCCATGGCCACTTCATCCATTTCTTCTCTATCCCGTGTCTTCTCTTCTTGCGGATTACGTTTATAATAAATGTATAATCCCGCCAGAATCAAAGCTATAGGGAGTATTACCAAGTAGAGAAAAAATAGAAAATCGTTCCAAGGAAAGATACGTTCTGGCGCAAATCGGTTTAAATTCCATATAATAAGAATAGTTAACAAGTATGTTGTAATAAAATTAGCCAATGGATCCATTGAGCGTGTCAGCCCCATACCCCTTTTACGTTTTCCAGTTATAGGCCAGATGAGATTGGAACCCAACCATCCAAACTGATCTACGATTACATGCCCCCAAACTCCGCCAACGACGATTCCTATAATGGTAAGAATCTGAAAATCAGTAAGCGTTACTCCATTAATTAAATAGAGGTATCCAGCAGCAATAGCCATCAGAATTCCGAAGAAAATACCAATCGTGAGAGAGTGAGACCATCGACGATGCCATTGAATAAAATCGGCATAAATTTTATCTTCTTCTCTTCGGAATTGGAATGTCGGCCCATCCCATATATCCACATGAGTGACATCTTCATAGGAATATTCTAAATCTGGTTTATATTTTACTACTGCTATCTTTTCCTCTTCGGGTTCCGATCCTTTAATGATTTCTAAACCGGTGGTAATTAATGGACCAATTCTCACTTCCACTTCTTTTGCCTTTTGCCTGAATAATACCGAATATCTGCGCCATAAGCCATTAGGCAACCGTAAAGTATGAAGTTTGAGCTTAACTGGGTCTTCGGTTTTATATGATCTGTTGATTGCTTCTGCGATCCCCTCAGCCACTCTCCACGGATCCAGTTCATGGTAGCCTGGACTTACTGCGATATCTTCACGCTCTAAATATCTGCTGAACTTAAAATCGAGAAAGTCGGGTAAATATCCAAATAATCCTCCGATTGGTATTAACATAGTAAGTAAGACCAAATCGGGATCATATGCTGCGCTGACGACTACTGGAAAAAACGTCGCCACACAGACTCCTGTCATAAAATGTGTTAAACCTTTCATTTTTTATTTTATACCTCCTATGCGATACCAAAAAATTGACTTACTTCCAAGGATAATCCTGCCATCGATAACATGATGGGTATTGTGATGACCGCAATGCAATGGACGCGCCGGGTATTGAAAAGCAAAGGAATGGCTCCAATTACCGTGGCAATCGCTAATATGATTAATCCCGAATTCCCCAACATTAGATAGGTAAGTGTAAGCATTACTATCAGTCCAAAGATTGAGATATATCTTGTGTCTATCTTATGAATTGACTTAGTTATTCCGTTAGCAATTAGGGTGAAGAGATACCATCCTATTGCGCTGACGATAAATATGGTAGCAGCAATTATGAGCAATTCGCCAAATGTATTTGGAACATAAAATAATGTAATAAATAAAGCTGCACCCCCCCTTCGAATTATGACTCCAGGGATGAATAGCAATAGCACCGCACCCACATAATAAACCGTTCTGGATATCCCTTGACTGAGCATAAATGACCGATCGCCAGATTGAGCCACCGCATGTCGGGAAAAACTATTACCTATCCCTGCTGTGAGGGAAGGTACCATCATCCCGATAGATCCTCCGATGACACCGGCGGCAATTCCTTGCGCTAATTCTGCCGACGACAATTCAAACGTTTTTCCTAAGTTTTGCTTGGGAATCTCTTTCTTGGAAGCGAAGAGATTTTGAATTAACGATGGGAATGCAAATAGTCCCACAAATGCAGCCGCTAACCCTTGAAATGAACGTTCTGCTGGAACCAGTTGACTAAAGAATAGTAATATTCCCAATATACCCGCTGCAATAATCACAACTAAGCCCATGGATAATTGAACCCATGCCGCGGCTAATCGACCAATGCGCGTTTTTTGACGTGCCGGGTCTTTGGGCCATTCTGACATCCATATAAAGAGCATCGCCGTTGCGATAATCCATAACGAATGATCTACAATGAGATCAACCATGTATGTTAAAAATTCATTTCCAAATATGATTAGAAGACAACTAATGACAGCACCGATGACTGCTCCCAATCCGGTCAAGTAAACCGCCTCATATGCCTTTCCTTCATCTAAATATTTTTGACTAGGGAAAACCATAAAAATGCTGGAATCATCCGGTGTCTGAAAATAAACCGCTGATATGCTTGATCCCATACAATACCCGACTAACATTGAAACAGTGAATGAAGAGAACACCAATGGATCCAGTGTTCCCGCGCCCAATAAAAAGAGTACCACGAATCCAAGGATTGAGTAGACATGAAATCCTGGGATCAAGGAAAGCAGCATCGCAGCCGTGACACCGATTATTCCAAATCCAATACATAACAAGATTAAACTTATCTCAATCATTTTAGGAAGAACCTCCATCGTTTATGATTTCTACATCGTAGAGCGATGCGGGAATAATTTCTGGTGCTCCATAATATTCCTGCACAATTCCCTCAACTTCGATGATGTCTCCATCTACCAAGGAAAGGGATCTATCGGGACTAAATTCCCGAACATAATTGGGAAAATAAACGGTTACTAATCCGTCAAGGGTGAAATAGGCGTTATCATTATCCACCCAAGTTACCGTACCGTTAATCTTTACCCGTTTTCCAACCACATCGGAAGCCGATTCATTATATTTATCAGATAACTCAAGTGGCGTAGTAGAAAAATCCACTTTACGGACGGATTTGAAATGAGAGCTTGATTCCAAGTTCAGATATAAATCATCACCTCGGATATAAATCGATCCACGTACTTTGCAATGGTCATTCAATGCGGGAGTATTTTTGTCCTCTATTATTTCCTCGGTAGTCTCCGTATATGCCTTTACTTTAATTGAACCTGTCTCATCTTCCACCGTAAAGATCAGCATACTCCATGATTCGTCATCAGCCACGTTGTAATCAATATTAGTGATATCCCCTTCGATAGTTACAATTCCATAAGAATAAGTGGGCCCAATATCTCCGATATTCACATTGGGGGCGGGTTCAATTTGCGCGTAATGGGAAATCCCCAATATGCCGATGATTAATATAATCACAGTTCCGATTTGTAGTATCCGTAATCTAGTGCCATGCCGCATTTTCGCTCCGCAATATGGGCAAGAATAAAACGCGCCGACATATGCTCCACATTTAGGGCAATATCCCGGTTTATTCTTATTCTTTTCAGATGAAGTTTCATGCTTTTTCTTTTCTTTTTTGTTTTGACTTTTCTGCATAATTTACACCTCAACAATTTCGATTGATTTTTCAGTAGCAGTGGATGGGATAATCGCAATTTCGCCTTGATATTCATCAACTACCCCGGTAACTTTCACATGATCCCCGATTTCGGGATACACAACTGCATCGTCTGCTAAACCCATTTGTCCGGCACTCAAATATGCTGTAATATTTTCATTATTCTCTGAAACCGTGAATAACATATATTGCCCGTTTTGATAGTCAATAGGAGATAAATATCGAGAGACAACCTCTCCTTCAATTTCTACTCTCTTCCCGACATGGTTAAGCAGAATTTCCCCAATTTCCATTTCCATTGTATCAACGGATAAAAACTCAATTGAATCAACATTTTCCACCACCAAGGATGTAATTAGACCAGAATATGAACTATTATAAACATCGACCGTCCCTTCGACAATTACCTTATCTCCAATACCGGGTAAGGTGTCAGAATCTTGAAGATCGGAGGTAAACTCCGACCATCCATAGAAATCAATGGTTCCCGATGTATCGTTCACTGTAAATGATGCTTTTTCATACGTAGCATCATAATCCATATCCACGATTGTACCCGAGATTCGGACCACTTCGCCCTCCATATTTGGGCTGATATCTCCGATGGGAGTTATAAGGGTTGCCTTGTGATATGCATAAACCATTAACCCGCCACCGATTAGTGCTATTACAAGCATATATATATGAACCTTCTTCGTAGTTAATCGATCAATTTGTCTGAGAGAAGCGCCGCATTTATTACACGATCCGATATCTGGCACCCGTTTTCCACATGAGGGACAGATTACATATTTTTTTTCTCCTTCATTAGACTTTTGCTTTTTGCTTATCACTACTTGTTCTCACCCGCTGAGGATTCAAAGGTATACGGATCATCTTTTTCCTCCTTTTGCTTTAATTTCTTTATTAAGAGTTTTTGTTTAGTGATTTTGGTCTGCAAATCTTTTACGAGTTCATTTAAGGGGGATTTTTGGTCCTCTGAAATATTTTCCATTTCTTCCTTAAGCGCTTTTTTCTCTTTCTGAATTTTAAACATTTTATCCTTCAGTTCTTGAATCTTTCTTTCTTGCTCAGCTAATGCGTCCGCTAAATTCCCGTGGTCTTCTTGTGCTTTAATATTCTCTGTTTCCTTTTCAATTTCCCCGATTTGCGATACATAGGAATCCATTTTATTGTCCTTTTGCCTTAATCTTTGCTCGAGTTCTCTCACTCTTTGCTTAAGATATTCAGTAGAGAGAAGAGATTGGAGGTCTCTTTCCGCATCGAATGCAATATAGCGATTTTCCCGATATTTCAGGATGGCAACTCTGTCAATGGGCGTGAGGTATTTTCCTTTTTCTATCAATTGGTGACTGTGTTTTATATAATTTCTGACAAATTCACTCGGTTCAATATCATCCAACGGTTCCCCTTCCTCATTTAGGTGAGGAACCCTTACCTTCTCTCCATACATTTCGTGTACGCTCTGTCTTATATCATTTATATCAACGGGTTTCTCCTTTTTCGGGGGTTCTGTCTTTACTGCCTTTTTTTCTCTTAACCTATCCCTGGCAAATTCTTTTTTCTTTTGAATTTTCCTTTTCCGTCTTCGAATGCTGTATCCAAATCCGAGGATACCCACATATAATACGGAAGCAACTGGGAGCCAGAATAACCACGTCGTAGTCTCCAAAAAGCCGTTTTCATCTTCTGGTTCCCCCGGATTTGATACCGAATACCCTCCCCAATCATAGTTAAATAATTGTACATAATAGGAAGCCACCTCCGTACTATTCACAATTATCCCGATTTCACGATTTCTTGTGGCGGAATTTTCGTTCCAGTTCAAGGACGAGATCAGTACAGCCTCTTTATCTACAATAAGCGCTTTAACATGAAATTTCTCTATTCCTCCGGAGTTGTTTGAGTATTTGATTTGAACGCCGTGTGACTTGAGAATCGCAGCTGCTTCGTCATTATTATTATCCCCTTCTAAATTGTACCAAGTAGAATCGAGGATCACTTTTACGCTTACACCCCTATCAGCAGCATCGATAAGGGCATGCATAAGCGGATTGTTATTTTGTCCGCCATAATAATACGGCCATGTTGGATATAAGTAAAATAATTCAGCATATATACTGTCTTGAGCTTGGTTGATTAAATCAACCACGACTTGGATTGTTTCATCTGGACCAACGACCGTCTGAAATGTGGCATTAATTGTATTGTAAGTTTGAGGCTCCTCAAAAAGGGGTTCGTAATTTCCCTCTAAGATCTCATCGTTTTTCTTGGGACTTACCACGTCAAAATCAGAGTAATTCTGAGCTAAATTCCAATCGAAATTATAGACATTTAAATATTTTGCAGTAATATCTGTGTTATTTACCGCAATACCCCAGCCTCGGTTTCCTGCCGAAGAGTCTTTAGGTATACCTGTATATTTAAAATTCTCGGTGGAAATTAATACCGTTTCATTATCAATTAGGAAATATTTCGAATGATAATAATTCAAGAATTTACCGCTGACCAGTCTGACGGTTCCGTTTTCATGGCCATTGACATGATTTGCCACATATACCACTTCATTTGCCTCATCAGTACCGCCATTTTCTAAAGATGCTCCCGGATATATACCTTCCAGTAGTAATCTCACATGAACACCTCGATCTAAGGCAGCAAGGACTTCTTGTAAAATCCAATAAGATGTAAATTGATAGACACAGATATCCAAATTATGCTGAGCTGAACCGAAAAGTTGTGTAAGAGCATTAAATGAATTATCAGGGGAGCTAAAGGCTGTAACAGTAGCATTTTCACTTATTGAACTTGAAAGGAAAAGTGAACTATTTGAGTGTTTTCCTAAGGAAGGAACTGTATCATATCTCCAATCCTGGCTAGAATTGGTATCCACATATTCATCATTTTGGTTGGGATTATAGAGTCTTGTAAGAGCAATATCCTCTTCAGCGCTACTTCCGATGTATATCCCGTCACCATTCCAGCTTGAATTGTCGATAGTTTCTACAAATGGATCACTGCTCCGATATGCGACCCTATCAATGATGGTTTTGAAAGGATCAGTCAGAATTATATCTTTTGGGGCACTGTTAGGAAGTGTAAAATCTCCGCTGCAATTTAAACCGCTAAATCCGTATTCTCCGCTCCATGCTGATGCATCTCTCATGACCACCAAATAGGAATTTGCTGGAATGATTAAATCAGAAGGGAATCGTGTATCTTCACCACTGGTCCAATCGTCTGAATTCCAAAGTGACCAATTGCCCACATTTAAATCGGAATTTAAGGTGTTATATATCTCAATATATTCAAAATCTGAATCAGTTCCATTAGGATTAATCATAATTTCCGTAATAAGAGCGCTTCCTGGTGTATCGGGATTATATTGAGGTAATGCTCCGGGTGTTGGACTCGATGTAAACCAGTCTGATGGTAGATTATTATCCTCTAATCCTTGAGCTTTGGTTAAATTATACCTTTGAATCGATTCTCCAGAATCACTAGGCGCCGCAACGGTATCATTACTATTCCAATAATAGGTATTTTTATGTACATCTTCATCAAGATCTGAACCATAAAGGACCGCATCAACTACATCTCCGGTACTATTTCTTAATAAAACCCAATCTCCGTCATCCTTTAGGCTTATTGTAATATTAAAATCCGTGTTCGCATCGTCATCTCCAAGAGTTATCACCTCATAACCTTGAATTGTAATAGAGGGCAAACTCCGATTATAGTTTCCATCGTCTATTTCCCATCCGCTTAGATTTAAATCATGTCCAATTGGATTATATAATTCAATCCATTCTGCACTTCCACTCTGACCTCCATTTGAAACAACTTCGCTAATGCAAATATTAGTTGCTTGAGATGAGACCTGTAGTTCACTTTCGTAATCAATGGTCTTAGCG
>JAWOCD010000037.1:0-23510 GCA_046483985.1 Promethearchaeia archaeon
TCTCGATTTGTCGAAGATGGTTAATCAAATGCTGGAAAAAGGTTATCGTATTGTAAACGGCTACGGAGATCTCAGCGGGAAAACGTTTCGAATTGGTCATATGGGGGAAATCACAATCAAGGAATTGGAGGAAATGCTTAAAACTTTAACTGATGTTATATCCAAACTCCGGTTAGAAAAGTTATAAAAAATATCGTTTCTTTGGTCTTTTATAGATTTTCATTTTCATAGATTGAAAGACAAGCCAAAAAAGAGGTTAAAGAATTAGAAGGAAAAATCAAAAGATATCAGGAGAAATTCGGTAAATCAAAATAAACTCTATACGTTTCTTACCCAAAGAGGTCCAACCCATGCGACATCATCTCCCCGCGGAATCAATTCCCGATTATAGGAGTCAAAGATGCCATCGTAATAACTTGACCCTTCGGTAAAGACCTTTATATAGTAAAATGTTTCTCCATTCGTACTTAATTCATCCGCCTCGTCGACTCCAATATCCGCCTCGTCGTGTATATAATACTCTCCGTCTCTTTTATTCTCTTCGGGGTCGATATCTCTGTAATCCCAGTAACTGAGTCCTTCAAGGGGGTCGGTATCTACCCATGAGCCATGGAATATCTTTTTATCATTACTAAAATCTAATTCCTTCCATACTTCATTATTCCGAATAATTTGGATTTTCTTTAAGGTATTGGCATCTCCCCCGCCAGCGGCGACATCCAGTTCAATTAACCGATTCACGGAGTTATCCTCAACGGAAATAATTGAATTACTTTCCCCAATTCGAGTTCCATTAATTGAGAAATTAACATACGGCCGGGAGGTCCCTTTCGTTGCATAACACGCCCTTTTCCACATGGCATCAAAAATGTCTCCTCTTTCCAGAGAGGGGGCAAACACTCCAATTAATCCATTTTGCTGAAATTGATGGCATCTGAACATGTGATTGGGAAACGCTGTATATGAGAGCGGCGCTTGCCATAGATGCCGCGCTTCAGTATGGGACAGGCTATGCCCTATATGTCCATCGTGGGAATCGCCCGAAGCCATAAAACCCAGGTGATATCCCATTGAAAGGGCATCTCTAATATGATATCCCGGCTCATCGGTTTCCATTAATTGGGGGGTGTCTGTCCCGCCCATGAGAGGATAATTGTTGCCTTGTTCTGTGCTCATTTCACTTGATCCGTGGACACTATACATTTCCACTAACCTGGTAATTTCCGGATCAAAATAGGACCAGTCTGTTTTCATTCCCATCATGGTATGAGGGGGATGATGGGCGATGGTCATTACTTTCCGCTCCTCCTTTTCCGCCATCCAATTTTTTAGGGCTTCATTCAATAATTTTTCGTTGGTATACTCTTGTTCCGCCCCGCTAAAAAATGGCACTTCTGAGGTACGGGAATAAATTACTCTATCTCCCAAAGTGTTTCCACTTCCTAAATAATTCCCTCTCCATTCATATGCTTGTAATGTTACAAAGTTATCTTTTCCGTTCCACTGCTCCACCACCGATTTTGTGTGTTCCCAATTGACTTTCCATCCCAATGGAGAAACCAATGCATTAACGAAATGGTCGTGGGTCGTAATCGAGGCAAAATCCAAGCATGCTACATTCTTTGCGTAGTAAAGAACCGTATCCAAGTTACCGCTTCCGTCACATTTTGAGGTGTGCCCGTGAATGTCTCCCCAGAGTAAATAATCCTCTGGCTTCTCTTCATGGACCACGATTGGATTGCTATAAGCTTTCATCTCATTATCCTTATCTTCTGCAACCAAATAATGGATACCGGGTTCAGTAAACTGGACGGAAAATGTTTTCATGCCTCCATCTCCCCACGGAAAACGATAGGCTTCAACCATTCCTTGAGAAAACGAACTCGGTTTGAATTTATAGCTTTTCCTTGAAAAATTAACGTTTGTACTTACTAAAGTTCCGTTTGATCCTGCTTTTTCCTTAACGGCACTAAACTCGACACTTCCAGAATATCCGCATGATAATCGCTCGCAATAATCCCAACATTCCACGGTGAAGTCTTCCGATTCTCCTTGCTGAACAATTGAAGGACCAAAAACCCGTAATTGGGCCGGATCATTCTTGACCAGAGGTCTCCAATTAAAATTAACAGGATCTATAGTCCAAAAATAGAAACCGACAAAGAGAAAAATAAATATGAAAATCCATTTGACCGATTTTTTCCGGGGCCCGTCCTTTAAGACTTGGGGAGTCCGCAGTATGTTTTTCTTCTTCATATTTTTCTAAATAAATTACTTAACCAATTAATTTAACGTCTTCAATCAGCCTATGATGGCTAAATTCAAAATATTTATGGCTTGAATAAAATATAAAATCAGCGTAATTGCTCCAAAAATTAAGGCTCGCCAATCCTTCTTCATAAGGAGATATATACCTCCTACTAAAGAGAATATATTCAAAAATGGGACCAATACGAAAGCTAATGAAAATATAGTGTGAATGGTATAAGGGTATTCATTATTCTCGATATCATAAAACAGATCTTTGACATCCGAATGGAAGTGTCTCCAATTATTGACGATGTTGAGGAGATAAATTTCCTTTTTCTCGCTCTCAAACGCTTCCTGATTAAATTTTAAAGATTTATTTAGCTCTTTGAGCAAGAATCCGAACTTTCTCAATGATTTCTCCGTCTCTTCGGTATAAAATTTAAATTTCTTCCCGTATAAGTCGAAATTGGATTTAATGTTCTTTATCTCTTGTAGTATTGAATCGATTTTCGGGGTAAACGTGTTCTGAAACTCGGAGCCTTCTATGGATTCCGTTATCGTTACGAAAAGATTTTTAACCTCGGCGATATTTTGATGAACGAATTCAATAAATTCGGGATTGATTTGGTTCCTAAAGAGATTTAGGGGGTTCAATTTTGATTTTGTACTCTCTGAAATTGTCATAAAACCGTACTCTTTCTTGTGAAGTTTAATCTTATCTTATAATTTCTATAAATACGAACTTCATAATATAATTAATTATTGTCCTTATCATTCCGCTTACATTAAAATATAGTCAACGATTAAATTAATGACCCCGCCTAGGGGAATTAACAACACGTGAGTGACAATGAAAGCCCGTTTGATATATTTGGGGATGATCTCATTATCGCTGAACTTTATAAAGTAAACGGCTATCAGTTCCAACACCGCCATGATAAATTCCATAATTAGGATGATGTCAAAAAAGAGCATGATATTAAAGGAAAAAATTGCCGTTTTTTGGAGCGGTTGCACTAATACTTTCAAAAGGGGTCTTAGAAAGAGAAAATAGCCAATTCCGATTGTTAAGTCAAAAAGCCCGTCGAGAATCAGAATGATTGTGGATCTTTCTTTTTTATAGACAACGGGAGGGTCATCGTAATTTTTCCTTTCTGTCATTTCTCTTAGGAACCAATAAAATTATTAAACCATTAAAAACAAAGCACTCATCCTTAATTAATAATAACAACCATTTTAACTTGATTATCTATTAAGAACCTCTCGAGCCGAGAGCAAAGTGCAATAACAAAAATGACCCGTCTGCAATAACAAAAATATTAAAATATGCGGCGCTATATTATCTGTATATGAGAACTTACAAAACGAAGACAAAGACCATCGTAAAGACGGAACGGAAGGTCGATACGGTCTCTTGCAACAAATGCGGGAAGGTGCTGGAACGCGGGAGCGCGCACGGAAACGATTACGGGAAACTCAGGATCGATTACGGATTTTATAGTATGTTCGATGGTGACATGTTTATGGGAGACCTGTGCGACGAGTGCGGGAAAGAGCTGATCGAAGAATACAACCTCAAGCGATTCAAAGGCGTGCGCATGTAAGACGCTGTACAAATGTCAAACCCATATGCCAAACCCGCAAAACCTTGATTGACGGTTTGAGAACCAACCTGTATTACCTAAGGTACTGATCACGCATTAGCGAATATGAATCTCACGCCGTTAGCCGTGAGTAGTTTAATCCATAATTTAATAACTAATATTAAATAAATATATAGTAAATTCTTTTGATCGCCTATGGTGGGAAAAAAGAATACTAAACGGCCTGATACTTGAATGAAAAAACTAATAATTCTCTGTTTTGATGGCTTAAGTTGGAACATCATTAATAAATTAAATAAAGCAGGAATAACAAACAACATAGAGCGGCTCATGGAATTGGGAAGTTATGGCTCAATGAAAGCGGATTTCCCGCTAATTTCCCCTCGAATTTGGACGTCTATACATACGGGATACAAAGCAAATAAACATGGCATCTTAGATTTTTATTTTACCCCTCGAGATATAAAGAAACCGTCAATGTGGGACTACTTACATAAAGAAGGATTTAGAGTGGGAGTTTATCGACCTTTGATAATCCCAAAAACAATTAAAAATACGCCCTTTTTTATTCCCGGCTTTCTTTCGCCTCAAATTAACGCAAGTCCCCAAAAATACCAATTTATAAAAGATTTGGACGAACAGCTGAGAGCAGATTCGAAAGGGCTCTCGGTTTTAATCACGCTTTTCAAAACGTTCTTAAATTTATTCAAGTCGAATTTCTCGTTGAGCAAACTTCTAAAGATCCTCTTGTTCACGGTTAAGTATATCTCCTCGCGCCATAAAAAATCTAGTTTGTTTTACCTGAAGGAAATAGAGTTCTTAATTCATTCAAGCTTTTATTTGAATTTAATCAAACGACATCGCCCCGAATTTTCGATTTTTTATGAAAACTCATGTGATAGTATCTCACATCAGTTCTGGAACGAATGGAGGGATAAAACAGATTTATCTTTTGCGATTCCACGGATATATAGTGAAATAGATAAATATATCGGAAAGGTATACGAGTTTGCGATGAAAAATGGCTATTCTCTTCTGATTCTCTCTGACCACGGATTTAGTGTAAATAAAGACTTAAAAAAGCACGGATATCTAAGAACTATTAAGATTACGGGATTATTATCCGCTTTAGACTTAGAGGACCATTTATTCGGCATTCAGTTGGATAATTTCGCCTACTTCAGAAAAAAACCTACCTCCCAGAAATCATCGGAATTTTTTAGAGACATGTTTGAAGCTGTTAAATTCAAAGATAAGCAATTTTTTTCCGTTGAGAAGTACAAGGGAAATTTCATAATAACGGTCAATATTGAAGTTGTCCCGTTGCTAAAGCCTGAAGGGATTATTAAAATCTCTGACAAGGAAGAAGTGACCGTGGAGGAAATAATTGAATTTAACTCAAACCGATTTGGGGCTCATAGCAGTAAAAATGGAGTTTTTATGTTATGCGGCGAAAACATTAGAAATAAAAAAATTAAAGAGGTGAAACCTTATGATATCTTGCCCACTCTTTTTGCCCATCTCGGGGTTCCTATCCCCAAACAATTGGATGGGAAGGTGGTCAAAAACATATTTAGTAAGAAACCAAAACCGCAATATTATGACTATACGGAAGATGCGGAAGAAGGGATTGAGGGGAAAACGAAACGTGAAAAAGAAACCATTAAGAAACATCTTAAATCCTTGGAAATCTAAAAATTTAATCTCATTCTTATAATCCATAATCCCAGACGGTTTTATTAGTGAAAAAGGTCGGAACACTTAGAGTACGGTATCAAGGAAAAGGTTCTTTGTAAGATTATTAAGGATTGTTTGAATTCTGATAAATTTGAATTTATGCTCATCCATGGTCGCCGACACGTAGGAAGACAGAGATCCATTTCCATTGGCTTGAACGATATGAACAGAGTTATTACAGAAATAGGATAAGCGATACTAAGAGATACGAGAACAAAAATTAAAGGGAATAGGAACCTGTTCCATACGTTTTATTGGTGAAAATGTATACGATTTCCTTTCCCTTCCCTTCTGCGGGCTTCTTGAGTTTTAATTGTACCGTAATCGGCTCTTCTTTCGTTCCTCGGGGAGTTTTTTCGATATTTTTGCCCTTATATTTCAGATTAACAGCGTCTTGATGGATATAAGTGTCATTTTGATCGCCCATAATGATCAAATCGTCCTTTTTCGTGATATATCCATCGTTCACCAGCACATCAGCCCACTTCGAATTGGGATCGTACTTTAGGATTTTTCCCACCTGGATATAGCGATAATGAGATAAATTGTACGGATAGTTGTGCTGATGATCTTCCTCGGTCATACGCTTGAAATAGAACCCCGGCGTAAACCCCCGATTATAAACCCGTTTTAGGTCGGTGACCCATCTTCCCACTTTAGTTTCATTAAATGTCCCCTCATAATACGCTTCAATCGCCTCTCTATAGGTTTTACTTACAATCTCAACGTAATGGGGATGACGCATTCGACCCTCAATTTTAAACGCGTCGATATTTGCCTCAATTAAGTCCGGGATATATGCGATTGTGCATAAATCACGGGAGTTCATAAATCGCACACCATCGTAGATGTATTCGTTATTCTCTTTATCCTTAACCCACCATCGTGTCCTCTCACTACCCCCTACCAATTACATTAAAATATAATCCACGATGAGATTGATAATCCCGCCTAAGGGAAGTAACAGGACGTGGGTGACCAAAAAAGCCCGTTTGATATATTTGGGAATGATCTCGTTATCGCTGAACTTTATAAAATATACCGCCACCAATTCCAAGATTGCCATGATAAATTCCATGAATAACACGATGTCAAAAAAGAGCATGATGTTGAAGGTAAAAATCGCCGTCTCTTGGAGCGGCTGCACTAATACCGCCAAAAGCGGTCTGAGAAATAAAAAATAGCCTATACCAATTGACAAATCGAAGAGTCCGTCAAGAATCAGAATAATGGTGGATTGTTCCTTTTTATAGACAGCGGGCGGCTCATCGTAGGTTTTCTCTTCTTTCATTTCCCTTTTGTGTTGTTAATCCTTTTAAACTACTAAACCATTAATTGCTAGTAACTCATCCTTACTTAAGAATAGAAAGCATTGATAATTTGATTTTTCTTTGGCAAAATTTTTATTATTTGAATAATAATTATTCAATTAATAATAATTAAAATAATAATCGGACGATAGTGGTGGAAGGATACCGAAATAGATTTAATTGGATTCAATCCGAATGTAAATGGCAAGATCACGTCAATGGACATTCAATTGCCGCAAAATTAATCGCAAAAGCATCAAAGAATTGAATTGATACGAGATGTCTAAAAACAGAGAGAGGTAAAAATAAATAATAAAATGATATTAGGAAATAATTTTATTTTTCTACGATTACAAAAATCGGCATCAACGCATATTACAAAAATACTAGATAATTTATTTAATGTTAGGAACTATGGGAAACATAATACATTAAATAAATTGACAGATAAGTATGTATTTGGTACTATTCGCAATCCTTATTCCTGGTATATATCACTATGGGCAACTGGATGTGAATCATTTGAATTTATCTATAATGATATTAGATTTAATGAATTTAATAGGAGAAATTTAATACCAGAATATTGTAAAGATTTGAATGTACACAAAGTAAATAAGATAATTAAGAATTGTATTGCTTTAATTAAAGTAAAAAGGTTATGGAGATATTTATATTCTGATATTAATAATGAAAATTTATTTAGGAAATGGTTAAAATATATTTTTTCAATAAGAAAAGATATTCTATATGAATTAGATAGTGATATAAAAATCGGATTTTACACATATATTTATTCTAAATTATATTTATATAATTTTATAGAAAATATAAATAAAGTAAATTCAATAGAAGATTTAATTCGGTATGATAATTTTTATAATTTAATGGATTTTACCATAAAAACTGAGAATTTAGAGAATGAATTAATATTATTTCTTAATGATATTACGAGTATTAATGATAAAGAAAAAGAATATATCTTATCTATGAAAAATAATAAATCTAATACCACTAAACATAAACCCTATGAGGAATATTACGACGAAAAATCTATTAAATTAATAGAAGAATATGAATCATTTATTCTTAATAAATATAATTATGTATTCGGTGATTAGATGAAAGTGAATGATAAAGTTAATTTTGATAATATTTGGTTATAAGACCAGATACTATTGATGTATTTAGTAACTATAATGATACTGAAGAATTGGAAATCATAATTAAAAATTTAGGTGAAGATAAGAGTAGAATTGCCATTTCAATTGATATACCTAAAGGTATAATAATTAAATATGGTAAGTCTACTTATAAACATAAATATCATGATCTCCCATTATTCTCATTTTCATAAGGAGTAAGACCCCGTCCCGTACGTCTTATTGGTGAAAATATAGACCGTTTCCTTTCCGTTTCCTTCGACTGGCTTCTGCAGTTTTAATTTAACCGTAATGGGATCGTCTTCTGTCCCTCGCGGGGTCTTTTCCGTCCGTTTTCCCTTATATTTCAAATCAATAGCGTCTTGATGGAGATAGGTGTCGTTTTGGTCGCCCATAATAATGAGATCATCCCCTTTCGTGAGGTATCCGTCGTTTACCAGCACATCCGCCCATCCCGAATTGGGATTGTAGTGCGAGATATTTCCCACCTGGATATAACGATAATGGGATAAATTATACGGATAATTGTGCTGATGGTCTTCCTCGGTCATTCTCTTGAAGTAAAAGCCGGGCGTGAACCCTCGGTTATATACCCGTTTTAAGTCGGTGACCCACCGTCCCACCTTATTATCGGTAAACGTTCCCTCATAATAGGCTTCGATCGCCTCTCTGTAGGTTTTACTTACCACCTCAACGTAATGGGGGTGACGCATCCGCCCTTCGATCTTAAACGCGTCGATATTTGCCTCGATTAAATCGGGAATATATGCGATTGTGCAGAGATCCCGGGAGTTCATAAACCGCACGCCGTCGTAAATATACTCATTATTCTCTTTATCCTTAACCCACCATCGTCTCCGACAAGGCTGGATACAGTTCCCCCGATTTGCCGATTTTTCCTCGCTTCCGCAGATATCTTGGGAGAAGTAGCACCTTCCGCTGACCGATGTACACATTGCCCCGTGAATGAAGGTTTCAATTTCCGCGGTGGTCATGTTCCGTTTTATCTCTTTAATCTTTTCAAGGGATAATTCTCTCGCAAGGATTAACCGTTCTGCCCCTAAATCTTGATAAAATCGTGCAGAAAGGGAGTTGGATATGTTGCATTGGGTGGACACGTGAAAGGGGATCCCTTTTTGCTTTGCCATCTGTATTACGGCAAGATCATGTGCTATGACCGCATCAACCTCCGCAGCATATGCTTCTGCAAGTATCCTCCGGATTTGGCTTAATTCGTCATCATACACCAAAATATTCGTCGCCAGGTAGGTTTTTAATCCGTGGTCATGGCAGTACTGGACAACCGGTTTTAACTCATCGAGGGCGAAATTTTCAGCCCGCATCCTCATGTTAAATTCCTTTATTCCGAAGTACACGGAATCTACATAGGATTTGCATGCCTTAATGGACTTCACATTCTTGGCGGGTGCGAGAAGTTCGACTTTTTTCATAATACTCCGAAAACTTTTTTATATTAATGAGAGTTTTATATATAGATAAATTAAGACCTCTATTATTTATACTTCTTAAATGCAAGGTTTTTTTGATCTATTCTTTGAGTCAAAACCATAAATAAAATAAAATATTGCTTCATTTAAAGTTATTAAATCGAAATGTAACTGGAATAGGTCATATTTATAATCAATAGATTTTATTGGTGTGTAAGATGAAAGGAGAAAGAGAACGGATATCAAAGGATGATTATTTTATGCAGCTGGCCGAGGTGGTGTCAAAACGCTCGACATGTCTAAAGCGAAATGTGGGGGCCGTGTTAGTGAAAGGCGCGCATATCATCTCCACCGGCTATAACGGTGCGCCCTCCGGGTTCAAACATTGTACCCCCGAGAGCTGTGTGAGAAAAAATATTAAAAGCGGGGAGCGCCCGGAATTATGCAGAGGGGTGCATGCAGAGATCAATTGTATCATCCAAGCAGCAATCCACGGGACATCCATCGAGGGCAATACCACCCTTTACTCCACCACATTTCCTTGCATGAATTGTCTCAAGCTTTTAATTAATTCGGGTATCAACCGTCTGGTTTATAAGGAGGGGTATAATATGGAGAACGCGATTAAGCAAGATCTCTTAAGAGAATCCGAGATTATCGTGCAGAAGTTCCCTTGACTCTTAGTATAGTCAATTTCTTTCACATAAATTAATCTTCAGTAGAATCTTCCTTATGTTTATGCCTGTGCTGGGAATTATGAGAATGCTCATGAGTGTGAGTCAATTTTCTATGTTTATGGGTAACCGTTTTATTTTGAGTATTATTAGCATTATGCTCTTCTGAAATAGGTTCTATCGTCTGAAGGTGTTTATCTTTTTCGAGACGAAGTGAGTGAGTATGGACTATTTTGCCGTGCGAATGGAGGTGAGCATGGTGATCTGTGGTTATTAATAATACTCCAATGAAAGTTAGGAAAAAGATAAAATATCCAGCGAACCCAATCGTTTCTTGTAAAAAAAAAGCTGATAAAAGGGCTGCAATAAACGGAGAAGTAGAGAAAAGAATACTCGTTTTTATAGTTCCAATTTTTTTCAAAGCAGAGATAAACAAAATTATAGAAAATGCAAAAGAAAAAAGGCCTATAAAAAACACGTAAATATAGTTAGGAGGCGATAAAATAATCGGAATTCCAAGCAGAAGTGAAAAGAGTAAGGAAGTTAGTCCTCCAAATATGCCTTTTATTGAAGTGATTTGAGCTGCTGATTTTTCACCAAGGGTTTGCGTAATGTTATTGTCTATTGCCCAAAAAAAACACCCTAATAGTAAAAAAATTACCCCCGGATTCAATAAGAGAGAAACCTTAACTATTTGAAAATCAATTGACCATAATAACAAACAAATAATTACTAAAATAATTCCTATATCCCCTCTTTTACCTAACCGCTCATTAAATATTAAAGCTGCCAGAAGAATTGTAAAGATAACTTCAAAATTAAGGAATAAAGAAGTTTGAAAGGCGGTGCTGAAAAATAAACCGTATAATATAAAAAGTGGTGCCAATATACTCCCCGTCAGAATTATTATTAACAATTTTGGTATATCTTGAACCTCCACCTGTGCTTGGACTTTTTGCACCTTAAAAAAAGCGGGTACCAATAAGAGCCCCGAAAGAAAATAAGTCCACCCAGAAAGAACCAGAGGTGTGATTTCTTCCAACAAAATTTTATTCAACGGGGTAGAAATTGCATATAGGAGTGCTGAGAGAAATGCGAAAAGGTACCCTAAGTTAAATTTTCGGTTTTCAAAGTGCATCAAATTACATAACAAAACAGCGATTAATAAATCTCATTATTAGAAATTAAAAATAGAAAAAATGAGTACTGAGCGTAAAAACTGTTATCCATTTAAACATTAGGGACAATCGTAAAATCTATTAAAAATGCAAAATTATTTAATCTCAAAATATTGAAAATTTGAAACGTGTGAACTTAAGCAAATGTCATCCCAAAATAATGACCTCGTTGTTATGAAATTCGGAGGATCTTGCCTTCAAGATCCCGAATCATTTAAACAGACGACCGATAACATCGAAAAATATATCAATGACGCAAAAATCATTGTTGTCTGTTCTGCAATAAAAGGAGTCACCGATAAACTCATTAATTTTTACAATCGTTCGTGTATAGAAGGAAATGACGGAACTGAATGTAAAAAAATACTTGATGAATTACGAGAACGGCATAAACGGGTTATCGATCAGATTATCGAAAAGGATAAAGAGGAACATAAGGATGCAACTCAATTTTTAGAAAAGAATGTCGAGGAATTAAACCAATTAGGACGTGTCATCGGCTTAATCCGTCCCAGACTTGAAATCCAAGATATAATTGTGTCATACGGTGAAAAGCTTAGTACTTATATTGTTACTCAGTATCTTAAATCCAGAAGATACGAGCCAGAATTTATTTCAACCGAGAAGATCATTAAAACCGATGACAATTTTGGAAATGCCTTACCCTTATTGGAGGAAACAGAAGAACTAGTGATCGAGCATATAAAACCGTTGCTGGAAAATGAAAATAATAAAAAAATTATTTGCGTAACGGGGTATTACGGTTCTACCAAAAAGAAACAAATCACCACCTTGGGTCGAGGCGGTACGGATTTAACGGCCGCTATTATGGCATATTCCCTCAAAGAGTATTTTTCCCCCAAAGTTATCTATTGGAAGGATGTAAAGGGGTTTCTGGATGCAGATCCGCGAATTGCAAAAAAAACGTCCCTCTTAAAAAGAATTTCTTATGTAGAAGCAAAAGAACTTGCCTTTTTTGGTTCAAAAGTCCTCCATCCCCTCTGTCTTGATGTAAATGAAAAGGGTAATATTCCCTCCGAAATACGACAGTTTGAGAACCCGGATTCCGAAGATTTCACGACTATCACGAAAGAGGTTGTCACGGACGATAAGATCATTAAAGCAGTGACCTCCATGGACCAAATTTCAATGGTTACTATTTCAAGCGGCACAATGATCTCTTTACCGGGAACCGTTTCAAAATTATTCTCGCTCTTGGGAGACAATAACGTGAATATTAAGTTCATCTCTCAGAGTAGTTCTGAAAATAATATCACCTTTGGAATAGACCAAAAGGATTCGAGCAAGGTGAGCAGGCTACTGGGATTCTCGAAATTTTTTGGGAAACAATGGTTTAACATAAAAATTGATAATGACATCTCACTCTTAGCAGTGATTGGTGCCGGAATGCTGCACACACCGGGAATTGCCGGAGAGATATTTACCACTTTGGGAGATAACGATATAAATGTGAGAGCAATCGCTCAAGGGTCCTCAGAACTCAACATCACCATTATCATTGCCAGAGAGGACTGTAAAAAGGCGGTAAATGTCCTTTACTCGTATTTTATCGATAACGGGATCAAAAAGGAGAATTAATGCTTCCAATCGCATCTCTATCTTCTATATTTTGCTCTTAGATAAAAAAAGGAGAGTAAATTAGAGTTAGGTTAATAAAAATCTGCAAACTTCTTTTCTGCTATTTTTTTCCGATTTATTTGACGTTGTTTTTGTGATAAATTATTCTGTAGAGCTTTGTTGCAGATTTCTTTTCCGATATTCACTTTTGGATTATTTGCCCAATTCACATCTAATAACAAGCATAAATAATAGACAGTCGATTGAATGAAAGCAATTAAATCTGCGATGGAAGACACTTCGGGGCTCTTCACGGATATACTCGCTGAGGGAACACTTTGCTTAATCAACGCTTGGAAAGTCGCATCTGCTTGATAATTTACTATGTTCTGGGCGGAATTCCCGTGTATATAATCAAGAGACGAGGGGAGCATCAAATCCGGCTCCTCATTCTCGATTGTAAGGATTAACGGCGTTACGATCCCTTTTGTCCCTCCTAACAGATATTCCAAGACTGAATGCTGGCATAAGGGGGCTTCTTGATACGCTCCCATTAATCCCTTTCCTTCCTTACCGGTACTTTCGGAAATCTCTTGTACCAATAACCCTGTGCTTCCTTCGAGATTGTGCGAATATGGCATGGAAAATAAGAGCCGATAGTTTTGCTTATAAAGGGTATGAAGAAATATTGCATACTCTAAAGCGGGGTTTTTCTGGAAATTCATATAGGTCTTATAGGCATCCGACATACTTTCGAGGAACCCGTGCACATCGATACCGGCAATATAACCGGGCACTATGGCAACATTCGTGATCGAGGCGGCGAATCTTCCCGATAAATCGGGTACTCCCAATATCGGGCTCTTTAGGCTTTTTAGGAGATCATTCATGGGACCTCTGGAAGAGAGACCCAGAAATGGATACCCCTCTTCTATAAACGTGCCAATTGTGGAATTAATATCCAGAGTTTTTCCGCTTCTGGAAATGGGAATTACCAAAGAATTTTCGGGGCTTGTTTCCTCAAGACATTGAGCAAGTTCCACCGATCGGGAATTCATTATGGGATAGATCGAGACCTCAGAAAGATGTTGCAGGGCGAGCAATGTTTGAATTGACCCTCCCGTTCCGAGAACGATGAGGTTTTCAAATCCCTTTAAGGTGAATTTTTCCCTTGTTTTTTTGATCTTTTCAAAATCGATATATGATTGGGTATCCGTAAAGAAGGGTTCATCCCAGTGCGCTTTATTATCCTTTATCGTGTTAATCCCTTTTTGTCGTATTTCGTCCGTAATTTTGGGGTAATATTCAAGTACTAGATTTGGATTCATTTCACATCATGATATTTAAAGCAAATTTTATATTATAATAGACTTTAATTTATTTAATTAATATTATTTATCCTTGAAAATTATTAATCCCTCTGGAAACACATCCAAACAAAAAAATTAAAATTGGATAAATATTATTTTTAATGATAAAATATATTGTCTTAATAAAATAAACAAAAAGAATTTTCTTATGTCTGATGAGCAACTTAAATTCCTACTCGAAAACCTAATGGATAACATTGATGGCATTCGCTCCGCGGCTTTAGTTTCTGATACTGGTTTGATCGTCCAAGCGGTCTTAGAAGAAGGAATTTCAGAGATAAAGTTAGCCGCGATGACCGCCACGATCCTATCCGTTGCTGAAAGAGTGCTAAAAGAATTGAAATCCGGAACCTTAGATGTATGCGTATTGCAAGGAGATGCCGGAAATTTTGTCGTTATGGAAGCCGGAAATGAATTGATTTTAGCCGTATGTTTAGAATATAACGCAAGGATGGATACATGCTTTACAGAAATGAGAAAAATAAGCCAGCAAATAAAAACTATTTGCTAAAGCGCTAAAGTGCTTCCTCTTCTCCCGACCCGCTCTTTTTCTCCTTAGTTTTAGTTGAGAATGAGGCTAAGCCAACACTCTTTCTTCGTGAACACTCAACCAATCTAATCTAAGTAAGGAATCTTGATTATTTATTTCATTACTTCGAGGAAGCTTTTTAGCTCATCAATGAGTTTGGAACTTTTTTTAAGCTCCTTTTCGAGCAAATGTTTATTATCTCGCTCCGCCATGAGTTTCTCGAAGATTTCTTTATCTTTTTTGCTGTAATCTTTCATGAGATAAATCTGCTCTTCCTTTTTCTCAAGCTTTTCCTCCAAATTTCTAATTTTGGTTCTCAATCTATCGACAATTTGATTTAAAGATACCAAGTTATCTTTCTCGTCGAGCGTGTCCAGATAATAAACCTTCAAATTATCAAGGATATTCACATCGCATATCGGACATTTCTTTTGATTTGTTAACCAAAATTTCATGCAGTCCAGATGGAAGTAATGACCGTTCCCGCAGTCGCAAATTTTGCTGCCTTTTTTAAATTGTTTAAAACAGATGATGCATCCTTCAGAGGAGGGTTTTTTCTCATAGATCTTCAATTTTTGCTCGAGAAAATTGAGCTTGTTGATATCTTCTTCATAGGAGAGATACTTATCAAACGGGAAATTGATTTCCTCAAAAGTCGATTCCAACTTGCTCATTTCATTCTCCAGTTTTTTCTTGGTTTGGAGGACACGGTTTTTATTTAGTTTAGGCAGTTCATAGGTTTCTTCGGATGCTGCGGTATCCCCGACGATTGCTTCTTTCGTCCCATATTTCTTCTTAGTGTAGCGCTTTTTGTCAATGTTCACTTGCCCCGTGATTTCTTGCCGTTCAAATAGCTTTCTGAAGCAACTTATCAAGATGTCCTCGGAGATATTATATTTTTTCTCAAATAATGAAAAGGGAATACTGGCGCCCGTAGAAGAGTTGATATAATTTTTAATTTCTTCTTGAACCCGTGAGGTCAGATCGTGAATTTGCTTATTGACCCTTTCAGCTTTTTTTTCTAAATTTCCTTTTTCATAATGTTTCGCCGCTAATTGATAATTTTCTATCACCGTTGCTATATCATCCGAATCCAAGTTTAATCTGGCGATTTTTTGGTATGTATCTCCCATCTTTTCGAACTCCTGCTTCTTGCTATAGAATTCCAACGCTTTATTGGCTAATATTTCCGCTTTATGGAGATTATCGTTATCCCTCGACAGATCACTCAATTGGAGGTATAGATCTCCGGCGTGCAGAAACTCTCCGGCATTTTTATGCTGGATTGCGGCCTTCTCGAGCGCGATTTCTGCCGCTTCGGTATTTCCTTTCACGAGATATTTTTTGGCTTGTATGCTTAATCCCTTGGCGGGTAATCCAATAAATTCAATAGTCATAATGAGGGACTTTAGGTAGGGGTCTTTTTTAGTCTTGTAAATATCTTGCCCAATTTCATAAATCTTATTCACGGTCTTACTGAGATTACGCCCTCGATTTTCTAAAAGAATCCCCGAATACAGTTCCTCTCCGGATACTTTTCCGAATCGATTTACGAATACGATTTCGCTTTTTTCAAAAATATCAATAACAAATACGAGATCCCCGAATTCAAATGTATCCAATTCACTTTTTGCATGACGAATACTTGACAAAATCCCGTGTTGGAATCCCTCTCCGGTATTGTTGATACTCACAACCTCTCGTTCACTATCCTTAAGAAAACACGTCGCCTCGTTAATCTTTAGGTTACTTAATTTTTTACTTATATGAGACCCATAGGAATCGATGTTTCCGCTTTCTAGTGCTAAGTTTGCTTTTTTAGCTTTATAGGATTGCAGTTCCACTTTTCCCAAGCTATTTAAATTTTTGGCGACAACTCTCAGGAATTTGTCACTGATATCAGAGATTTTATATTTTTCTTTTTTCTCGGTCTCGAATAGAGATTTAAACTCTTTATCCTTGCTCTCTTCTATTTTAATAAGCAAATTCTTTATTTTTTGCATTTTTTGATATAATAACTTCCCGTTCGGGGGCCACCCTTTAATATCAATCAAAATAAATAGATTGATGACCTTTAAATTAATAAGAACCACGGCCACTTTTTTAAAAAAGAAGACTTGAATCAGCGGCTCGCTGATGTTGATGTTCTGCGAAAACTCGCGGAAAATATAATACAATGCCTTCGTTTTTGAACCTAAGATTGCCGGTTTTATTTTATATTTTCTCGATTTAATAGCGAATGATAAGGGCATTCCTTCGGCGTCGATAATTGCTAGATTCATAAAGTGAGGATTGGTACGGATAAGATCCACTAAAATTTTATCAAAATCTCGTTTTTTTACCATTTATATCAAGCCAGCTTTAATCTGATATGTTCACGTAATAATTCATATCGTATTACAATATAATTTTTACTTAATCCTAATATACTTTTATTCAAAATAAAGATATTACATGAAATAAAATACGAACTGCTAAAAAAGAATTACTAATTGCCTTTCTTGGGATAAAATCAAGAATACCATGAGAAGTATGCTTACAAATAAAAAAACAAAAAAACAAAAAAATGAAAAAATCAGAACTTAATCCTAATATATTTTTATTCACAATAAAAGATATTACATAAAATACGACGTAGTAAAAAAGAATTACTAATTACCCCTCTTGCCTCAGACCTGCGAAAAAAAGGAGTAGAACCTTATCATCCTAACGAAAATGAAAAAAGTAGAAATTTATATCTGTATTTTCCATCCTTCTTTTTGGGTGAATTGAATCTTCTTTTCCTTTCGCATCTGGTCCATCACGAGTTTTACGGTCTTTTCCGAGATAGTCTTCTTATCCTCGGCGCTTGCTTCTAACACCTTTTCAATCATGACGGCTTTGCTTTTTACCGACTTTTCCTTGTACAAGATTTTCAGGATCGTACTTTCAACATAATCGCGCACGTTTTTGGGGACTGATTCAATCCCTTTTCCTTTTGCGCCTTTTTTCGGAGTTAAAGGAGTCTTTTTCTTCTCCTCCTCTTCTTGTTCAATTACCACCGTTTTTACCTTCAAATCTTTCTTCTTCTGCGCGTTTTTGCCTGCTTCGTCGGAACTAACCTTTCCCTTTTTCACCTCTTGAGGGGTTGCGGCTTTCTTTTTCCCCTCTTCTTCAACCATTTCCTCTTTTTTACCGCGTGCTTTAATAAGTACAATTCCAAAAATAGCAGCCGCTCCGATTACGATTCCCATGATAAGAAAGATTAAGAAATCTGGACCTTCCTCAGGAGGGGGTTCTTCTTCATCTTCTTCCTCGGGTAAAAGCTCCAATTCAATTGAAGTAATTTCTTGGCTTATTGGTGTGAAGCTCTCGTTTCCAGCATAGCGGAAGGTTAAAGTAATTTCTGAAGCATCTTCGGGAACATTCACGGAAAAGACTGCATCTCCCGTTTGGTTTGTTTCCTCCGTTTGCTCGGATATTTTGGCTCCGAAAGCTGCAGAAAGGCTCACATTTGCATGACTGATAACTTCATTAATATCCCTTTCGTAATAGAGCCCTACTGTTACCTCAAAGGAACCGCCTTGAATCACTTTATCCGGAATTCCTGTGATATTCCACTTAGAGATAAACCGACTGATTCTAAACTTTACGGTAAAGGATTGCCCCTCGTACCATGTTTTATTCAGACGTATCGTTACGCTGTAGTTCCCTTCGGGTAACTGACTTGCGTTTATCTCCCATTGAAATAGCCCGTCTGTATCGGAAATATTGTGGTCTTTGCCTTGGAACGCCAGATTACCGGTTGCGTTTTTAATTATCTTAGAGGGGTATGAACTGTTGAAATTCATATTGATTGTTATATTATCAAGGGGTTGAGCCTCATAGAGCTCCGCCGTTGAATTAAAATCAAGGAGGATATCTTGATACTGGGTCAAATTCAGAATGTTGTACTCGGTCAGTCCGGTAACGTTAAGCTCATATTCAGTGGTTTTATTATAATACCACGATTTATTAAATGAAAGATATATGGTAAACGGGCCAAATCCCTCAGATTCGAACTGTTTCCAGCTCAATTTAAGGTCTATGGTATAATTTTGTGCATTTTTTGTCACACCAGTCTCATTATATTCTTCACCCGGCGTTACCTTCCATCCAACATTTGCTCCCGTAATAGGAACCCCTCTTTCCGAATCATTATAAGTAAACACCAGATGGACTGTTTCATTTGAGAAAAATTCCGTGTCTTCTGGGCCCTCTTGTAGTTGTAAACTTGTCATTCCTGTGATTGTGAAATTTAAATTGAGACATTGCTCTTCATAATTCGCCTTACTGATGTTAAAATAAAGGGTAAATTGGCCATAATCGTTAAATAGTGTAAGGTTATGCGCCTCCAGTTCAATTTTATAATTACCCAATCCGGAACTATTAAATGTCCAGTTTGAGGTATAAATTTGTTCTTTTCCTCCGATTTTCCATTCGATTTCCGTATCTGTATCATCTAGAGTTAAACCTTTAACCGAATCATTATAGGAAAATTCGATGGATATCGTTTCATTTGAATCATATGGATGATCATCTTCCGGTGAATCAATCTGCGCTGCCGTTAATCCGGTGACGGAAATACTTAAGTGCTCGGTTTGGTTCTCATAATAGGTCTGATTTAACTCGATATAGATAGTGAAATCGCCATACCCATCAAATTCGGGTTCTTGCAGCGAAACATTGATGACATATAAATCTGTTGCCTCGTTAAACGTAACATTGTCATCTGTAAATTCTCCGGAAGGGCCCACCTTCCACTGAATTTGGGCTTCTAATATAACACTATTGTTTACGGAATTATTAAAGCCTAATTTAATGGTTAAGAACTGATCGGAATTATAGTTAGTTTCCTGACTTGGTGATTTAATCTGGGACTCCGAGAGTCCGGTAATATTCAATGAGAATTGCGTGGTCTTATTGTAATAGTAAGTCTTATTTAGCTTGATAGAGACATTAAATGGACCATAGCCCTTGAAATAATCGCTGTGACACGATAATTCGATTTCATATTTCTTAGACATTGAATTAAAAGAAACTCCTTGATCTGCATAGGTTCCGTCTTCCCCTACTCTCCATTCTAAATCTGCATTGGGGATAAATCGACTTCCATTGAACGGATTGGAAAAGTTGAGGATAATGGTAAAGCTTTCATTTGCGAAATATTCCGTTTGTTTTGGCCCATCCAGTGATAATTTGGAAAGCGCGGTGATATCGAATTCATATTCAACGGATTGATTCACGTAAAAGGTTTTATTGATAAGAATGTCGATGGTGAATGGTCCGTAGCCCCAGAAGTCATTATCGCTGCAATTGACGGTGATGTTGTAATAGCCATTATTATAATCGTGCCTTTTGGCTGAATATTCTTTGCCGTTAATTAATGCCGTGATACTTGCATTTGTAAGACCTTCGTTTGGGATCGTGTCATTGAAATAGACCGTGATATTGAACACATCATCCGACTCATACTCTCCAGTTTCATCTGGGAACACTTGCTCCAAGGAGAGGTCGGTCGGTCGGGCCCGAATGGTGAGATTGAACTTATGTGTGACGTTTGCCCAATTGAACTTCGACATATTAATTTCAATGACAAAGGTTCCCTCTTTGTTGAAGGTAGGAATCGTCCACGAATAGTTTCCGTTAGTAACCGTGCTGGCGTTGTAATAATACTCTTCATCAAACAAGAGCGAGCAGTTCGCACCTTCACTTATCCACTTTTTGTTCAGTTTATCCCAGTAGGAGAAGGTCACCGTTGTATTATATCCCAAGTACCCAAAATACGTAGTATTAGTCTCTTCCTTCTCGAGTGTTTTGGGTTGTTTGGTTTCATGGTCCAATTGAACCACGTCTTCCAACGACCCGTTTGTCGGAATATAGACTACTTTTAGGGAGCCGCTTATCTCACTGTTTTCGTGGTTATCCTTGGAAAATCTAATGGTGAACCCATGCGTGCCCGTTGTCATGTTATGCGTCGGGACCAGAAATGAGCAATTGCCATCAGGACCCGTGGTGTTAGAAATAGAGATCGAAAGATCCGGGATTTCAAAACGCGCATTCGCCTCTTCAATTCCTTCGGTGGTATTTGTGTTTATATACTCCGCCAGAAAGATGGTGTCGTAGTTTCGATAAACCAGCCAATAGTCATCCGTTTCGCTGTACTGCACGGAGGTCTTGCCACCGGTTTGATTAACCGCTAAAATAGATGCATTCGTTTGGTAATCAACGATTGAGAGGTTAAACCCGCTGTGGGAAGAATAATAGTTCGGCTTCGCGAAGGTTATATTTACCGTATATTCGGGCTCATCGTATCCCGTGGAATTCAGTTCGAACCATGCTTGCCCGTTTGCATCCGTCGAATTATCAAGTTCCTCAATTAAATCGTCTCCCAAGGTCACGTTCAGATTTCCGCCTGCGTTTCCAATTACATAGGAATGGTTTACATCCCAATAGGTCACGCGTACGGTTACATTGGAAACACCCGTGGTGGTATAATATCGGTATCCGTTTTCATAGGATTCGGACAGTTCGCCCGTATCATCGTAGACCTGATCGATGGTGACATTGGTGTGGATAATATTGATATCAAACCGCCACGTCGTGGTATTTGCCTGATAATTCTCTTTTTCAAACGTGACATTAAAGGAATACCCATCACCTACCGCGAGCTTGCTGGTATTGACCTCCCAGCTGTATATCCCGCCGCTCTCATCGGCGATATAGTATTCGGTATCGTATCCGTTATAAAAGCTCAAATTTCCCGCGGCGCCGGCAAGTTTCTCGTCGGTGTAGTAATTCTGGTAATTCATATACACGGTGAGATTTTTCCCTTTAAACGCTTCAAACGCCGTCCCATTCAGCTTCACGTTCTGCTCATATTGGGTAAGGTTTACCATATTGACCGAGGTATTGCACTCGAGAATGGTAAGGGAAAAGGTATCGACGGTGGTGTTGTAATAGGTAGCGTTTAAGGCGACATCTACATCGTAGGTTCCCGCATAGAGGCTTTCTGTATTTAACGTGGAGATATAATATCCGTCGGTGTCTGTGGTAATGACCACGGGGGACCACGAATCTGTTTCGTTATATATCGTTAGGTTGCTCCACGCCCCGGAGATCAATTCGTCTCCGTTGTCGGTGTCAAAATACGAAAGGTTGAAGGTCACGTCCTCGCCGTAATAGATGTTCCACGGCTCGGATTGGATCGTATGGCCGTAGACGCTCTGATTTAACCCCTTGATTGCGTAATCCGTCCGATTCCAGATATACAGCTGCACATCATAGACCTGCGTCTGGTTCCATTGGGAATAGATCTCAAAGGTGATCGAATAGGGAGTGCTTCCGTTTCCCACGACCTTACTGGTATTCAAGACTAAATCGTAGGTTCCGTCATCATTGTCATTCCAAGAATGAATAAACTTCTCGTCAATGGAGGTGACTTCTACGGTTGCGCCGGAAATGGGCGAGCTCTCGTTCCACATATACTCTCCGGTAAATGTGGCGTTGTTTCCTCGTACCACGGTCAGAACGCTCGGGTCAATGGACTGTTGGGTTGCATTATAGAGATAATAATTGTATTTTACAGATCGGTTGATATAATATTGCAAGGAGGTGTTGATGGTTATCTGAATGTGTCCATACCCGACCGTGCGGACTTGCCAATTATAAACCGTTAAATTGTAATATCCCCCCCCTACATCCTTGTAGTTTGTGCTCTCATACCCTGTGCCGTTTACATCATGGAGTATTTCCGCCTCTTCAATACCCTGGTCTAAGACGGTATCGTTGTAGAAAAGGGTAATATTGAAGCGCTCCGTCGATAACCAGTCTTGGTATTGGGCCGGTGTCTGTTCGTCAATAATTAGCTCTGTTACTCGTTCAAGGTAAAAATTGTAGGTATCGGTTTTGTTGTCGTAAAAGGATTTGTTGACCATGAGTTGGACATCGATTGGACCCGCCGAATCGATCGCACCCGGATTGACGGTGATATTAAAATACCCATCGGTACCGTTGGTGGCGGTAGTCCATAGCCATCCTTGCCCGTCGATATTATAGGAGATATTACCGTCGATGCCCTCCTCTAGATGAAGATCTTCGTAGTACACGGTAATATTAAAGGGTGCATCGTCGGTCCGATTGTTAATATCCTCTTCCGGTTCGATGATGGTAAATTGGGTCTCGCGCACCAGATAAAAGCTGTAGGTGTCGGTTTTATTGTCGTAGAAGGATTTATTGGCCATGAGTTGGACATCAATTTGACCTGCCGAATCGATCGCACTCGGGTTGACGGTGATGTTGAAATAGCCATCGGTACCGTTATTGGCGGTGGTCCAGAGCCATCCTTGCCCGTCGATATTGTAAGAGATATTGCCGTTGATACCCTCGTCTAAGTTGAGATCTTCGTAGTACACGGTAATATTGAATAGCGTATCATCGGTCCGCTTGCTAATGCCTTCTGCCGGAGCAATTATGGTAAATTGGGTTTCCCGCACCAGATAAAAGTTGTAGGTGTCGGTTTTATTATCGTAAAAGGATTTGTTCGCCATGAGTTGTACATCGATTAGACCCGCAGAATTGATCGCACCTGGATTAACGGTGATGTTAAAATAGCCATCGGTCCCGTTATTGGCGGTAGTCCACAGCCATCC